>NZ_VFVX01000020.1:0-99487 GCF_006442395.1 Mesorhizobium sp. B2-3-5 | reverse complement strand
TCCGCCACCGCTCCCGCCATCATAACGGATTCGGCAAATGACAAGTTACAAAGATGCCGGCGGGCAGATGAGGGGCGGCGCGGCGTCTGCCAGAAGCGCGGACGCTATTCCTCGTCCTTTTCCACCCCAGCCGTGGCCGGCGCCAGCAGGAGCACGGCAGCGCCGAAGATGGCGGCGATGAAGGAGCCGGCGAGGATGCCGACCTTGACCGCGTCCTGCAGCGCCACATCGCTGGCGAAGGCGAGCAGGCCGATGAACAGGCTCATGGTGAAACCGATGCCGCAGAGCAGCGAGACGCCGAGCATGTGGGTCCAACCGGCATGGGCGGGCAGGTCGGCGAGGCCGAGCCGGATGGCAAGCGCGGAGGAGCCGAAGACGCCGACCAGCTTGCCGACCACGAGGCCGGCGGCGACGCCCAGCGTCAACGGCTCGAGCAGCGCGCCAAGGCTCAGGCCGGCGAGCGAAACACCGGCATTGGCGAAGCCGAAGATCGGGACGACTATGAATGCCACGAGCTTGTGCAGGCCGTGCTCGAGCCGGTGCAGCGGCGAATGCTCGAGGTCGTGCCCGATGCCGGCGGCGCGTTCAAGCGGAATGGTGAGCGCAAGGGCGACGCCGGCAAGCGTGGCATGGACGCCCGACTTCAGCACCAGCACCCACAGGATGGCGCCAAGCACGAGATAGGGCACCAGCGTCATCACCCGCATGCGATTGAGCATGATGAGCGCGGCAATAACGGCGAAGGCGGCGCCGAGATAGGCCAGCGACAGGCCGCTGGTGTAGAATATGGCGATGATGATCACGGCGCCGAGATCGTCGATGATGGCAAGCGCGGTGAGGAAAACCTTCAGCGAGGCCGGCACCCGGCTGCCGAGTAGCGACAGCACGCCGAGCGCGAAGGCGATGTCGGTGGCGGTCGGTATGGCCCAGCCGGACAAGGCCGGCCCGTTGTTGCGGTTGATGGCGACATAGACAAGGGCAGGAACCACCATGCCGCCGGCGGCCGCGATGCCGGGCAGCACGCGCCTGGGCCAGGTCGAAAGCTGGCCGTCCAGCATCTCGCGTTTGATCTCAAGCCCGACGAGCAGGAAGAACACGGCCATCAGCCCATCATTGACCCAGTGCGAGATGCTGAGCGGGCCGAGATAGGCGTGGAGAACGGAGAAGTAGGTCTCGGCAAGCGGCGAATTGGCGACGATCAGCGCCAGGGCGGCCGCCACCATCAGAATGATGCCGCCGGCCGCCTCGCTGTCGAGAAATTCGCGGAAGACGGAAACCGGCCGTTGCTTCAAATCCTGCATGTCGCCTCCGTCATCGTTTCCCAAGCGTTGCGCTGCCCCTCACCTGCCTGACGGCATCTTCTCCTCGTATAGTGACGGGGAGAGGGGCGCTGTCATCGATGGTTTCGCCAATTACCAATATCGCAGGCGATTGCCTGCGTGTTTCGGCGATCAGCGCGGCGCGCGCTTGGCGAGGATCCGCTGCAGCGTGCGGCGGTGCATGTTGAGCCGGCGCGCGGTCTCGGAGACGTTGCGCTCGCACATTTCGTAGACGCGCTGGATGTGTTCCCAGCGCACACGGTCGGCCGACATCGGGTTTTCCGGGGGTGCCGCGCGCTCACCTGTCGTGCGGGTGAGCGCGGCAAAGACATCGTCGGCATCGGCCGGCTTCGAGAGATAGTCGACGGCGCCGAGTTTCACCGCTGTCACCGCGGTGGCGATGTTGCCGTAACCGGTGAGGATGATGGTGCGGGAATCCCCGCGCTTCTCGCGGATGGCGGCGACGACATCGAGGCCGTTGCCGTCGCCAAGCCGCATGTCGACCACGGCATAGGCGGGCGGGTTGGCGCGCGCCTTGCCCACCGCCTCCTCGACGCTCTCGGCGGTTTCGACCACGAAGCCCCTGGTTTCCATGGCGCGAGCGAGGCGGGTCAGGAATGGTTTGTCGTCATCGACGATCAGAAGCGAAGTGTCCTCGCCCTCGACCATTGCGCCAATAAATTCATCGCCTGTCATCGTCTCGAAAATCCTGCTGCCTTAATTTTACGCAGATATAGTTTTGCGCCGCTATTGTCCAATCTACGCGGTGTCAAACATGGTGGCAGGGGCCGATTCCGGATTCAGGAAGACAGTTCTCGGCCATGAAATCCGCACCACCGCGCCCTCGCCCAGGCCGCTCGAGTTGCGGAAATCGAGCGCGGCGCCCGAGCGTTCGAGCAGCGTCTTGGCAATGAACAGGCCAAGCCCCAGGCCACCGCCGGCCTCCGTGCCCTGGCGCGTCGACATGTAAGGCTCGCCGATGCGGTCGATGATCTCAGGCGGAAAGCCGGGCCCGTCGTCGACAATCGAAAAGGTGACGGTCGCCTCGTCCCAGCTCCAGCTCACGGTGACGTTCTTGCGGGCGAAATCGACGGCGTTCTCGACCAGATTGCCGAGGCCATAGATGACGCCCGGATTGCGGCGCCCGACCGGCTCCGGCCCGGTCCGTTCGCCGGGGCGAAGCTTGATCGAGATGCCGAAGTCGCGATGCGGCGCGGTGACCTCCTCGACCAGCGAAGTCAGCGGCAAGCGGGACAGATGCGCCTCACCCTCGGACGACAGGCTGGTGAGGCGCTTGAGGATTTCGCGGCAACGCTCGCTCTGCGAGCGCAGCAGCTTCACGTCATCGCCATATTTCGGATCCTTGCCGAGCGCCTTTTCCATTTCCTTGGCGACGAGCGTGATGGTGGCGAGCGGCGTGCCGAGCTCGTGCGCAGCCGCGGCGGCCAGGCCGTCGAGCGCCGAAAGATGCTGCTCGCGCTGCAGCACCAATTCGGTGGCGGCAAGCGCATTGGCCAGAAGCCGCGCTTCGGCGGCCACCCGGAAGGCATAGATGGCCGTGAAGGCGATCGAGGACAGTACCGCCATCCACATGCCGGCGACATAGATGAAGGGCATCACCAACGGCGCGCCTTCATACCAGGGCAACGGCAGATGGATGAACACAAGCAAGGTCGCCGCCATCATCACCAGCGCGCCGAGAATGGCGGTCAGGCGCAGGGGCAGCGACGTCGCCGAAATGACGACGGGCACGGTCATCAGCAGCGAGAACGGATTGGTCAGGCCGCCGGTCATGTAGAGCAGGCCGGCAAGCTGCAGGCTGTCGAAGATCAGGATGCCGAAGGCGGCGAACGGGGTGAGCCGGTGCGCGGCCGGAAACCGGAAGGCCAGGAAGAGGTTCATCCAGGCCGAGCAGGCAATGAGCGCGAAGCACAGGCTGACCGGCAATGGGAACTTCAAACCATAAGCGACGACGAGCACCGTCACGCTCTGGCCGACGATAGCCAGCCAGCGCAGTCGGATCAGCGTGTTGAGCCGCAGCCGCTGGCTCTGCTGGAAGTCGGGTGCGCGCAAAACCTTGATCATCGCCATGGATTACAGCCGCGGAGCCGGGAACGCTAGGTCCGCTCCAATCCGATGGGGTCGGATTGAAGCTCTACTCCCTGTTGACCATGATCTTGTCTCAAACCGGTTTCACTTTGGGATCATGCTCGTGGCTTGGCGCGGGCGGTGGCGGCGGCGAGCAGCGGATTTTCCGGCCAGACATGCTTGGGATAGCGGCCGCGCATGTCGGCGCGCACATCGGCCCAGGAGCCGCGCCAGAATCCAGGCAGGTCGCGGGTCGTCTGGATCGGCCGGTGCGCCGGCGACAACAGTTCGAGCGTCAGCGGCACGGTGCCGTTGGCGATCGAGGGATGCCGGTCCAGCCCGAACAGTTCCTGCACGCGAACCGCCAGCACCGGCCATTCGCCGTCATAGCGGATCGGCACGTGACTGCCCGACGGGGCTTCGAAGTGGGTCGGCGCCAGCGCATCGACCTTGCGCCGCAGGTCATGCGGCACGAGCGAGGTCAGGCCAGCCGACACAACACCGGGATCGATGGCGGCCAGGGATGCGGCACCCGACAGGAAGGGCAACAGCCAGTCGTCAAGGCGCTCGAGAAGTGCTGCGTCCGACATATCCGGCCAAGGCGACCCGAGGCCGCGATGCAGCCAGGAGAGCCGCTGGCGCAGCGTCTCGGCGTCCTTGCTCCAGCTCAGCAGCGACAGCCCGTGCTCGCGCAAGGCATCCAGGATGGCGCGATCGGCATCGGCGCCGGCCGGCGCCGGCAGCATGCGCTCGGCGAGCGTGACGGCGCCGAGGCGCACCGTTTCGCGCACGCGCACGGAGCGGCGATCGCGGTCGAAGCTCGTTTGCTTGCGCGTTTCGATCCGGTCGGCCAGTGCGGCGCGGATATCGTCCTCGTTTATTGCCGCCGCCGCCGCGATGCGCGCATTCTGCGCCTTGCCCTGCAGGTCGGCGACGACCAGAAACGGCTCGCCCGCCAGGGGGTCGGCGGCATCGAGCATGGCGCCGGAGCCATTGGCCAGCACGAAGCGGCCGCGCTCGCCGCGTGCCTTGGCGACGCGGTCCGGCCAGGCGTGGATGAGGAGAGGACCGGCGGTCACATCTCCCTCCTCGTGGGGGTCCAAGGGACGGGCGAGACCTGTGGCTCGCCCCGGTGTGTCGACCCCCGAAGCACTGTGGGGTGGAAGGATGGGTCGCGTGCCCGAACCGACCCCACCCCGTCTCTCTCGCTTCGCTGCGCTCAGCTCGGTCGCCGACCCTCCCCTCGAGGGGGAGGGTAAGGCCTGCTTCGCCAACCTCTCGGCCAGTTGCCGCGCCGCGGTGGCGCGCGGCGATCTTTCCTGGCGAAAGCGCATCAGCCGCCGTTCCAGATCGGCGCCGTCGCCGCCGCCAAGGCCGCGTTCGGTGAGCAACACCGCGAGCATGGCCGCCTCGCCGGCGTGTCCGTTCCTGGCTGCTTCGGCCACCATATGCGCCAGCCGCACCGGGAGAGCGAGCTTGCGCATCGCGATGCCCGCTTGCGTCAGGCGCCCTGCCTCGTCGATGGCATGGAGCGCGCGCAGCAGCGTCCTTGCCTCGTTCAGTGCCGGAGCCGGCGGCGGGTCGAGAAAGGCGAGCCCGGTGGGATCGGCGACACCGAAGGCGGCGCAATCGAGCAGCAGGCCGGATAGGTCCGCTTCGAGGATTTCCGGCGGCGTGAAGGCGGGAAGCGCCGCCGTCTGCTCGGCGCGCCACAACCGGATCGCGACGCCGGCCTGCGTTCGGCCGGCGCGGCCGGCGCGCTGGTCGGCGGAAGCCTTGCTGACACGCACGGTCTCCAGCCTTGTCAGGCCGCTTGCCGGCTCGTAGCGCGGCAGCCGCGACAGGCCGGAATCGATGACGACGCGCACGCCGTCGATGGTGATGGAGGTCTCGGCGATCGAGGTCGCCAGCACCACCTTGCGGCGTCCGGCCGACGCCGGCCTGATGGCCGCGTCCTGCGCCTTGCCGTCGAGCTGGCCATAGAGCGGCACGATGTCGGTGTCGGCGCCGACCTTGCCCGCCAGCCGTTCGGCGGTGCGCTCGATCTCGCGCTGGCCCGGCAGGAAAGCGAGCACGCTCCCGCTTTCTTCGGCAAGGGCCGCACGGATCGCCTTGGCCATGGCGTCCTCGACCGGAACGCCGGCCGGCCGCTCGTCGTAGCGGATATCGACAGGAAAGGCGCGGCCCTCGCTCTCGATCACCGGCGCGCCCGACAGGAGTTTCGCGACGCGGGCGCCATCGAGCGTTGCCGACATGACGGCCAATCGCAGGTCGGGCCGCAGCGCACCTTGCACGTCGAGCGCCAGCGCAAGGCCGAAATCGCCATCAAGCGAGCGCTCGTGGAACTCGTCGAAAATGACAGCCGAGATGCCGGGCAGTTCGGGGTCGTCGAGGACCATGCGCGCGAGCACACCCTCGGTGACGACCAGAATCCTGGTCCTGCCCGAAGTGCGGTTCTCCATGCGCATGGCGTAGCCGACGGTGCCGCCGGGCTCCTCGCCCAGCAGTTCGGCCATGCGGCGGGCGGCGGCGCGGGCGGCGAGCCGGCGCGGCTCGAGTAAAACGATCTTGCCGGCTCCCAGCCAGGACGCATCGAGCAGTGCCAATGGCACCAGCGTCGTCTTGCCGGCGCCGGGCGGCGCCACCAGCACGGCGCTGTTGCCATCGCCGAGCGCTTCAACAAGCGCCGGCAGCACGGCTGTGACCGGAAGTTCCGGCAAGAGTCTGGTCGTCATCGCGTTCGCATATCAGCGGTCGCGGTCGCTCTGCAATGTGTACGGCCTCAAAGCCTGGTCCGTGAAAACGGGTTCCAGCGCACCGTGCCGAGCCGCGCCTCCTCGCGCACCATCGTCAGCAGACCGGAACCGCCGACCACCGCCAGACCAACCAGCGACAGCCAGTCGGGATATTCCTGGAAGAACAGCGCGCCGAGGATGACCGCCCAGACGATCTGCGAATAATGCGTCGGCGCAATCCGGTTGGCGGGCGCGTATTTGGCGGCCAGAAGCTGCATGAATTGCCCGCAGGCCGTGAAGGCGCCCGCCATCGCCAGCCAGACAAGCTGCATGGCATTTGGCAGGGTGAGCGAAGTGGTGGCGGCCCCGAGCCCGTTGAACAGCAGGCCATAACCGACAAGCACGCCGAGCATCGATGTACGCTTTTCCTGCTGGGCGAGCGATCGCATCAGGATGACGCTGGTCGCGGCGAGGAAGGCATTCACGAAGGCGGCCAGATGGCCGAGGTTCAATTCGCGAAAACCCGGCCGCACCACCAGCATCACCCCGGCGAAGCCGGCGATGACGGCCAGCCAGCGCCAGGGGCCGACCTTTTCCTTCAGGATGACGGTCGACAGGATGGTGACCAGCAAAGGCGCCAGGAAGATCAGCGCGTAGACTTCGGCAAGCGGAATATGGGTGAAGGCGTAGACACTGAGCACGCCCGACGCGATGCCGGCAAAGGCCCGCGCCTGCACGGCCAATGGCCGTTTCATGCGCCAGAAATGGCGCCAGCGTTCGCCCGCCGGGCGGGTGAAGAACAGGAAAAAGCCGGCAAACAAGGTGGAGAAAAAGCCGATCTCGAAGACGGTGAACTGCCCGCCCAGGCTCTTGATAACGGCATCGCTGCCCGAATAACTTGCGTAGGCGATGAGGGCGAGCAGGATTCCGTTCGGCACGTTTTTCCATTTCCGGGAGAGAGTAGCGTGAAAATACTGGCGCTCGGCGCGCATCCCGACGACATCGAGATTTTCATGTTCGGTACGATGGCCGCCTATGCGGCGCAAGGCGCAGAACTGACTTTTGCCGTGGCCACGGATGGTGCCAGGGGCGGCAAGAGTGATCCCCGGGTTCTGGCCCGTGTCCGCCGCGAGGAAGCGACAGCCGCGGCCGCGCTGCTTGGCGCAGCGCCGCGCTTCCTCGACTTTCCCGATGGCGAGCTGGTGGCCGACGGCGCGCTTATCGGCGCGTTGAAAACGCTTCTATGCGAGATTGGACCGGATCTGGTGATCACGCACGCCCCCAACGACTATCACGCCGATCATCGGTCCCTGTCTGACGGCGTGCGCATCGCGGCCTCGTTCGCCGTCCCCGTGCTGCATGCCGACACGATGGGCGGCACCGGGTTCGCGCCCACGCACTATGTCGATATTTCCGCCTATCGGGATATCAAAACGCAGGCGATCCGGGCGCACCGCTCGCAGGGGCCGGAGCAATATGTCGACAGGGCGCGCATCCAAAATGAATTTCGCGCCGGCCAATGCAACAGCCTCCCCGGTTCATTGGCGGAGGCCTTCCGCTTCGAGCCCAGATTTCCCTTCGCCGATATACGGGCATTGTTGCCGCCAGCGCCACCCCTGCGGCCGGTGATGCCAAACCCGAGCACCGCCAACGAGGCCGGCTGAGCGGCTGCCGGAGGAACCCGGCGGTCATTTCCCAACGATTTCAAGTGCCCGCTCGTCATGTTGCGGCGCAGCAACGAATTCGCTTGCCTTGTTTAGTAAAAATTGCATCACTAAACAAATTACTAAACATTGGCAGTGCTGCCGCGCCGCCATGTTTGGGCCCCTGAGGAGAGGGTTGAGGATTTTGAAACCGTCATTCGGGCGCGTTTCGCAAATGGGAGGAAGGCATGAAATCGAGCTTGAAACTGGCGTTGGGACTGGCTTCGGCGATGGTTGCGTCGACAGTTGTCTCGAATGCCGCGCACGCTGAAGACCTGACGCTGTGCTGGGCCGCCTGGGACCCGGCAAACGCGCTTGTCGAACTGTCCAAGGATTTTACCAAGCAGACCGGCATCGGCATGAAATTCGAGTTCGTGCCGTGGACCAACTATGCCGACCGCTTCCTCAACGAACTGAACTCACACGGCAAATTGTGCGACCTGATCATCGGCGACAGCCAGTGGATCGGGGGTGCGGCCGAGAACGGCCATTACGTCAAGCTGAACGACTTCTTCGACAAGGAGAAGATCAGCATGGACGACTTCGTGCCGGCGACGGTGCTGGGTTATTCAGAGTGGCCAAAGAACACGCCGAACTACTGGGCACTGCCGGCGATGGCCGACGCTGTCGGCTGGACCTATCGCAAGGACTGGTTCTCGCGCCCGGAGTTGCAAGCCGAGTTCAAGGCGAAGTACGGACGCGATCTGGCGCCGCCCAAGACCTATGACGAGCTCAAGGACATCGCCAAGTTTTTCCAAGGCCGCGATATCGACGGCAAGAAGGTATACGGCGCGTATATCTTCACCGAGCGGGGCTCGGAAGGCATCACCATGGGCGTGACAAACGTCCTCTACGACTACGGCTTCCAATACGAGAATCCGAAGAAGCCATACGATATGAAGGGGTTCGTCAATTCGGCGGGCGCGGTGAAGGGCCTCGAGTTCTACAAGGATCTCTACAAGTGCTGCACCGCGCCGGGCATGACCGACGCCTACATGTCAGAGGGACTTGACGCCTTCAAGTCAGGCCAGGTGGCCATGCAGATGAACTGGTTCGCGTTCTTCCCTGGCTTGTACAAGGACCCGAACGTCGGCGGCGACAAGATAGGGTTCTTCCCCAACCCTGCCGGCCCGCAGGCGCACTTCACCCAACTTGGCGGCCAAGGCATCTCGGTGGTCTCGTATTCGGATCATAAGGACGACGCGCTGAAGTACATCAAGTGGTTTGCCCAGCCGGCTGTTCAGCAGAAATGGTGGGAGATCGGTGGCTACTCGGCGCTGAAGGCGGTGGTGGAAGCACCATCCTTCCCGCACAGCGCGCCCTTCGCCCCTGACTTCCTCGCATCGATGCAGATGGTCAAGGACTTCTGGGCCGAGCCGAGCTACGCCACATTGCTGCAGGCGATGCAGAAGCGCGTCCATGATTACGTCGTGGCCGACCAGGGCACGGCCCAGGAAGCGCTCGACAGCCTGGTCAAGGACTGGACAGCGACCTTCCAGGACGATGGCAAGATGTAAGGCTCCTCCCGAGCCACGGCCGAGTGTCCCGTGCCGCCTTGGCACGGGACACAGTTCAGATAAATTCCATCATCGAGACGAGCACGTGACCGAAGCAGGAATGACCATGCTCAATCGGACCGCGGACAACGTTCCCCGGGCTACCCCGGAGCCGTTGGCGCGCAGGGTCCGGGGCATCAGCGACAAGGGCCTGGCGTGGCTGTTCATCTCGCCGACGATCCTTCTGCTGCTCGCCATCAACATCTTCCCGCTGTTCTGGGCGATTTATCTTTCGTTCACCAACTACCGCGCCAACCGGTCCAACGAGGTTGTGAAGAATCTCGGCTTTGCCAACTACCAACGCATCCTCGGGGACCAGGATGTCTGGATTGCCATGCAGACAACGGCGCATTTCGTGTTCTGGACCATCCTGCTGCAGACGGTTATCGGCTTCACGCTGGCCTGGCTGATCGACCGGAAGTTCCGCGGCCACGCTTTCTGGACCACGGTCATTCTGGTGCCAATGATGCTGTCGCCCGCCGTGGTCGGCAATTTCTGGCGCTTCCTCTACCAACCTCAGACCGGCCTCTTCAACTATCTCGTCGCCTTTTTCACGGGCGTGCCGCCTTCCTCCTTCGAGATGCTGGGCAGCGTACAACTCGCACCGTGGGCAATCGTCATCGTCGACACCTGGATGTGGACGCCTTACGTGATGCTGATCTGCCTCGCCGGCCTGCGCTCCATCCCTGAATACATCTATGAAGCGGCCGAGGTCGACCGCGCCTCCAACTGGCGGCAATTCTGGTCGATCACGCTGCCTATGGCGCTGCCCTTCATCATGCTGGCGGTGCTGTTTCGCGGCATCGAGAACTTCAAGATGTTCGACATGGTCAACCTGCTCACCGGCGGCGGGCCGGGCTCGACCACCGAGGTCGCCTCGATCACGCTGAAGCGGCAGGCCTTCGAGAGCTGGCGCACCGGCTATTCCTCGGCCTTCGCCATCATCCTGTTCGTCGCGGTGTTCGGGCTGGCCAACATCTACGTCAAGGCGCTCAACAAGGTGAAACAGAGATGAGCCTGACCACAGCCCATTCTGTCGTCGCACCCTCGGCAGGTTCGAAGCGCATCGCCGGCGCGATCATCATCGCCTACGCGCTGATCTCGATCGTCCCGCTCTTGTGGATCTTCGCGACCAGCTTCAAGACGCCGCCGGATTCGATCGCCTATCCGCCCAAGATCGTGTTCCAGCCGAGCATCGAGGGCTACTGCAACCTGTTCACCACGCGGACAAGGCAGACGCCGGAATATATCAACTCGCTCGGGCCGGCGACCGGCTTCTGCGACGAGACGGTGCGCAAGCGCAATATGGTGATCGCCGGCCCGTCCAACTTCCTGCCGCGCTTCCTCAATTCGCTGATCATCGCCTTCGGCTCGACCTTCTGTGCTGTCTTTCTCGGCACGCTGTCGGCCTATGGCTTCTCGCGCTTCAAGGTGCCGCTGGCCGACGATCTGCTGTTCTTCATCCTGTCGACACGCTTCATGCCGCCGATCGCCGTCGCCATCCCGATCTATCTGATGTATCGCGAGCTTGGCCTGTCGGACACCGCGCTCGGCATGATCCTGCTCTACACGGCGGTCAACGTGTCGCTGGCGGTATGGCTGCTCAAAGGCTTCATCGACGAAATCCCGCGCGAATATGAGGAAGCGGCGATGATCGACGGCTATACGCGGCTGCAAGCCTTCTGGCGCACCGTGCTGCCGCAGGCGACGACCGGCATTGCCGCCACCGCCATCTTCTGCCTGATCTTCGCCTGGAACGAATATGCGTTCGCGGCACTTTTGACCTCCGGCACGGCGCAAACCGCGCCGCCCTTCATCCCGACCATCATCGGCGAAGGCGGCCAGGACTGGCCGGCGGTCGCGGCCGGCACGACGATCTTCCTGGTGCCGATCCTGGTTTTCACCATCCTGCTTCGCAAGCAATTGCTGCGCGGCATCACCTTCGGCGCGGTGCGCAAATGAGCATGACCCAATCCGCAAAACGCAAATCGCTCTGGCCGCGCTGGGCCAGGCGCGGTGTGATGGAAAACGTCGCCACGGCGCTCATCGCCATCGGCTTCCTGATGCTGTTCCAGCCCTTCGCGCTGTCGCTCTACACCCATTCCTTCATCACCATGCTTGCTGGCACCGTGATGTTCATCGTCGTCTCGAAGTTCCCGGAATAATCATGGCCGAGATCCGCGTCCAACACCTGAGGAAGGCCTTCGGCGACTTCGTTGCCGTGCAGGATTCCAACTTCGTCGTCGAGGATGGCGAGTTCTTCGTCATGCTCGGGCCGTCGGGCTGCGGCAAGACGACGACCTTGCGCATGATAGCAGGGCTGGAACTGCCGACCGGCGGCCAGATCCTGCTCGACGGCGAGGACGTCACCATGCTCAGGGCACGCGAGCGCGACATCGCCTTCGTGTTCCAGCTGTTCGCGCTCTATCCGCACATGAATGTGCGCAAGAACATCGGCTTCCCGCTCTTGGCGCAAGGCATGCCGTCGGCCGAAATCCGCACAAGGGTCGAGGAGACGGCCAAGCTGCTGCGCATCGACCATCTGCTCAACAAATCCGTCTCGGGTCTTGCTGGCGGCGATCGCCAGCGCGTGGCGCTTGGCCGCGCCATCGTGCGGCGGCCAAAATGCTTCCTCATGGACGAGCCGCTGGGCACGCTCGACACCGAATTCCGCGACCTGATGGTGCATGAACTGCGCGAACTGCACAACCGGATCCACGCCACAACGGTCTATGTCACGCACGACCAGATGGAAGCGATGTCGATGGCCGACAAGATCGCTGTGATGAACCATGGCGTCATCGAACAGTTCGGTACACCTCGGGAGATCTACGACCGGCCGGCGACCATGTTCGTCGCCGACTTCATCGGCTCGCCGCCGATGAATTTTCTCAAGTTCGGCGGCGGGCTTGCCAAGGGCGCGAAGGAGATTGTCGTGCAAGGCGCAAAGGTCGCGGTACCGGAGGTGCGCGAGGACATCGCGCCAGCCGACATGGCGCTCGGCATCCGCCCGGAACACATCCGCTTCGACGATGCCTCCAAGCTGCGCGGGGCCATCTACGGCACCGAATATCTCGGCACGACGCAGATCGTCGCCGTGGAAACGGCGGACGGCATCATCAAGGCGCGGGTGCCGGCCGAAATCCGGCTCAATGCCGGCGATCATGTCGGCCTGGCCTTGAACAGCGCGCGGCTGTCGCTGTTCGACAGGGGCTCCGGCCGCGCCGTGAAGACGGCGATCCACGATACTGCCTCTGAGCGGAGAGCGCGGCATGGCTGATGTGCGCATCAAGAACGTGACCAAGAGTTTTGGTGAGCATGCCGCCGTCAACGGTCTCGATCTGCATATATCAGACGGCGAATTCGTCGTGCTGCTCGGGCCGACCGGGGCCGGCAAGACGACGACGCTGCGGCTGATCGCGGGGCTGGAACGGCCGGATGCCGGCACGATCCAGATCGGCGGCCATAATGCTACGACACTGTCGCCGGCCGAGCGTGACACCGCCTTCGTCTTCCAGCAATACTCGCTCTATCCGCATCTGTCGGTGTTCGACAATCTCGCCTTCCCGTTGCGCTCGCCGGCGCGGAAAACGCCGGAGGACCAGATCCGCCGCCGCGTCGAGGAAGTGGCGAAGATGGTTCGCATCCATCACAAGCTCGCCAACCGCTCGACCAAGCTCTCGGGCGGTGAAATGCAGCGCGTCGCCATCGGCCGCGCGCTGGTGCGCAAGCCCGCCATCTACCTGATGGACGAGCCGCTGTCCTCGCTCGACGCCAAGCTTCGCGCGGATTTGCGGCTCGAACTGAAGCGCATCCAGTCCGAACTCGGCGCCACCATGCTCTACGTCACCCACGACCAGATCGAGGCGATGACCATGGCCGACCGCATCGGTATCCTCGCCGATGGCGTGCTGGTGCAGATCGGCTCGCCGCGCACGATCTATTCGGAGCCGGCGAACCTGCATGTCGCGGCAAGGCTCGGCCAGCCCGCGATCAATCTTTTGCCCATGGGGCTGCTTCCCGATGGCGGCGTGCCGGCCGGCACGAAGACGATCGGCGCGCGCACCGAACATCTGACGATCGAAAAGGCCGTGAATGGCCATGCCGACGGCGCCGTCGATTGGGTCGAGCATCTTGGCGACCAGAACCATCTGCATGTGACGGTGGGGCCGAAGAAACTGGTGACGCTGACCGACCCCGACACCGATCTGGCGCAAGGCGACAGAGTGGTGATCCGCTACCGCTCGCCGCTCTATTTCGGCGCGGATGGACAGAGATTGATGTGAATGATTCTTGGCGCCCCGCCAAGGTGACGCCGGCTTCTGATTGACGATTGCGAATACGGGACGAATTCGATGAAGCACTTTTTCAACCGCAGGGAAACTATCGTCACGGAGGCGCTTGACGGCGTGTTGCGGACCACTGGTTCCGAAGATCTCGCGCGCCTCGACGGCTATCCCGAGATCAAGGTCGTGCTGCGCGCCGGCTGGGACAAGACGAAGGTCAGCATCGTCTCCGGCGGCGGTGCGGGACACGAGCCATCGCACGCCGGCTTTGTCGGCAAGGGCATGCTGACGGCGGCGGTGTCGGGCGAGATCTTTGCCTCGCCAAGCGTCGAAGCGGTGCTGGCCGCCATCCGCGCGGTCACTGGACCCGCTGGCTGCCTGCTGATCGTGAAGAATTACACCGGTGACCGCCTCAACTTCGGCCTGGCCGCCGAGAAGGCGCGCGCCGAAGGCTTTGCCATCGAGATGGTGATCGTCGCCGACGATATCGCGCTGCCCGGCATTGCCCAGCCACGCGGCGTCGCCGGCACCTTGTTCGTGCACAAGATATCAGGCCATCTGTCGGAAGCCGGCCACGACCTGGCCGACATCGCGGCCGCTGCACGCGCGGCGGCGAAGGACATCGTCTCGCTCGGCCTGTCGCTGTCGTCCTGTTCCATCCCCGGCCAGCCGCATGAAGACCGGTTTGGCGCCGATGATGGCGAGCTTGGCCTTGGCATCCATGGCGAGCCTGGCGTCGAACGCATCGCAGTGCAAAGCGCCGACCGGCTGGTGGCGATCATGACGGAGCGCCTGGCGGCGCGGCTCGACCCGAAGGCCAGCCATGCCCTGCTGATCAACAATCTCGGCTCGGTGCCGCCGCTTGAAATGTCGCTGATCGCGAATGCCGTGCTTGCCTCGCCGCTCGGCAAGTCCATCAGGCTGGCGATCGGCCCCGGCCCGCTGATGACGGCGCTCAACATGAACGGCTTCTCGCTGTCGCTGATACGGCTTGACGCGGCCCGCGAGGCCGCCCTGCTGGCGCCGGTCGGCCCGCACGCCTGGATGCCGGCAAGGCCGGTCGCCGCACCTGCTGTCGTGCCGATGGCGAAAGCAGTCGGACAGAGTGCCGCGCACAAGCCCAGCCAGGACGCCGTCACCAGGCGCCTGATCGTCACGGTCTGCGAAAAACTGATTTCGCTCGAAGCGACATTGAACGGACTGGACGCCAAGGCGGGCGACGGCGACACCGGCTCGACGGTGGCGACCGGCGCGCGCAGCATCCTCGAACGGCTTGATGCTTTGCCGCTGGCCAACCCCACGGCGACCCTTGGCGCGGTGGGTGACATTTTGAGCGCATCGATGGGTGGTTCCAGCGGGGTGCTGCTGTCGATCTTCTTCACCGCGGCGGCACAGGCCCTGGACGGCGGCGCGCGCGTTGCCCGGGCGCTGCTTGCCGGGCTCGAGCGGATGACCTTCTACGGCGGCGCCAGACCGGGCGACCGCACCATGGTCGACGCGCTGGAGCCAGCGCTCAAGGCGTTTGATGCCGAAGGCCTGGTGCAAGCGGCAATAGCGGCCCGGCGCGGTGCAGAGGCCACGGCCGCCATGGAGGAGGCAAAGGCGGGGCGGTCCGCCTATGTCGGCGCCAAATTGCAGGGCGTGGTCGACCCCGGAGCCCATGCCGTGGCCGAGGCGTTCGCGGCCGCCGCCACGCTGCTTGTCACGGCCTGACGCATGCTCCAGTTGTCGAATGGCTGTTCTTTCGCTACTGCGGGCAAGGCGCAAACCAGGAATTTGGCCGACATGACGGCATTGAACCTTGCCAGGATGGTCGCGGCCGCCGCCGATACGATTGCCGCTCACGCCGATGAATTGACGGCGCTCGACCAGGCGATCGGCGACGGCGACCACGGGCTGAACATGAAACGCGGCTTCGAGGCCGTGCGGGCCGAGGCCGATCTGTTCGCGGCAAAGCCGCTGCCCGACGCGCTGAAGGCGATCGGCACCAAGCTGGTGATGACGGTGGGCGGGGCTTCCGGCCCGCTCTTCGGCACGCTGTTCATGGCGCTCGGCAAGGAGATTTCGGCGGGCCCCGATCGCGCCAATTTGACGGCGGCCTTCGGCAAGGCGATCGAGGCGGTGGCCGCGCGCGGCAAGTCACAGGTTGGCCAGAAAACCATGCTCGACGTGCTGCAGCCGGTGCATGACGCGCTGGCGGACGGAAAAACGGCAACGGAGATCGTCGATGTCGCCGACGCGGCTGCTGAAGCTACCGTGGCCATGAAGGCGTTGCGCGGCCGCGCCTCGTTTCTTGGCGAACGCTCGATCGGCCATATGGATGCCGGCGCGCGCTCGACCGCGCTGCTGGTGCGTACAGTGGCGGAAGCCATCGGGGAGGTTGCCTGATGAGCAATGTCGGGATCGTGATCGTGTCGCATTCGCCGCTGGTCGCGGAGGGCACGGCCGACATGGTACGCCAGATGGTGGGCGACGAAGTGCCGCTTGCATGGTGCGGCGGAAATGGCCATGGCGGGCTCGGCACCAATGTCGAGGCGATCATGGGCGCAATCGACAAGGCCTGGTCGGAAGCCGGCGTCGCCATTCTCGTCGATCTCGGCGGCGCCGAGACCAACTCGGAAATGGCGGTCGAGATGATTGGCGAGCCGCGTGCGCATAAGATCGTCGTCTGCAACGCACCGATCGTCGAGGGCGCGGTGATGGCGGCGACCGAGGCGTCCGGCGGCGCCTCGCTGAAAGAGGTGGTGGCGACGGCGCGCGAATTGTCGCCGTCGTGAGTGAACGGGAACGTTGAACCTATGTCCGCAGCCACCGAAGCGACCGTCCTGATCACCCATGCCGTGGGCCTGCATGCGCGCCCTTCGGTGAAGTTCACCAAGCTGGCCAAGACCTTTGCCGCCGATGTCGAGATCGCGCTTGCCGCCAACGGGCCGTGGTTCGACGCCAAGAGCATCGTCAAGGTGATGGCGGCCAAGGCGCCGAAGGGCACGTTGCTGCACATCAGGGCCAGGGGTGATGGCGCCAATGATGCCGTCGATGCGCTGGTCGATCTGGTGCGGCGCGACTTCGACGAAGGCGCGGACCATGCCCGCACCGCTTAGGCTCCAAGGCATTTCCGCCTCGGCCGGCTATGCCGAGGGGCCGCTGTTCGACCTCGATCGGCCACCGGCCGTCTACGCAAGCAAAGCCACCGCGGCGGAAGAGAAGGCGTCGCTGGAAGCCGCGATCGGCAAGGCGGTGAAACGGCTTGCCGCCATGGTCGAAGCCGCAGACCGCGACGCCGCCGGCATACTCGAATTCCATATCGCCATGCTGGAGGACGACACGCTGAGCGGACCGGCCTTCGCGTCGATCGTTTCCGGACGGACCGCCGACACGGCCTGGCGAGAGGCACTCAATGGTGAGATCGCCGGCTACGAAGCCTCCGACCAGGATTATTTCCGCGCTCGCGCCGCGGACCTGCGCGATATCAGGGATCAGGTGCTGCGTGCCCTGACCGAGGACGAGGACCGCGCCGCGCCTTCGGGCGCCATCCTGTTCGGCGAGGACATCGCGCCGACGCGTTTTCTCGAAACCGACTGGACGAACGGCGGCGGCATCGCGCTGCAGGCAGGCAGCACCGCCAGCCATGTCGCCATGCTGGCGCGATCGCGCGGCGTGCCGATGGTGGTTGGGCTGCGCCAATTGGAGGCCAATCTGGCCGGCCTCGCTTTGCTCGACGCCGAGCACGGCAGCATCGTGCTGGCGCCCTCGCCGGCGGAGGTCGTCTCCTTCCGGCAATTGTCCTCTTCTTTCACGACCCGCCAAGGCAAGGCACGGACCTTCCTGGCACGGCCGGCGGTTACCAAGGCCGGCACGGCGGTGCGCGTGCAGGTCAACATCGCCGGCCCGTCCGACGTCGACACGATCGACATCGCGACCTGCGACGGTGTCGGCCTGATGCGGACCGAATTCCTGTTCGGCAAGCCCCTGCCGGACGAAGAGACGCAATATCGTGCCTATCGCAAGGTGCTGGACTGGGCCGGGGAAAAACCGGTGACGATCCGCACCGTCGATGCCGGCGGCGACAAGCCGGTGCCAGGCTTCACCGTCGAGGAAGGCAACCCGTTCCTTGGCCTGCGTGGCATCAGGCTGTCGCTGGCGCGGCTCGACATATTCCGCGTTCAAATCAGGGCATTGCTGCGCGCCGCACCACACGGCAATCTGAAAGTGATGTTTCCGATGATCGCCATGGCCGAGGAGTATGAGCGCGCGGCCGCCTTGTTCGCCGAAGAACAGGTAGGCCTCGCCACGCGCGGCATCGTTCAGAAGATGCCGCCGCTCGGCATCATGGTCGAGGTGCCGTCGGTGGCCATCGCGCCGGAGGCGTTCGCCAATGTCGCCTTCTTGTCCATCGGCTCCAACGACCTGACGCAATATGTGATGGCGGCGGCGCGCGACAATGCAGCGGTCGCGCATCTCAATTCCGTCCGTCATCCTGCCGTCCTGCGGCTGATCGGCTCGGTTGTGGCCTTCGGGCGGGACAACGGCATTCCCGTCAGCCTGTGCGGCGATGCCGGCGGCGATCCGGCGTCGATCCCATCGCTGCTGGAAGCCGGCTTGCGCGACCTTTCCGTCGCGCCGGCGCAACTCGCCATGGCCAAGGCGGCCATATCGGATATTTCGGTCTAGGCGCGGCTGGCATGGTCGACAACACACCCGAACCCGGTTCCGAAGAGGCGATCCGCGCCTACAAGACAATCCTGTCGCAGGTCATCGACCAGCGCCCGTCCGGCATGCGCCAGCGCCTTGCCGACGCGCTTGGCAAGCACCGCAGCTTCGTCACGCAGATTTCGAGCCCCGCCTATTCGATTCCCATCCCCTCAAAGCATCTGCCTTCAATCTTTTCCGTCTGCCATTTCAGCCCGGCCGAGCGGGATCAGTTCCTTGCCGCCTACCATCAGGCACATCCGGGAAAGATGTCGATCGCGGCGGGCATGCGCAAGACACGGCATGTTTCTCTGGTCGTGCCCGATTTCGGCGACGACAAGCAGAACGCAGCGCTCGACCGGGCGATCAACGAATTCATTCAGAAGATCACCAGCATCGCCGGCAGAGGTAGCAGCTGACCATTTCTTGCCGGGCTGTTTGGGAGGACGCCATGAAGAAATTTATGAACGCGGTGGACACGGTGCTGACCGAGAGCCTCGACGGTTTCGTGGCCGCCCATGCCGATATACTGGTGCTTGGCGAGGAGCACAAATTCATCCGCCGCAGGAGCTTGCGGCCAGGCAAGGTGGCGCTGATCTCCGGAGGTGGCTCGGGCCACGAGCCGCTGCATGGCGGCTTTGTCGGCCATGGCATGCTGGATGCCGCCTGCCCCGGCCAGGTTTTCACCTCGCCGACGCCGGACCAGATGCTGGCGGCGGCGCAGGCTGTCGACACCGGCGCCGGCTGCCTGTTCATCGTCAAGAATTATGAGGGCGACGTGATGAACTTCGACATGGCGGCCGAAATGTCGGAAGGCGTCCTGCAGGTGGTGACCAATGACGACGTCGCCGTCGAGAATTCTTCCTACACGACCGGCCGGCGCGGCGTCGCCGGCACGCTGGTGGTGGAAAAGATCGTCGGCGCGGCCGCCGAGCATGGCCTGGCCCTCCCGATGCTGAAGACGCTGGGCGAGCGCGTCAATGCCGCGACCCGCTCAATGGGCGTGGCGCTGACCAGTGGCACGGTGCCGGCCGCGGGCAAGCCGACCTTCGACATCGGCGACGGCGAGATGGAGTTCGGCGTCGGCATCCATGGCGAACCCGGCCGCCGCCGCGACAAGTTGAAAAGCGCCGACGCGATCGCCGAGGAAATCTGCACCGCTATCCTGGGCGATCTCGGCGCCAGGGCGACAGGCCCGGCGCTGCTGTTCGTCAATGGCTTCGGCGGCACGCCGCTGATGGAACTCTATCTGATGTACAACAGCGCGCGCCGGATATTCGAGAGCCACGGCATAACGCTCACCCGCTCGCTCGTCGGCGCCTATGTCACCTCGCTCGACATGGCCGGCTGCTCGATCACGCTCACCATGCTCGACGACGAGATGACAGGCTGGTGGGACGCCCCCGTCCACACGGCGGCGCTGCGCTGGGGCATGTAAGACTGGCTTCAGACATGCGTTTCTGCGACCATCGTGCACAACCCTATTGTCTGCAATATTGTCCGGCTTGATGCTGCCACCCCTGACACCCGCCGACGAAAAACTGCTGCTGCGCTTCGCCGATCCGGAGTCCGCGGCGGTCGACGACAATTTGTCGGCAAAGGCTCTGTCGGCACTGCTCGACAATGCCGAATTCCACGGCATTCTGCCGATCATGCTGCGCAAGCTCCGTGAGCGTGGCGATGTCCGTTTGCCTGATGACCCTGCCTTGCAGCTGAAGCTGTCGGGACTGCGTGATCAGGCGACGATTGTCACCGGCCAGTCGATGCTGCTGCAGTATCATGGCGACCGCATCATGAAGGGAATGGCGGCGGAAGGCATTCCGGCGCGGATCGTCAAGGGCCCTGTCTTCGCGCGAAAGCTTTACCGCAACGTATCCGACAGGCCGTTCACCGACATCGACATTCTCGTCGAGCCCGCCAACCTCGCGCGGGCCAACCGGGTGATCGCGGCATGCGGCTTCGAGCTTGGCAGCGACGAAGCCGAATCCTACCGGTTGCAGGAATTCAAATGGCTGGAAAAGGAGAATTCCAGCCTGCTGGTCGAACTGCATGGCGACCTTGTGCACGACACCGGCATGCGGCGGCGCCTGTCGCTGGGCTTCCGCGAGTTGGGCATCATCGACGGCGAGGCGATGGACACGCCGGCAGCGCTTTTGACGATCGCCATCGTGCACGCCGCCGGCGGCCACAAATTCCACCGGCTGCAGCTTTGCGTCGACGTTCTGCAGGGCGTGCGTGTGCTGCAATCATCCCAATCGGAAACCCGCCTGCTCGACGCCGCACTCATGACCGGCATCGAACTCGAACTGGCGATCGTGCTCGACGTCACCGGCAGATTGTTCGGCGAAGCCTGCGCGCTTGAACTCGCCGGACGGATCAAGCCCGACCTCTCGATACGGCTGGCCAGGCGGCTGATCACGACCAACACGCTGCTCAGGGTCAATTCCCGGGAAAAGATCGGCTCGCGCCTGCGCCGCGACGCCTTCCGCTGGATCCAGCGGCTGGCGAAGGCCAGAGCAATTCCAGGGAAAGTGTGAAGCGGTTTTCCGTCTGGAAATTGCCGCGGGGATTCAGTTCGACGCAGCCAGCGTATCCAGGATCAACGCCGCCGCGTCGGCCGGGCGCGTGCCGACTTCCAGGGTAAAGGTCGGCACCGAGGAGACCAGCTTGCCGATCGTCGCCAGCCGGCGCTTCTGCAGCGGCAACAGGCCGGTCATGCCGGTGCGGATATTGTCCATCGCCAGCGCCACCATCGCGTCGGTCCGGGCCATGGGTAAGAGCCGGGTCTCATTGTCGACGGACCGGGCCAGATGCAGAAGGGCCGCCACCGGCCTGGCGGCCGGGCTTTCGATTCGTACGATCTCGGCCAGCCGCTCCAGCGAGACCGCCTGTTCGCCGTTGCGGTCCCATGACGGACCAAGGCATGGCGACACGAGCGGGATCATCGCGGCGGTCTTCTGGTGGATCTTGACGTGGCGCGGCAAACCCCAGGCCACGGGCCTGGCCGAAGCGACGTTCAGGATCATGGCGTCGTCGGAGCAGAGGCCGAAGCCTTGCGTTGCCAGCGCCAGCGACGTGGTGGTCTTGCCTGTGCCGCTTGGCGCGTGGATCAGCACGACAGCGTCACGATCGGGCAGCGTCAGGCCGGCGGTGTGCAGCATATGCTGGCCGCCGGCATCGAGCGCGGCGTCCAGCACCAGCATCGACGGCGTCCAGGCCGCTTTCGTACCGGGGCGGACCCGGAGTTTCGCCCAGCCCTCCTCGTCATTCATCGCCACCGTCTGGCGTCCTGGAAAGACGAGATGGACCGTGCCGCCTTCCGCGATCATCCGGCAGTAGCCGTCTTCCGGTATCTCTCCTTCGAAGACGAGCGACCCGTTGGGTTCTTCCTCCAGAACATCCGTCTCAGTGATATCAAGGTGAAAGCCCGGCTCGACGGCAGCTCCCATGCGCATGACGCCCAGCATCCTGTCGAAATCCTGCCACAGCTCGGGACGGTCGGCCGATATGCCGAGAATCTGGCCGTTGAGGCCATAGCATGTTGAAAGTCGGGTCAAGCGCGACCCACCTTTGTGGCATCGGCATGGTGGCGATAGATCTCGACCATGCCGGGAAGACTGTCACTGACCACCGGCTTGCCGTCCAGGCAGACCCAGCAATGGGCCGACAAATGCTGCGCCTGCAGCGATTTCGGATCGACGCCGAAACGCAGCTCCGGATCGAAGCCGGCGAAGCGCAGGAAACGATGGCCGAGCAGACCCTCGCGCAGACATCTGCGGTCGCGCATCAGCCAGGGATGGCGCACGGTGCGGTTGACGCGGGCGACGATGTAGATGGCTGGCAGGCCGCGATAGGGTGTCGGCGAGGCGAGCGGCGCCCATTTCAGCACCTCCTCGAAACCGCGGTTGGCGATGAGGACCGGCATCAGCCGCGCGCTTGCCCAGAGATGGCAGCGAAACAAAGCACGCAGGAGCGGACCGTCGGCCATCAGGCGCGTCCCTTCATCAGGCGCTAGGTGCGGCGAGGATACCTTCCGAGACCAGATCGGTGGCGAGTGTCGCCATGTCCTCGTCTAGCGTATCCTTGTCGACCTCGAACTCCTCGCAAAGCAGGCCGACGATCTGGTCAAGGCTGCGGGCGCCATCGACCTTGTCTAGAAAGGCTTCGGTCGTACCGTTGCAGGTGTAGAGCTGGCCGCTACGCGCCAGAAGCACGACGGCCCCATCGCCGACATGCTGGACCGAGGCGTCGTCCGCCAGCCGCAAAACCGTCCCAGAAACAATTTCCATCACCAGCCCCAAAAAGCCATGCAAAACCCCGAAATGAGATAGCGCGGTGATGGGGCGCTGTCTATCAGCCGGGGAGATAGTCCATGCCGGTTTGCGTTTTGCAGGCGACCACCGGTGGCGCATGCGCTCCCTCAATGCCGTACTTCACGGCGGTGGGCGTCTCCGCTCAGGACGAGACCATCTCGGACGAAAATCGGGGAAGACATCGCCGGAAAAAACAGCATAGGCTATCACAAAGACGGCAAATCGATCCTGGGGAGGATGTGGATGGCTTCACGCTATCACGAGGTCTATGACGGCTGGAAACGCGATCCGGAAAAATTCTGGGCGGACGCGGCCGTCGCCATCGATTGGTACTCGCCCTGGGACAAGGTGTTCGATGCCACGGCCGGCGTCTACGGACGCTGGTTCACCGGCGCGACCTGCAACACCTGCTACAACGCCATCGACCGCCATGTCGCCGGCGGGCGCGCCGATCAGATCGCGCTGATCCATGACAGCGCCATCACCGGAACGGTGAAGAAATTCACCTATGCCGAGCTCAAGCGCGAAGTGGTGGCGCTGACCTCGGTGCTGAAGAATCGCGGCATCGGCAAGGGCGACCGTGTCATCATCTACATGCCGATGGTGGCAGAGGCGGCGATCGCCATGCTCGCCTGCGCCCGGATCGGCGCGGTGCATTCGGTCGTTTTCGGCGGCTTTGCCTCGCATGAGCTTGCCACCCGCATCGATGACGCCAGGCCGAAGCTGATCATCTCCGCCTCCTGCGGCCTTGAGCCAGGCCGCATCGTGGCCTACAAGCCGCTGCTCGACAAGGCGATCGAGATGTCCCGCCACAAGCCGGACGCCTGCCTGATCCTGCAGCGCGACCAATTGCCCTGCGATCTGAAGGACCATTTCGACGTCGACTATGCCGACGCCGTCGCCCGCGAGCGGGCGGCCGGCGCCAATGTCGACTGCGTGCCGGTGCTCGCCACCGACCCGCTCTACATCATCTACACCTCAGGCACGACCGGTCAGCCCAAGGGCATCGTGCGCGACAATGGCGGCCACATGGTCGCGCTGAAATGGACGATGGAGAACGAATTCGGCGTCAAGCCGGGCGAGGTGTTCTGGGCGGCGTCCGATGTCGGCTGGGTGGTCGGCCATTCCTACATCGTCTACGGACCGCTGCTGCATGGCTGCACCAGCATCCTGTTCGAAGGCAAACCGATCGGCACGCCCGACGCCGGCACTTACTGGCGCGTCATTGCCGAACACGGCGCCGTCGCGCTGTTCACCGCGCCGACAGCCTTCCGCGCCATCAAGGGGCAGGATCCCAGGGGCGAGTTCGTTCCCAAATACGATCTGTCGAAGTTCCGCACGCTGTTCCTCGCCGGCGAGCGCGCCGATCCCGAAACCATCAAATGGGCGGAGCAGAAATTGAACGTGCCCGTCGTCGATCATTGGTGGCAGACGGAGACCGGATCGCCGATGACGATCAACCCGGCCGGCCTCGGCCTGCTGCCGGTGAAATATGGCTCGCCCGGCGTGCCGATGCCCGGCTACGACATCCGGGTGCTCGACGACGCCGGCCACGAAGTGCCGCGCGGCACGCTGGGCAATGTCGTGGTCAAGCTGCCATTGCCGGCCGGCTGCCTGCCGACCTTGTGGAACGCCGATGCCCGCTTCCGCCAGGCCTATCTCGACGAGTTCCCCGGCTTCTACAAGACGGCCGATGCCGGCATGATCGACGAAGACGGCTATCTCTATGTGATGGCCCGCACCGACGACATCATCAATGTCGCCGGCCACCGGCTGTCGACCGGCGCCATGGAAGAGGTGCTGGCCGCCCATCCCGACGTTGCCGAATGCGCCGTCGTCGGCATTGCCGATGCCATGAAGGGCCAGGTGCCGCTCGGCTTCGTGGTGCTCAATGCCGGTGTCGCGCGCGATGGGGATGCCATTGAGAAGGAGGTTGTCGCGCTGGTGCGCGAACGCATCGGCCCGGTCGCCGCCTTCAAGACCGTGGTGATGATCAAGCGCCTGCCCAAGACGCGGTCGGGGAAGATCCTGCGCGGCACCATGCAGAAGATCGCCGACAAGGAAGAGTGGGCCATGCCGGCGACCATTGACGACCCGGCTATCCTCGACGAGATCACCGCCGCCCTGAAGGAACGCGGGATAGGGGTTTGAGGCGCCGCTTCGCTTGCTGATGGGCCTATCTTGATCGGCAAGCAATACTTTTATTGTGCAATGCAGCAAGCCACCCTACAGTGATTGACGGGGGGCCATCGACAAGGTCGCATGGCTCAAAAGAAAATCACGTGCCTTATCTCCTGTCGATGACAGTGGTCGGCGCGACCATGATCGCGGCAAGCTGGCTGGTGGCCACCGAGGCCGAACCGCGTATCCGGCTGCTGCTCGACCACACCGTTTTCCGCTACCGGATGAAGGCAGCGTAACCGCCAAGATGTGAACCCTCTCGGCCTGCCCGCCACACGCAATCGGACGCCTTCGAAGCGGCGCATCTTCTCGACCGCTGGGTGATGTACGGCCGTACGCCGGTGGACAAGCCGAGGATCGAGGGATGCAGGCTGAGGCATAGGCCCCGCCGTCTTCCAGAGCGGCCGCCTGTCCGGATTCGCCGACAAGCAGAGCCGGCTGATCTTTTCCTGGGGACAGGACACCGTTTCACGGAAACGGTGACCTGTCCCCAACTCTTTGTTTTGATGCAATTCCGAAGGAAAACCGTCTGACACCCTCCCTGGAATTGCTGAGGAGCGCAACCGGGCTAGACGGGTGCCTTGCTGCGCACTTCCGACTTGTCGAGATAGTAGGTCGAGTATTTGTCGAAGAATTTCTCCGAGGCCCCGAACGATCCGTATTTGGCCAGCTTCTTCAGGTCGACCTTGTTCAACACCACCCCGACGATCTTGTTGGCGACATAGGGTTCGGATTCCAGCATCGACCGCACCATGGCGCGCGGCGTGCGCCCCCACTCGGTGACCAGCACGAAGCCGTCGACGAGCGGCGCGAAGGCCTTGGCGTCGACAACCGGCCCGAGCGGCGGCAGGTCGACGACGATGTATTCGAACGTCTCCTTGGCGTTCTCGATGAAGCGCCGCATCCCGGCCGAGGAAAGCAGCTCGCTGGTGTGCGAGAAGTGCCCGCGCGACACGGCCGGAATGATGGCCAGCTTGGTCTGCCGGTCGATCTTGCCGACCGACTGCCAGGTCTGGCCACTCACCACCGCTTCCATCAGCCCCTGGTCGGCTTCCATGCCAAGGCCGCGGCTGAGCCCCGGATTGCGCAGGTCACCGTCGATGAGCAGCGTCCTGGCGCCGTTGGCGGCAAGCAGCCCGGCCAGATTGGCCGCGACCGTCGACTTGCCTTCGCCTGGAAGGACCGAGATGACGCCGATGACGCGGCTGCCTTGCCCTTCCAGCACGACGTCGAAAGCGATCTTGGCGCTGCGCAATGTTTCGGCGAACATCGATGCCGGAGCATCGATGCTCACCCTCATGCGCGCGCGCCTTTCGATGGCCGCCGGCGATCTGGCGGCCTTGACGTCAAGCTGACCGTCGGCTGGCTTGTCCTCCTTGACGGGTTTGCTGCCGATGGTCGGCAGGTAGCCGAGGAACTTGAGGCCGACGCGGTCGCGCACTTCCTCGCCAGTCCTGAAGAAGCGCTCGTTGAACTCGTTGAGGCCGCCGAAGCCGGCGCCCATCAGAACGCCGAGCACGAGCGAAAGTCCGAGCACGATGATGGTGCGCGGGCTCGAGGCGGAGAGCGGCGTCGAGGCATCCGAGATGATGCGGATCTTGCCGACCGGGAAGGATTGCTGCTGGGCGGCCTCCTCGTAGCGGCCGAGGAACGTCTGATAGAGCGTGGTGAGTGCCGTCGCCTTCTGGTCCAGGTCGCGCAGTTTGACCTGCGACTGATTGTCGATGGAACTCTTGCCTTGTGCGGCGGCGACATTGGCCCTGAGCGCGGTCTCGCGCGCCAGCGCCACCTCATATTCGTTGCGATAGCTTTCGGTGAGCTGCTTCAGCTCGCCGAAGATCTGCGCCGATATGTCGGCCTTTTCCTTGGCGAGCGCCACCGCCTGTGGATGCTGCGGTCCGAAATTCGCTTCGACATCCTGCTGTCGCTTGGCGACCGTGAGGTAGCGCGTCTTGAGCGCCGATATGACCGAGCTGCTCGGCTGGTCGCTCGATATTGCGGCATCCTTGAACGCGTTGTCGGAGCCGCTGTCGACGATCGACTTGTATTGCTGGTAGCGGGCGCTGGCGCGTGCGGTATCGGCCTGCGCCACGATGAGCTGGGCGTTCAGGTCGGCGAGCTGCTTGTCGCTCATCAACTGGCCGTCGCTGTTGGCGGACAGTCCGTGTTCGGCCCTGAATTTCTCGACCGCGAGCGATGCCGCCTGCGAGCTCTCGCGCAGTTCCGTCAACCTGCCCTGCAGCCAGACCGCCGCACGCTCGGTGGCGTCGAAGCTGGCATCGAGCTGATCGGCGAGATAGGCATCGGCATAGGCCTTTGTGATCGCGGTCGCCAGCGCCGGATCCGTCGCCTGATAGCCAAGCGCGATGACGTAGCTTCGTCCGACGCGATCAGCCCGGATCTCGTTCTGCAGCTTGAGGATCGCGTAGTCGCGGCGCGACGTGGCGATCAGCGCATCGCGCGCGGCCGGGTCGAGCTTGCTGACGTCACCGACGCCCGGCATGGGAGGGCTGGGGCGAAAATACTGGATCACGCCGCGGACAAGGTCGACGCCCTGGGCAAGCGCCGACTGGGGCGGGTTCATGAACGTATCGTTCTGGTCCAGCTTGAGCTTGTCGACGACCACGGCGGCAAGCCGCGTCGAGGTCAGAATCTCGATCTGGCTCAGAATGGCGGAATCGGTCTGCATCGTTGTCGACGCTGCCGAAATGTCGTCGACGATCTTGTTCAAGCCCTCGTCGATGAGCACCGAGGCGTAAGACTGATATTTGGGCGGCGTGGTCTGGATATAGAGCATGCCAAGGAAAAGACCGATGATGGCGCACACGCCGACCACCTTGGCCTGTCGTGCGGCCATGCCAAGCAGCCGCTCGATATCGATGAAGTCTTCGCCGTCTCCTGCATCCGAATTCGGCAATGGCATCCTCTTGTCGAGAGGAAAGTTGGCATAATTCATCTTCGGTCCAATTCTGGCTTGTCTAGCGCACAGGCCCCGGGACGATCGGGAGCACTGCCGGGCGCGGCATAAGCTTCATGCCGGACAGCGGTGAGCCGGCTGGCCCCTCCGCCGTCAGCCATCCGACAATGCTCCCGAAAGATGGGCATTATGCGGCTTCTTCCTGGCGTTCATGCGACCGGACGAACTCCCGGAGCATCTCGAAAACCGGGCCTTTCATGTCATCCCGCGCCAGCGCGAAGGCGACATTGGCCTGGATGAACCCTTCTTTCGACCCGCAGTCGAACATACGGCCGTTGAAGGGCTGAGCGAAGAACGACTGGTCCTTCGCCAGACGCACCATGGCGTCCGTCAGCTGGATCTCGTTACCGGCGCCGCGCTGCTGGTTGCCGAGCAGCGCGAAGATCTCGGGCTGCAGGATGTAGCGGCCGTTGATGTAGAAGTTCGACGGCGCGTTGGCCGGCGCCGGCTTTTCGATCATGGCCGTCACCTCGAAGCCGCCGCCAATGTCGGCGCCCCGACCGACAATGCCGTATTTGTTGGTTTCGCTCGGATCGCAGCGTTCGACGGCGATGACGTTGCCACCGGTTTGCGCGTAGAGATCGGCGATCTCGGCCAAACATCCGCGCCCACCGAAGGAGACCATGTCAGGCAAGAGCAGGGCGAAGGGTTCGTTACCGATGACCTCGCGCGCGCACCAGACGGCATGGCCGAGGCCCTGCGGGGATTGCTGGCGGATGAAGCTGGTGGCGCCGGCCACGGGCAAAAGGCTTTCCAGCGACTGCAATTGCGTCTTCTTGCCGGTCTGCTCCAAGGTTCCGATCAATTCCGGATGCAGGTCGAAATAGTCCTCGATGACCGCCTTGTTGCGGCCGGTCACGAACACGATGTGCTCGATGCCGGCCTCGAAGGCCTCGTCCACCGCATATTGCACGACAGGCCTGTCGACGACGGGAAGCATTTCCTTCGGCATCGACTTGGTCGCCGGCAGGAACCGCGTCCCAAGCCCCGCCACCGGTATCACGGCCTTCCTGATTTTCTTCATCGCAAATTCCTTCTGAGGAGATCGACTGCAGTCCATTCGCAGGCCACGAAAAATCCCTCCATGTGCCTGCATCTTCACCTCCCCGCCCCCACGGCAAACTGTGCCGCTACTCTTCGCAACCGCACGGCGATCGGCATGCCCATATGCCTGACCGCCGCCGGGTCGCTGAGCGCCGTCCGGATCGCTTTGAGCAGGGACCGCGCCTTGATGTGCTGGACCATCGCCAGGAACGAAGCCGCCCTGCGCAGGCTGCGGCCGCGCCGCGCGAAAGCAGCCTGGGCTGCCTCATCCATCCGATGGGTTTGAGCGAACACCGCATCCGCCTTGCGCATCGCTTCGACATGGTGAAGCTCGAGCACACGGGAGATGGAGCCGCTGCGTATGTGGTAGGCATAGCCGATGGCAGGTTCGACCACGCATCTGCCGCCCTTGGCCAGGGCGTCGGCAAACAGGATGTAATCCTCGCCGATCCTCAGTTTTTCATCATAGCGAAGCCGGTTTTCATCGAGGAACCGGCGCTGGAAGATCGGCTTGAGGTAGCCGAGATTGAACTTCGATTCGAAGACGACGTTGCCGGCGATGTAGGTGGCCAGCGAAATCTCGCGCAGGCCTTCGAGATACTGCCGCGGGAACATCGCATCCTCGACGACGCCGTCCTCACGGACGACCTGGAGATTGTCAACGGCGATCTGGGCGCCCGCCTTTTCGGCGCGGCCGATCATGGGGGCGATGCGGCCGGGAAAGACGGCGTCGTCGGAATCGAGAACCGCGATCCACCTGCCGCGGGCGATGTCGAGCCCGGCGTTCCTGGCGCCGCCGGGACCACGATTTGCGGTGAGCGCGACGACGCGCACAATATCCTCTGGATAGGCCCGCGCCACATCGAGCGTGGCGTCGCGCGACTGGTCGTCGACGACGATGATCTCGACGCTGACATCCTTCTGTGCAATGGCGCTGGCGATCGCCCGGTCAAGAGTGGCCTCGGCATTGTAGGCGGCGATGACGAAGGAAACATCCGGGACGAAGGAGGCGTCAGGCTGCACGTTTACCTCCTTCTCGCGGCGAGGGCTGGCCGTAGAGACGGATTTCGCGGATGCCGACAAGACCGCTGACGACCCCGACATGCATAATGCCGCGCAGCACGCTGCGGTTCCGGCGCACCGGGCTGGCGATGACGGGAAGTGCCGCCGCGAAGCAATAGACCGCCTTGGCCGCGGCAAGGCCGACCTGTTTGGCCAGGTCAATGCCGCCGGCGTTGTTGCCCAGGAGATGACCATGTGTCTGCCCGACCCTGAAGCGACGCCGGCCAAGCCAGTCGAACGCGGCCCTGGCGCCCGGCACCACCTCGTCCACCCACGCCTCCTTTGAAAAGGCGATCCGGCCGCTTGCCTTGACCATCTGGTCGAAGAACTCGGTGTCCTCGCCGCCGGTCTGGCCGCGCGCCAGGCTGAAGCGGCGGCCACGCAGGCTGTCCGATCCCATGCGGAGCAGAACGTTGCAGGTGTAGCCGGTGCGGATCTCGCCCCGCACCCAGACGGGCAAGGTCGAATGGAAATCGCCGCGGCGCATCCAGTCCGGCGCATCCGGGCGGTAAAGTGCCCGCACCGGGCCGAGCACGGCGGCAGCGCCACTTTTCTCAGCCGTCGCGACCAGTTCGGCAAGCCAAGAAGCCGTGGCGGTCTCGTCGTCGTCGATGAAGGCGAGGAAATCCGCCTCGCTGGCGTCGAGACAGGCGTTGCGGGCGATCGAGATATTACGCGCCGGGCAATGCCGATAGCGGATCGGCAAGGTCAGTTCTCGCGATAGCGCCGTGACCAAGTCCCTGGCGCTCGGCGTGTCGTCATTGTCGGCGACAATGACGCCGACATCGAAACCTCCTGGCATGTCCATGGCGGCGAGCGAGCGCAGCGTGTCGGCCAATTCCGGACGTCGGAACGTGCACACGCCGATGTCGATGCTGCGGTTCTTGGTCCGAGCCGCCATCACGCCACCCCGCGTCGCGTGCCGAGGCCGAGAAGCTGCAGCCAGAAGCCGACGGACCAGCCGAAATGCATGACCATGGCCGAAACGCCGGCGAGCGCGATGTCGGCATTGCGCTCGCCGACCGCCGTCGCCAAACCATAGCCCAGGCATACCGACGCCCAGATCAGCAGCGGCACCGCCGCGATCCAGTGCACGAAGGAGAAGGCGGCCAGAAGAACCACCGGAAGAACCAGAAGCGGCACCATCTGCCGGACCTTGGGGATGACACGGTGTTTCAGCACGTTCTTGGCGCGGCCGCGGCCATAGCCAAGATACTGGAAATAGAGGCCTTTGAGCGAAGCGCGCGGATAGTAGACCATCTGCGTCCTGCCGCTCATCCAGATCCTGTAGCCGGCCTGCCGCAGCCGATAGTCGAGTTCGGCATCCTCATTGTGGCTGAACGTCTCGTCATAGCCGCCGACGGCCTGGAAGGCGGAGATCCGCATCAGCGCGTGATGGCCGTGGTCGACCCACTCTCCGGCGGAGAGATGACGGTGCTTGGAGCCGCCGGTGCCGAGCTTGGAATTCTGCGCCGCGGCGGTCGCCTTCTGGACCGCGCCGCTGCCGCTGGTCAGCATCGAAACCACGACCGAATCGGCACCGGTGGCCAGCGCCTCCTCCACCAACCGGTCGCAATAATCGTCGGGATAGCCGCCATGGGCATCGATGCGGATCAGATATTGCGCGCCGTCGCCGAACCTGGCCACCGCAAGGTTGACCGCCGCGCTCTGGATACGCTTTTCATTGTGGAGCAGGATGATACGCGGATCTTTCTTCAGGCGCTCGCCGACAATGGCGAGCGTGCCGTCGGTGCTGCCGCCATCGGCAACGGCGATGCGGGCGCCAAGCCTTGCCGCCGCCGGGCAGAGCTGGTCGAGCAGCGCACCGATATGGGCTGCCTCGTTCAGGCACGGGATCACGATCAGGCTGGAAGGAAGCGCTTGCGTCATCAGGCGATGTCCATCCTATGCCAAGGCTTCGGTCGCGAAGGGCTCGCGCACGGTGGTCAGGCGGCGCAGTTTTTCGACCAGTGCGCTGCAGTCGCCGCGATCGTAGCTCCACATTCTCGGATCATGGGCAAGCACGCGCGCCTTCAGTCGGCCGAAGCGGTGCTCCTCCATCGTGCCGAGTGCTGTTTCGAGCGCGTCGGGCGTGGCGTTCGGCAGAAGGACGCCGATATCCTGCTGGTTGAGGAACCGTCCCGTTTCGGTATGGGCCATCGAGATCGGCACCGCCCCGAAGCGGCAGCCTTCATAAAGGCGGTTGGGCAGCAGCCATTCCGAGTTCTGGCCCGCTTCGAAGAAATCGATCGCCCAGGAGAAATGGACGTCCTGATAGATCGCCGACATGTCCTCCGGATTGCGGTATGGCCCACCAAACGACAACCACGGCTCGGCTTCGACGAAGCCGTGGAAATCCGGGAATTCGGACAGAGCCGGGCGGCCGCGCAGCACGACCTCGAAACGTCCCTCCATGCGGCGCGTGAAATCGGCCAGCAGTTCGAGCGAGTGGCGGCAGCGAAGGGCTCCGAACCAGCCGATCCGCCAGGGCGGGGCGACAGGCGCTTCGACCGGCTCGCGCTCGCCGGGCAAGATCACCGCTGCCTCGAAATATTTGTTCTCGACCAACTCGACGGGTGCGGCGACCTGGCGGAAGGGTTTGAAATAATTGGCGATGAAGGCGGGCGAACTGGTCACCAGCAGCTTCACGTCGCGCGCCAGATGCCGCTCGGTGGCGCGCAACGCCTTGCCGAGGACATCATCGCGGAGCACCAGGCGATGGATATCGAGGCATTCATAGACGATCGGCACCGCAGCGCCGAAAACCGACCTGGCGCGGCGGGCAAGCGCCAGCATTTCCAGGTTGCGCGCGATGATGAGATCGGGCTTCGGCACGCCGCCGAGCTTCGAACCTATCGAAACCGCCGCTTTCGCCACCGCCGTCAGGCGTTGGGCGAATCGGCCATCGCGTGTCGCGCCAAGGTCGATCGGCCGCAATCCTTCGATGTCGGCGATCGGGGTCGCGGTGCGGCGGAAGCCCGCCAGGGTGACACGGGCGCCGCCTGTCCTGAGCATTGTAATCCGCCGGCGAACCGCCGGATCGGAAACATCGTGCACCAGGTACAAGACATGCAGCATGAAAACTCAACCGCTGTTTGACCCACCCAAGGGGATGCTAGTACAGCTTTTGCTGCATCGCAACATTTTTGGCACCGCGTAGCAAAATTAGCCATCTCTACCGCACTGCACAAAACATATGACCCAATTTTTGACAGCGCGGGCGCGGCCACACAATCGCGCCATCGGAGGCGAGGCATGGCCTGACGCGCCCATAAACCGAGGCGTTCTGCTGCAAACCCCGCAATGTGACGGTCACATCGGCCCAAATCGCTCCCCACCCGGTAGCCGAGCTGAAGGTTAAGCAATTGCTAAAATTCGTATTGCACTGCAACACAAAACGGTGTTGAACTCTCGTCAGGAAAGTTGGGCCTTGAGTTTGGCTAGGGATCCGCTCTTGCATTCTGTTGCAGCGCGGCAGCATGCTTTCTGCATCATTGGAATAGCTTGCGAAATCCCCGATGCCGCTGCTTGAAGACGGGTGGTTCAGTATGGGCAAGTCTCTTCGCATCGCCATCTTTGACGATAAGTATCCGACCAGCTTCGTCACGCCGCGAGCATCAAGGCATACGATCCTGCGCCAGCGATTTCTGCCATTGAATCTGGTCTCATCCAAGCTGGAAGGCGTGACGCTGATCGAACCTGCCTTGTCTGTCGACATGGTGCATGCATTCAACCGGATACCGATCAATTCCTCCAAGTACATCATGTCGTTTGAATCTCATTTGCCGCGACAGTTTGCCCTTCGTAAACGCGGGTTGATGGCCAGCTACCTGAGGTCGCGGATTGCCAGCCCAAATTGCCGTCGCATCATCGCACTGTCGCATTTTGCCCACAGAAGTTTTCTGGCCCAGCACAGCGACAATCCGGAAATCGGCCTCCTGACGGAAAAGCTATTGGTCCGCCACCCGAATATCGTGGTGCCCGCGACGGAAGATGCGATGTCCGAAAACAGCGCCGAGGAACTGGTGCTGACATTTGTCGGCGCTCACTTTGGCCGCAAGGGCGGATGCGTTGCAGTCAAGATCGCCGAAAAAGCCATCCAGCAGAAATTGCCCATCCGGGTAAACATTGTCTCAAGTCTCCAGGTTGGCGGCGATATATGGACGGATCCGACAAGTCCGGGATTCTTCGACCCCTATATAAAGCTGCTCGAACTGAGAAACGTCCAGCATCACGGGGTATTGCCCAACCGATCGGTGCGACAATTGCTGCGCAACTCGCACTTCGGCATCCTCGCCACGTTTGGCGATACTTTCGGCTATTCAGCGCTGGAATCCATGTCCGAGCACACTCCGGTTCTTGGAACGAAGGTCTGCGCCTTGCCGGAATTCCTTGAGGACGGCGTCAACGGGATTGCCCTGCCCGTCAGGCTCAACGACATCGGCGATTGGTGGAGTCCGGGATACGATTCGCGGGGGGAGGCGAAATATGCCGAATATTTCCGCGACGAGGTCGAGCGGCTCGCCAGTTTGGCCATCGAACGATTGAAGCCGTATATAGGGCAACCCGCCTTGATGGAGCCGCTCCGGCGCGATGCCCGCAGGACCGCGGAGACCATGTTCGGATTAGAATCCGCGGGCGCGTTTCTCGATGCGCTTTACGATCGTGTCGCATTGGAAAGAGCGGGCGAGTCTGTGCAGCTCGATCCTGCCCTCGATGTTGCATCTCCCCAGTCCTTGCAGCTTGAAACCGTTCGACTCGGTTCATCGCAGTTTGAACCTGGCAGGCAAGAATGTAGTGGACAAACCCACCTCCCAACAGCCTCCGCGGCTTGAGCGTCTCTCCAGGAGTTGCAGTTGCTGCCGCGCCGCCTGACACGAAAGGCCTTTTCTGCAGTGCAACATTTTTGACGCAATGCAGCAAACAATCGCCTTATCTTTGGTGTACGGCTCGATCATCAAAGTGGTGTCCATGCACTAGAACGACCTAGGCCGCATCGAACGCCCGGCTTGGCATCGTCGCCGCTGACAAGGTCAAGGCGACCCAATGGAGGCTAGCGATGAGTTCCACACGCAGACAATTCCTGACGCTTCTGGCGGCCTCCACGGCCATGCAGTGGGTTGCCGGCCATGCACTGGCTGAAAGCGGCACGGCGGGAAGCGGGAACGTTACCCTCGACAAGCTTCCCGACTGGTCGGATGTCAGGCTGCAACTTTGGAAATACAGCAATCCCTTCGTGCCATCGCAGTGGAGCGAACCCAAGCTTGGAGGCTACGACTGGAAAGCCGCGAACGTCAAGATCGTCGACGGCTCCCTTCAGCTTACCGTCAGCGAGAAGGCATCCGCGCAGGTAGTGTCCGGCGCCAACTCCGCTTCCTCATCGGCGAAATGGGAAGTGGACGTAACGCTTCCCTCGATGAAGCCAGGGCTAATCGCGGCGCCGCTTTGGATTTTCAACGACAAGGCCCATGAGGAAGTCGACTTTGAGATCGTCGGCACCAAGGGGATGCAGCTTACGGTCTGGGCCAACGTCGACAATCAGCACAAGACCGTTTGGATGAAATTGATCCAGTCTGGCGACCTCTCGGGCAAACGATATCGCCTAGCCATGCAATACGAGGCCGGGAAAAGAGTTGCCTTCTTCATCGACGGCAAGGAAGTGGCCGTCGTAACGCCGGCCGACACCCCCGGCGGAGCCTTTCCGAACAAGCCCATGCAGCCGTATTTCGACCTGTGGGTGGCGGCAGGCGCGGCCATGGATCCGCGTTGGGCCGGCAAATGGGAGCCAATGGCCCCTTCGGAAAGACTGGTCATGACACTTCACGGATACAGGCGCAGCGACGTCGGCCAATGAGCTAAACTTCACGGCACCAAGGCTGCTTTGTCGAGCATCAAGGCATATGCGCCGGATATGCTGCGTTGCAATATTCTTGGTTCGGCATTCCACGTTTTCTGTTGCACTGCAAAATTATTGTCGTAGTTTGGGGTTGGCGGCGGTTGTGGATTTCGGATTTTGGAATCCGCGCAAAGATCAGGAATCCTGAATTTGGAAGCCAATCCATTCGATCCGCCAGAAGGCTCTCTCCGCAGATCGGTCGGGCGTGGCGCGGTGGTGACCGCCCTGTCGCAATCGGTGCGGATCGCGACACAGATCATATCCGTCATCGTGCTGTCGCGGCTGCTTTCGCCGCAGGATTTCGGCGTCGTGGCGATGTGCGCGCCGGTGCTGGCCTTCATCGCGCTGTTCCAGGATTTCGGCCTGACCCAGGCGACGATCCAGAAATCCGGCATCCGGCGTGAGGAGGTGAACTATCTCTTCTGGATCAACGTCGCCGTCAGCGCCGTGCTGGCCTGTGTGCTGGCGGGTGCCGCACCGCTGGTCGCCGCCTTCTACGGTGAGCCGCGCGTGACCGGCCTGGTGGCCGCGTTCGGGCTGCAGATCATGGCCTATGGGCTCGGCGCCCAGCATCTGGCGCTTTTGACGCGCCGCATGCAGTTCGGGCGCCTGGCGATCATCGATGTCGCCAGCGCGGTCGCGGGGCTGGCGGTTTCGATCGCCTGGACCTTCATCGACCGCTCCTATTGGGCGCTTTTTGCCGGCACACTGACCGGCGCCGTGCTGCCGACGCTCTGCTACTGGGCAAGTTCGCGCTGGCGGCCCGGCCTGCCGCGCAAGGTCGCGGGCATCAGCGAGCTGATCAATTTCGGCGCCGGTATCACCGGCTTCAATTTCGCCAATTTCTTTGCCCGCAACCTCGACAATGTGCTGATCGGCAAATACTGGGGCGAGGCCCAGCTCGGCCTTTATGACCGCGCCTACAAGCTGCTTCTGTTCCCGCTCAGCCAAATCACCAATCCCTTGTCGAAAGTCATGGTGCCGGCGCTCTCCAGGCTCAAGGACGAGCCGGACCGCTACCGCAGCGCCTATCTGCGCGTCATGCCGCTGATCCTGCTGGTGGCGCTGCCCGGCGTCGCCTTCGCCACCGCGATGTCGGACGTGCTGATCCCCTACGTGCTCGGCGAGCAGTGGCGTGAAAGCGCCCCGATCTTCCTGGCGCTCGGCTTTGCCGGCCTGCTGCAGCCACTCAACAACCCGGCGGGCTGGCTTTTCGTCAGCCAGGGCCGCTCCGGCGACTTCATGCGCTGGGGCATCGTCACAGCCGGGACCTCGGTGATCGCGTTCGCGCTCGGCCTGCCCTATGGCGCGCTCGGGGTGGCGGTGGCCTATGCGGTCAGCGAGTATCTGCGCACGCCCTTCCTGTGGCTCTATGTCGGCAAGAGCGGACCGCTGCGGGCCAGCCATGTGCTGCGCGGAGCAACGCCATTCGTGCTCGGCGCGCATCTGGCGTTGGCGGCGGTCTGGCTGATCAAGCCGGTCTTGCCGCAGCAGCATGTCATCGCCCTGGCCAGCGGTGCCGTGCTCGCCTACGCCATCACCATCGTCGTCGCGCTGGTGTTCGCACCCGGTCGTGAGGCCTTGCGCGAGGCTCTGAAGATGCTGCCGGCAAGGCCGCCGGCGGCGACACCGCGTGAAGCGCAATAATTTCGGCGCTTTCGACCGTTATCCCGTCCATCCGAGCAGCAGGTCCGATCCATGCACTACCGATCGATCTCCGACATGAACGACGCCATCGTCAGCAACCTTCACCGGCTGCCGCGCGACGTCGACCTGGTGGTCGGCGTTCCCAGAAGCGGCGTGCTGGCGGCGACGCTGGTCAGCCTCGCGGCCAACATTCCGATGACCGACCTGGATAGCTTCCTGGAAGGCCGGGTCTACACGTCAGGCATCACCAAGCGCCGCGCCGCGCTCGACCGCAAGGTTTCGGACATGCGCAAGGTGCTGGTGATCGATGACAGCGTTTCCGGCGGCAACGCCATGCGCGACGCCCGCGCCCGCATCGCAGCCGCGGGCATCGAGGCGGACTTCACCTTTGCCGCCGTGTTCGGCCTGCGGCCGCAGCATCCCGAAACCGATATCGTCTTCGAGGTCGTGCCGCATCCACGCATGTTCCAGTGGAATTTCATGCACCACAAGTTCCTGGCGCAATGCTGCGTCGACATAGACGGCGTGCTGTGCCTCGATCCGACCGAGGCGGAGAACGACGACGGGCCGGGCTACGAGAAGTTCCTCAGCGAAGCGCGGCCGCTTCATGCGCCGACCCACAGGATCGGCTGGCTGGTCACCAGCCGGCTCGAGAAATACCGCACGCTGACCGAGGCGTGGCTGGCCAAGCACGGGATCCAGTATGACCACCTGGTCATGCTTGACCTGCCGAGCAAGGCGGAGCGCCAGCGGCTTGGCGCGCATGGCAGTTTCAAGGCTGATTTCTACCGCAAATCCGATGCCATCCTGTTCATCGAAAGCGAGCACGCGCAGGCGCTGAGGATCACCGAGCTGTCGGGCAAGCCGGTGCTGTGCGTCGAGACCCATATGGTCAGCTTTCCCGAGGCGCTATCCTTGCCGGCGCTTGGCCAGGCGGCGCGAAACCTGCCGGCCAGACTGCGGCAGATCAACTCGCAGGAAGGCCGCAAGAGCGTCGTCAAATCCCTGGCTCGCGCCCTGCTTGGCGCCCGTGGCTACGAGACGCTCAGAAGCCGGGGCAAGCGCCCGGCCTGAATTGCCCTACGCGGCCTGACGGGCGCGCTGCTGCACCGCCCTGTCCAGTATCGAGAAAAAGGTGACGAACTGACGATCCGGATCAAGCTCCGGGCGCGCCGCGAAGCCGCGCGCGAGGCCCGAGACCCGGTCATACTCCTTGTTATCGTTCCACAGCAGCCTGACGGCAGCCACCCAGTCGGCGAGCGGAGCATCGTGGTCCAGCACCGCGCCGCCGGGACCGATCGCTTCAGGCAGGCCGCCGCGCCGCGAGCCGACGACCGGGATGCCGCTGCAATGGGCCTCGGACGCCACACGCCCCCAGGCCTCCTCCCACTTGCTGGGCGCAAGCAGGATCCTGGTGCGGCCATAGACCGTCTTCATGTCGCTGGTGCGGTTCTCCAGCGTGACGTTACCAAGGGGCGCGATCGTTTCCTCGATGCGCGCGCGATGGTCGTCATCCAGCTTCCAGCTCTCGACGAACAGGAACGGGATTTCGGGGCACGCGCCAGCGATACGCACCGCAAGCTCGAAGCCCTTTTCCTCATAGGGATTGATCAGGGTGACGAACTGGCCCGTCGTCGGCGTGCTGTAATGCGTCGGGTTGATGGTCGGCGGAATCACCGTTGCCTCGATGCCGAACTCACGCTTGTAGGTACGCGCTGTGAACTCGGAATTGGCGATATAGAGCGCCGAGTGCAACTCGCGCAGATCGCCACCCAGCTCGTGAAACTCGACATTTCTGAGATAGACGACCAGCGGCACGCCCTCGGCCTGCAGCGCCTTGCCGAGCGGAACCGATTTGTGGCACTGGACCACCGCTACGTCCGGCTTCACCCGGTTGACGGCAAAGCCCGCGGCCTCCCAGGGAAACCACGCCCTTATCACCGGATAGCCGGGGAAGCTGTCGACGACCGCCGGCTGACGCAACAGCTTCATCTTGGCGCGTGCCTTGAAGCCGAAGACACCGTCTCCGAACAGGGCGGCGAGCACCGCCGCCTCGTGTCCGTGTTCGATCAATTGTTCGACCAGGTGATGGGTGCTCGACTGGACACCGCCGCTGAATTCGGGCGGATACCCGTTACCACCTGCAAAAAGAACTTTCATGATCCTGGCTCCTTGTCTTTTCGCGTTTCATGCATGCGGCCAACGAAGAGCCGCGTCGAAGCCGCCTCAGGCGTACCGTGGCGGATCAAGCATCGCGAACGGATCGGTGCATGAGTGCCATCCGGTGAACCGGATCGGATCATCGGGCGAACTGCGCCGGTCGTTGCGCGCGCTCGTCGCGGCTTCCGTTCCGGGCCTGTCCGTAACGGGCCTCACGCCGCCATTCTGCCGATCGAGTGGTATTCGATGCCGTGGCGCGCGACGACCTTGGGGTCGTAAAGGTTGCGGCCGTCGAAGATCACCGGCGTGGTCAGCGCATCCTTCAGCGCGTCGAAAGACGGCGCGCGGAAGCTTTTCCATTCGGTGGCGATGAGAAGCGCATCGGCGCCGCGCAGGGCGGCTTCCTTGGTGCCGCACAGCATCAGGTCGTCGCGCAGCCCGTAGATGGCCTGGCATTCCTGCATCGCCTCGGGATCATAGGCCTGCACGGTCGCGCCGGCGTTCCAGAGCGCTTCCATCAGGACGCGCGCCGGCGCCTCGCGCATGTCGTCGGTGTTGGGCTTGAAGGCCAGGCCCCACAGCGCAAAGGTCTTGCCCTCGAGGTTGCCCTTGAAATAGCGATTCACCTTGTCGAACAGCACGGATTTCTGGTCGTTGTTGCGCTCCTCGACGGCACGCAACAGCTTGGCGTCGAACTTGACGCCCTCGGCGGTCTTGATCAGGGCGCGCACGTCCTTGGGGAAACACGAGCCGCCATAGCCGAGCCCCGGGTAGATGAAGTGGTAGCCGATGCGCGGATCGCTGCCGATGCCCTTGCGCACCTCCTCGATATCGGCGCCCAGCTGCTCGGCCAGGTTGGCCATCTCGTTCATGAAGCTGATCTTGGTCGCCAGCATGCAATTGGCGGCGTATTTCGTGAATTCGGCGCTGCGCACATCCATCACGATCATCTTCTCGTGGTTGCGGTTGAACGGCGCGTAGAGCTCGCGCATCACCGCCTCGGTGTCCTCACTGGACGTGCCGACGATGATGCGGTCCGGCTTCATGCAGTCGGCGACGGCGGAACCTTCCTTGAGGAATTCGGGGTTGGAGGCGACGTCGAAGGTCAAATCCTCGCGCCCTCGCTTCTTCAGCGTCTCGGCGATCCTCGCCTTTACCTTTTCGCAGGTGCCGACCGGCACGGTCGACTTGCCGACGACGATCTTGGCGGTATCCATCTCGCGGCCGATGGTCTCGGCGACCGCCAGCACATATTTGAGATCGGCCGAACCATCCTCGCCGGGCGGCGTGCCGACGGCGATCATCTGGATTTCACCATGCTTGACGGCGGCGGCGGCATCGGTGGTGAATTTGATACGGCCGGCGGCGTGATTTTCCCTGACGATGCTTTCGAGGCCGGGCTCGAAGATCGGGACCAGGCCCTGGTTCAGCCGCTCGACCTTGTTCGCGTCGACATCGACGCAAACCACCTGGTGGCCGACCTCGGCAAGCACCGCCGCCTGCACGAGGCCGACATAGCCAATTCCAAACACCGTCAAGTTCATTCGGTTTCGTTCCTTCCCAAGGCCGCGAACCGTTTACGGTCCGGCCGGTTCAATTCGTCTTTCCCAATTCTTTTACGCTACATACCAGCGATTCCGGAAACTGGCATGGCTCGCCGAGCGCTGTGAAGGCAACGCGCTCGACCTGCAGCGAAACCTTGCGGCCCGGATCCGCGAACGTCCCCATCCAGCCCTTCATGGTATCGCTGCCCCAAAGGCTGAAGAAGATCTTCTGGGCGTGGGCGGGCAGCTTCGCCGGATCGGTGATGGTGTTCACCAGCTTGCCATTGAGATACCAGCGCAAACTGTCCTTCTGCCAGACGAAGGCGTAGTCGTTGAACCCGCCGTCGGTGCCGCCCGGCACGTCGACCAGCTTCTCGTTCTTGCCCTTGCCGGCGATGTAGGCGTTGACCTGCACCTTGGAGGTGTCCTTGGTCAGGATCTCGAAGTCGATCTCGTCCCAGGGCTGCTTGTCGGACGGGCCGATATAGGAAAAGAAGGCGGCGTTGAGACCGGGGCCCGTGTCGGTCTTCATCCGCGCCTCATAGGTGCCATAGCCGTAGCGCTGCTTGGTCTGGACCTCGCCGCAGACGAACTCACGATCCTTCGTCTTCTGCTTCTCGAAGCCCAGCGACAACACACCGTCCGACAGTTTGACCTGCCCTTTCGACCAGGTGCAATTCTGGTGGCTGCCATTTGTCCAGCCGTCGGAAACATACCAGCGCTCGCGGTTGAAACTGGTGAAATCGTCGACGAAGGACGGGGACGTCTCGATATTCTGCGCATGGGCAGGAACTGCCAGCGGGCTGCCCAGGACAACCAACAGCAACGCACAGAGCGAACCCAATCGACCCGGGCTGTCTTGCCTGGTCCGGCGCGCGAACGGCATTGCGTGAATTGCTGTCGTGGACGTGGTTTTCGGATCAGAATTCATACCAAACTCACCTTTGTGCTGTGCGTCCCCAACCCAAAGTCGACGTTTGAAGTGCCTCCAAACGGGCCAACCTTGACCTTCCTCGTTTGACCCTCCTTGAACTTCCTTTCCACCTCGCATCAAATTCGTCGTGGCAGTCTCGCACCTTCGCTTTCACTTTCGGCCGGCGCCCGCGGGCCTGGCAAAATCGACCTCGACGGCCGAATCGGACGCCTCATCCTTGTCGAAGACCATATCCAGCGAATGACGGAGTTCCTGCATCATGCCGTTCTGGCGCGACAGCGCCGCGATGCGGCGCTCGCAATTCAGGATAGACTTTGTCAGTGCGCTGACTTCGGACGACCGGCGATCGGAGGCGGAGCCATTTTCCATGGCTTCGACGAGGAAGGCCGCGTTGGTCGCCGTCTTGCGGTAGCGGCTCTCCAGGCCGGTTTTCTCGGCCTCGATTTCGGCGGCGATCTGCTCGAACAGCTTCGCCAGTCGGTCGAGGCGCGCGATGTCGGCCTGCCGGTCCCGGGCAGGATCCCTTGATCTGAAGCCGAATATCGAGGCCATGAGCTCAAATTCCTGTCATCGCCGGCGCGCGTGCCGGATTGCTGGCCGACCCCCCGCAACCGGGGTTCAAACGTCGCATCGTCCTCCTCCTGCGACGGGGAGAGGGAGTTCAGACCAATCCAATCGGGGGCCAGTTCGGCTGGTCGTTTTATTTGCTGCACCGCAACATAGACTGCCATCCCCGGGGCCGTGAGGCAACCACCCAATTCGTAAACTCATAAATCCGATGGAAATGCTTTGCGCGATGAGCCTGGCGGCGGGCAGAACAAACGTTCCCCGCGTCTTACCGTTCCTTGCCCGTGCTGTTTCCCGCCATCAGGAAACGCAGCGGCGGCACATGCTTATGCCTCGACATAAGGCCAACGCGACGAAACAGCGCCTCGAGCTTGTCGGACGCCACGCCCTGGACGATGGGAACGAGGTTGGATTGACTTGCGAAAGCATAGGCCGCGGCCGAAGCCAGCCCGCGCTCGGCCTTCACGTCGAGGAAATTGCGCAGCCGGTATTTGTCGCGCACGTGCCGCTCATGCCGCCGCAGCACCGCCTTGGACCCTTCCGGCAGGCTGTCGATCGCCAGCAGCGCCAGATCGGCATCGGCCAGCCGCTTCAGGTCCTGCGTCTTGTGACGGCCGCTGAGCGAATCGGCGCGCACGATGGCGCCGTAACCGCAGGAACGGATGACCTTGAACCGGGCTCCGTGGGCGACCGCGCGCGCGTAAAGCTCATAATCCTCGCCCAGGCGCAGGCTCTCGTCGTAGCGCAACCCGTGCCGGTCGAGGAAGGCGCGGCTGATCACTGGTTTCAAGAAACCAAGCTCGCCTCTTTGTGCGCGGCGCCTGGATATGTTGCCTTCGACGAAGCGCTCGAAGTCGAGGAATTCCGGATCGGCGGCAAAATCCGGGGCGACGATCTTGGTCGCGTCGCGCGTCGCGTCATCCCTGATGAGCATGATGTTGTCCGCCGCGAAATCCCAATCGGCGCCGGCAAACAGGTTGCGGAACCGTCCCTCGAGAAAGAAGTCGTCGGCGTCCAGAATGCTGATGAACGGCGCTTCGGAGCCGGCGATCGCGGCGTTGCGGGCGAAAGAAGGACCGCGATTGATGCCGAGGCGCATCACCGCAAGCCGGCCGCTTCCATCGTCGGCGGACCGGGCGACTTCAGCCGTATTGTCGGTGGAGCCGTCGTCGACGACGACGACCTCCACCACTTCCGGCTCGCGCAACGCGGATGCGATGGCGACCCCGATCGTGCGTGCCGCGTTTTTGGCCGCGATGATCACGCAAACCTGGGATTTCGTCATCGACATTGGTTCTGCCTCTTGCACAGGTTCCGATGCCCTCGCCCTGTACGTGTTCAATGTTCGACGCCACCGCCATCGCTGGTCGGCCGTTCGAAGATGCGGCGGCTTATGTCCGCCGACGCTGCCCAGCCGGCCTCGGCGAGGTAGCGGACTGGGGCCCTGCCACACAATTCCCACAACACAGTTCGCCGCTGCGGCCACCGCAGCGATGACAGCCATGGCGCGATGACCATGTTGAGCAGATCCTCATTGCCGATGCGCGACAGGATCCGCGTGGCCCGCTCCGACAAAAGCGTGCCGGCACCGCCGAGCAGCACGTCGGCGGCGCGCAGGCCAAGCAGCAGCGTATCGTCTAGCCCCTGGCTCGTCGCGGCATCGAGCACACGGCGCTGATCGGCCTCGTCGAGTCGGCTGGTGCCGCCCCTGATATCGCAAACGTGGCCGGCGCAGGGTTCGCGATTGAACAGCGCCTTGGCCACGCTGATGCAAGACAGCACCAGGGTGTCGGCGGCCGACGTGAACGGCACTTCGCTGCCGGCGATCTCGACCAATTGTTTGCGCCGCAAGAACCCGTCAGAATCACGCGGACTGGGCGAACCGGGCTGCTGGAGGCGATAGTGAAGGTCGACGGTCGACGATTTCGGCCCATTGCCGCGATTCATGTGCTGTTCGCCTAGGAAGCGTACCCACCAGACCGAGCGCGATTTGCCTGACACTTCGTAGCCGATCGAGCGCAGCGCATCGCGCGCCTTCGAGAAGCCGGCAGGGGAGACCAGGATGTCGACATCGCCCGAAGGCTTCATGAAATGGTCGCCGTAAAGCAGGTGCTGCTGGAATGGGCCCTTCAGAAAGACGAAGTCGATCTGCCTGTCCTGCAACGCCTCATGGATCGCCAGCGAATCCATCAGGCAGGCGGCATTCATCGAAACCGTCCGCCTGCGATAGGTATCGAGCCATTCGAAAAGCTCAGCCGGCCTTTCGCCCGCCGGCGCACGCGACAGGACCTTCAGGACGAAGGTCGCGACCTTGTTCAGTCTGGCAATATCGGCGAGCACGGCATCGGAAAGGCCCGGCGTCGACACCTCGCCGGTCGAGGCGGCCGGGCCCGCGAAATACAAGCGCAGGCAGGCCTGCACGTAGGCAATCTCGTCGGCGCAATCCGCGGCGCGCAGTCGTTCATAGGAACTTTCCGGCAGGGCCATTGAGCGCACAGTCTCCAAAAAAGCGATTGCGCCACGCGTATGCTGCAAGTGCGAAGCAAAGCATCCTCAAAAACCCCGGCGCCGTAAAGTCCTTCCTTTCGCAGCGCGGAATTTTGCAACCAGAGCGTTTGCCCGCTTTCCCGAACATGGCGAAGTACAGGCTGAAATTCCGATCCTATCGAAGCAACCTCAGCCCGCCATCAACCACGGATGGATTAACAAAAATCCGTCTTTTTAGTGACGTCTAAAAAGCCATCAGACGTCAAAGTTTTATGTGAGCAAAATCAGGTATTTAATGAATCGAAGGCCACAGCGCCCGCTTGCTTTCGGCTTCAGGCCAAAAGAGACCAAATTTTGAGCATCTCTCACACGCATGGTGACGCCCGCAACCCATAATTGATTAACGCCTGGTAAATCAGTCTTGACTCATGAATGTTGCTGTGCAGCAATTGCATTGCAGCATGCAAGTGCTGACGGCGTTCGACAAGCCGTTTCCAGTCCTCATTGGAGAGTAAAATGGAACAGAATGTTGAAAAGCATGAGTACGAAACGCCAAGCCTGACGGTGCATGGTTCGATCGAGACGATCACCCAGGGCGGCGGCGGCAACACGGCGACCGACGTGTCGTTTCCGGCGCACACCCCGATCGGCGACCTGACGTTCTCCTAAGATCAGCGTGACCCTGGAGGAATGACGTTGGGCCCCCAGGATCCAAGAACATAAATGGAGCCGGGGATGAAAATCCCCGACTTTCCCGCACTGAACTGCCGACGCGTATCGTAGAGCGTGTGTTTCAAACGAGGTTTTAGGATGAACTGGAACCCATCTGACCACGATTGCGTGAGGGCCACTGGGGATGCCGTGGCTTGCGAATTCGGCGATGGCCTCGCGCTGCTGAATCTGAAATCCAATATCTATTACAGTCTCAACGGCGTCGGCGCTTTCATCTGGGAGCTGATCCAGGAGCCGAAGTCGATCGCCGATATCCGCGGCGCGGTGCTGGCGCGCTACAATGTCGATGCCGAACGCTGCAACGCCGACATCGACGCATTGCTGAAGGACCTGGCCGAAAACGGCCTTGCGAGGCTGCAGGATGAGGCATTCGTCTAGGCAGGTTCCGCAAAACGCCATGGCTCCGCGGCGAAGACCTGCAACGGAAAAAAGCGCCAGGCCGGCGAACCGTCGCCCCGGCGGGCGGAGGGTGGCCAGGGTCCTCACCTTGAGCGGTTCGGAAGCGCTTTTCCTCTGCCGCTGCCTGATGGTGGTCGCGGCCGTCCGGCTGGGGCTGACGTTGTTCTCGTACAACCGTGTTCGCGGCATGGTGACCCGGCTCAACGCGCGCCAATGTGCCAGCATGGGCGAGTTGCGGCTCGTCGCCTGGGGCGTTGCGGCCGCCGCGCGGTTCGTGCCGCGCGCAACGTGTCTTACCCAGGCGCTTTCGGGCCAATACATTCTCGCGCGCCAGGGCAATGCCTCCAATATCCGCATAGGTATCGAACATGGCACGGGCGAGCAGTTGAAGGCGCATGCCTGGCTGATCAGCGACAACCATGTCGTGCTCGGCGGCTCCGTCGATGGTTTCGCCCATCTGGTCGATCACGGCAGCCGATGAGCGGCGTGGCCGGAATCCTGCTGCGACAGGAACCCGCGCCGACGGACGCGGCGACCGACATCCAGCAGATGCTGGCACGCATGCGCCATCGCGGCCCCGACGGAAATTCGTGGTGGCTGGACACCGGCATAGCGCTTGGCCACGCCTGGCTAAACACCACGGACGAATCCGGCCCAGGCCCGCTGACCCTGGCCGGCGGCAAGCTCGCCATCACCGCGGATTGCCGGCTGGACAATCGCGACGAGCTGATGGCGAGACTCGGCGTCAGGGACAGGTCGGTCGCCGACGCAGGGTTGCTGATGCAGGCCTACCTTCGCTGGGGCGATGCCTGCCCGGTGCATCTGCAAGGCGATTTCGCCTTCGCGGTCTGGGATGCCGAGCGGCAGCTGTTGTTTTGTGCGCGCGACCATTTCGGGGTCAAGCCATTCTACTATCACGCAACCGAACGCCGCTTTGCCTTCGCTTCCGAGATTGGGCCGATACTTGGCCTGGACGGTGTCGATGCGCGCATCAGCGAGCACCGGATTTCGGGCTTCCTGGCCGGGCTTCCCGATGACCCGCAATCAACGCCCTACAGCGACATCTTCAGCCTGCCGGCGCGTCATAGCCTCACCGTCACCGCGCAGCAAGTGGCGCTGCGCCGGTACTGGCAGATCGAGCCATCGCCGCGCGCGCCGCGGCCGGACGCCGCGGAGGAGTTCGCCCATCTGTTCTCGCAATCGGTGCGCAACCGCATGCGCGGAAGTCAGTCGGTCGGCGCGATGCTGAGCGGTGGCCTCGATTCCTCCTCGATCGCCTGCGTGGCAGGCCTGCAGAGCGCCGCCGAGCGGAAACCGAAGCTGCCGACCTTCTCGCTGATTTTCGAGAAGGGCTCGTCGATGGACGAGCGCCCTTTCATCGATGCCGTGCTGGACCAGCAGAAGGCCGACCCGACGCTGATCCCTGTCGGCGATTATGCACCCTTCGCTGAATTCGAACGGGTGCTGGAAGAGCAGGAAGGCCCCTTCCTGGCGCCGGGCCTGACGCTGACCCGCGGCATCTACCGGACGGCGGGCGCCAAGGGTATCAAGGTGCTGCTCGACGGGCACGGCGGCGACGAGGTGGTTTCACAGGGACATGGCCATCTGCACGAGCTTGCCAATGCCGGCCGATGGCTGGACCTTTGGCGCGAGGTCCGCAGCGCCTCGAACACCTATGGCGACAGTACGCTCGGCCTGTACTTCCAGTTCCTGACCATCTACGGGCCGGCCTGGCGCATCGCCAGGCTGAGACATCTGGCGAACCGCGCCCTGAACAGGATACGCAGACCCGCCCGGACGCCGCGCGGCCGAAGCTGGCGCGACCTGATCAACCCGGACCTGGCCAGACGAACCGAGCTTGTCGACCGGTTTCACCGGGCCGGCTACATGCCACCCGGTGTCCAGGCCAGCGACGCGCTCAGCCATCGCTGGATCCTGTTAAATGGCTATGTCCCGCATTCTTTCGAGATTCTCGACAAGGCCGCGGCCAATTTCGGCATCGAGCCGCGCTACCCGTTCTGGGACAAGCCGCTGGTCGAATTCTGCCTGGCGCTGCCGGGCGAGGAGAAGCTCAGCCACGGCTTTGGCCGCTATGTGCTGCGCCGGGCCATGGAAGGCATCCTGCCGACGGCAGTCCAGTGGCGGCGCGACAAGATCGATTTCACCGCCAATCTGGTCAACGGCATGGTGCGCAACCACCGCGACCTCCTGGAGCAGCTGCTGGTCTCGGATACCGGCCGCATCGCGCCCTATGTCAACCTGCCGCAGGTGAAGGCCGCCTGTGGGCGGCTGCTCAGTCAGCCTGATCGGGCGGCACCGCTGGACGTCCAGTATGTCTGGCGCTCTGCCTCCCTGTCGCTCTGGCTGCGGCAGGTGCAGCCCGGCGGGAGTCCCGCATGATGCCCCGTAACCAGCCGCTTGCCGCATACCCCGATCATCCGCCCGCGCATGCCGGGATGGTCAGAGAGCGGCGTTACTACCGGGCCTATGGCCTGACCGTTGCGTCCGACGTTGCTTTGCCCGAGCTGGAGCCGGCGGGGCCAGCGGTGGCGGATATCCTGATCGCCATCGGCACGATCGATATGCCGAGGCCTTCACCCGAAGCCGCGACGATCTTCCGCTTCGAGCCGGAGCGGCAATACCTGGCCTGGCATGCCGTCGGCGCCTTCCTGATCAGCGACGGCTGCCGCATTGACGTCGAGCCGGCGCCCGGTGCCGACGACGCGCTGCTCGCGTTTCCGCTGCTCGGACCGGTGATGGCGCTGTTGCTGCACCGGCGCGGACTGCTCGTGCTGCACGCCAGCGCCATTGCGGTGGCCGGCAAGGGCGCGGTCTTCATGGGCGACAAGGGCGCCGGCAAGTCGACGACGGCAAGCGCGCTGATCCGGGCTGGTCACCAACTGCTCACCGACGACGTCGTAGCGCTCGATCTCGCCAACCCGGACGCGCCGATGATCGTGCCGGGATTTCCGCAGATCAAGCTTGCCGCCGACGCCGCGGCCGCGATTTCGCTTGGGCAAGCGGAGGTGCGGCCGCAAGTGCATCCGGCAATCGACAAAGCGCAGCATCGCCTGCACGGCGCCTTTTCCGGTGACACGGTGCCGGTGGCCAGGATCTATGTTCTGGAGCGCGGCCAAACGGCCGAGATCACGCCCTTGCCCGGCGTTGCCGCCTTGCCGGCCATCATAAAATTCTCCTACGTGACGCGGTTTGGCCGAGCGGCCCTGTCCGGCGATTTGGCGGCGACGCATCTTCGCCAATGTTCAGGGATCGCTAACCATGTCGGCGTGTGGCGGCTGGAAGTTCCGGCAGGCCTCGACAGGATCGGCGAGGCTGTCGAGTTGATCGGGATCAACCTGGCGGCTGGAGATCGGGCCGCGGACGGTCGGCGGCGGTGAGCGCAAACATGTCGAAGTCGTCAATCCTTCGCCTGTCGCTGTTTCGCGATATCGCCGCGTTCGGCGCTGTTATCGCCCAGATCGGCGGCCGGCGCACCTGGATGGCGCTGCTGTTCCTGATCCTCGGCAGCCTGACGGAAGGCATCTCGATCCTGCTGCTCGTGCCGCTGCTGCATCTGGTCGGGCGCGCCGACCAGGATTTCGCGGTCCGGCTGCCGAATATCGATTTCGTGCACTGGCTGGTCCCGGACGGAACCTTGCAACTGACCACGGTGCTGTGCGCGTTGGTCGGGCTTGTCGCCGTGCAGGCAGCGTTCAATCGCTTCAAGTCGGTCTACACGGCCAGGCTTCTCTTCGATTTCATCAACCGCGTGCGCATGAATCTGTTCGAGAGCATCGGCAAGGCGCGTTGGGGCGTGTTCACCCGCATGCGCGGCTCCGACCTCGACCATGCCCTGACCGGCGACATAGATCGTGTCCAGGGGGCGGCCTTTTCCCTGCTGATGCTGGTGCAGATCGCCGTGCTGCTGGCCGGCTACCTCGTGGTTTCCGTGTTCATTTCGCCCGTAATGACGCTGTTCGCCGTGGTCATCGGCATCCTGATGTTCGTCGCGCTGCAGCCGTTCCGCTCGCGCGCTACGGCTTTCGGCAGGGTTCTGACAGCCAATCGTCAGGATCAGTACCGGACAGTTTCGGAATTCCTCGGCGGCATCAAGGTGGCCAAGAGCCTGAATGTCGAAGCGAGCTATTTCGCCCAGTTGCAGGCAACGCTCGAAAAGATGAAGGCGGACAACATCGACTATGTGCGCAACAGCTCGATCGGTACCGCCGTGTTCCAGGTGGCGAGCGTGGTGGGGTTGAGCTTGTTCATCTATGTGGCGCTGGTCCGTTTCAACCTGTCGCTGGCCGAGATTGTCGTGCTGTTGCTTGTCTTCATGCGCATCGCGCCGCGCTTCATGGACATGCAGACACAGGCCCAGCAGGTGCTGATCAACCTGCCCGCCTATACGGCGATGCGCAGCCTGCAGGCACATTTCGACGCAGAGCGTGAACCGGGCCATGTCGAGTTCGAGGAGGCAGGCAAGCTGGCGCTCGGCACCGGGCTGAACATTCGCGGTGTCTCCTTCTTCTATGACGACAGCGCCGGCAGGGAGGTGGTGAGCGACATCACGTTCGGCCTTCCCGCCGGCAAGGTCACCGCCCTGATCGGCCCGTCCGGATCCGGCAAGAGCACGATCGCCGACATGCTGCTCGGCCTGCTCGAGCCGACCGCCGGCAAGATCCTCGTCGACGGCGTCGAGATCGATGCCGCCAATCGCCGCCGCTGGCGCGATCAGGTGGCGTATGTGCCGCAGGACGTGTTCCTGCTGCACGATACGATCGCGCAGAACCTGCGTCTCGCCGCGCCGCAGGCCAGCGACGACGATTTATGGACAGCGCTGCGCGCCGCGCACGCCGGTGAATTCGTTGAACGGCTCGATCACAGGCTCGATACGGTGGTCGGCGATCGTGGCGTACGCCTCTCCGGCGGCGAGCGCCAGCGCATCGCGCTGGCGCGTGCACTGCTGCGCAAGCCGTCGCTGCTCATCCTCGACGAGGCGACCAGCGCGCTCGATTGGCAGAACCAGTCGCTGATCGCCAGGTCGATCGACGGATTGCGCGGCGCGATGACTATTCTGACCATCGCCCACCGGCCGTCGATGATCGCCTTCGCCGACTGGGTGGTGGCGATGGAGGACGGCCGTGTCGTGGAAGTCGGGCAATATCAGCGGCTGAAGGCAAAGCCGGGGAGCCGGCTGTCCAGGATGCTGTCGGGAGAACAATCGGAATCCGAACCCGCCAATGTGGCCTGAGAGCGGGTATATCCCTGCGATTTGGCGATATTACTTGGATCAGTGCAGGCTTCGCCGTGCGCTGCCCAGCTTTTCGCCTTCAGCCACGTCCGGCGCACTGAGCTTTCTTTCGGCCTCGAGCAGCCTGTCCGCCGGCGTCGGCGCGCTCCTGGCGATCATGGCATAGACAAGGACGAAGTAGCCGGCCTGGATGATCACGGCGCAGATGATGACGCGCAGCAGGGTCGTGCCCAGCGAAGCGCCATCGATCCAGGACCAGCCGACGATGATTGCCAGCGCGAAAATCATCCCAATGATGAATTTTGGAAGCGACATACCCAACAGCCCATAAACCGGCTCGGGTTATATCCAACGATTGCCCTACCCGAGCGCCGTCCCTTGTTACGCGGGCTTGTTAAGTCGCCCGCTGCTGACCGGTTGCTTCCGGCCTTTCAACCTGTCGCCACTCTGACAGGTATAATTTGCAATTCTATTAAGGCGGGCAGGAGGCGGCAAGGGCAACCACACATATTTTTGATTGAGCCGATGCGATTGACTCGCTCGTGTTGCAACGCACACACAGGCATTTCAAACGATCTAGGCTCATAGGCCTACTTCAGTACAATCTACAATATTGAGCAGTATTTTATGTTAATATTCCGAAACTTCGCACCTTTATAAAGCACTAATATGTCCCGTTGGAGGCCACCGGGAACGCCCTGCCTCAAAATCGCCCCAGAAAGGTCAGCATTTTTTCTAGTTGCCATTTTATTGTCACAAATTTGCTCAACATCCTGAAAAGTTTGCTGCACAAGCTTATTATTTAGTCAATTCATGACGAGACTATTTCAACGGGCTGGGAAATTGTGTGTTGCGCTGCAGCATTTTTTTGATATCGTGCGGTAAACCATTCGTTCAACGCATGGAGTATCGGCATGAGGGACATTGCCAAGTCGGCCACGGCGGACTTTTCGCAGGCTGGCACCGATTTTCCGCCGCCGATCGGCGGCCTTATCAAACGCAGTTTCGATATTGTGGGTTCGCTGGCTGGCCTGATCGCGCTCAGCCCGCTGTTCATCATGATAGCGTTGCTGGTCAAGTTTTCCGACGGTGGATCGATTTTCTATGGCCACAGGCGAATCGGGCGCGGCGGCCGGATCTTTCCGTGCCTGAAATTCCGCACCATGGTTCCGGACGGCGACAAGGTGCTGGCCGCCTATCTCGCCACCAATCCGGAAGCCAACGCGGAGTGGATGGCCACCCGCAAGTTGAAGAACGATCCGCGCGTCACCCGTGTCGGAGCGGTGTTGAGGAAGCTCAGCCTCGATGAACTGCCCCAGATCATCAACATCCTTCAGGGCGACATGAGCCTTGTCGGGCCTCGTCCGGTGGTGCGCGACGAGCTGGAGATCTACGGCAGCGCCGCTGTGTACTATCTGAAGTCCCGGCCTGGCCTGACAGGCCTGTGGCAGGTCAGCGGCCGCAACGACGTCTCCTATGACAGCCGCGTCGCGTTCGACCGCCACTATGTCGAGAACTGGTCGCTGTTCGGGGACGTGCGCATCATCATCAAGACCGTGCCGGCCGTCTGGATGTCGCGCGGCTCTTACTGACCGGCAACCGGTGCCAGGCATCCGGCGGCAAGCTCATCGGGCGATGGGGCTAAAACGGATCGGAACGCACAGTTGAAAAAAGACATGTTGGAAGCCTTTGGCAGCGGCCCGTTTTGCGGCCGCTCGCTGCTTATGGCCACCTGCCTTGCGGCATCGCTCGCTTTTCCGCCGATGGCCGCCGCCGACGAATACCACCTCGGCTCGCAGGACAAGCTCACCATCCGCATCGCCGAATGGCAGACCGTCGAAAGTGCGTTCCGCGACTGGTCGTCGGTGAACGGCCAATACACGGTCGGCCCGGCCGGTACGCTGTCCGTGCCTTTCGTCGGCGAATTGCCGGCGGCCGGCAAGACCACGGCACAAGTCGCGGCAGCGATCGGCGAGGCGCTGCAGCACAAGCTCGCTTTGTCGGACAGGCCCGAAGCCTCGGTCGAAATGGCGCAGTTCCGGCCATTCTACATTTCGGGCGAGGTGCAGAACCCCGGCCAGTTTCCCTATGTGCCCGACCTTACGGTGCTGAAGGCGATCAGCGTCGCCGGCGGCATCAGGCGCAACACAGACTACGGGCCTCAACTCGGCAAGGACCTGGTCACCGCCAAGGGCGGCTTCGATATCTCTGACGACCAGCGCATCAGGCTGATCGTCAAGCGCGCCCGCATCGACGCCGATATGGCCGGCAAGACGAGTTTCGACGTGCCAAAAGAGGTCGAGGGCGACCCGCGGCTGCCGGCCATCGTCGCCGACGAGATGACGATCCTGACCTCGGACCAGAAAGCGCTTAAGCTGAAGCTCGAGGCGCTCGACGATCTCAAAGGGGTTCTGCAGGCCGAGATCGAATCCCTGCAGAAGAAGATCGTCAACCAGCAGAAGCAGGTCGACCTGGCGCAGCAGCAACTCGCCAGCATCGGTCCGCTGGCGCAGAAGGGTCTGGTCGCCAATGCGCGACTTCTGGATTCGCAGCAGTCCGTCACCGACCTGCAGGGCAAGATCCTGGACTACGAAACGGCCATCCTTACCGCCAAGCAGGCGATCAGCAAGGCGACGCAGGACGCCATCGATGCCCAGAACACCTTGAGTTCGAGTCTCGCCGCCAACCGGCAGCAGACCGAAGCCGACCTCAATGAGGCCGCGCTGAAGGTGAACATGCAGAAGGGGCTGATCGCCCAGGCAACCGATCCAGCCACCAGGGCGGCCACCGATACCAGCGAAGAGCCCAGCCTGCTCTACGCGCTGGTGCGGGTCGTCGACGGCAAGACCAGCGAGATCGCGGCGAAGGAAGACACGCCCGTGCTGCCTGGCGACGTCATCAAGGTCAAGCTGGCGCCTCTGGCCAGCCAGTAGGCGTTAGTCGCACCAAGCAATTCCAGGAAAAGTGCGTAACGGTTTTCCGTCTCGATTTGCGTAATAACAAAGACTTAGGGCGGGTCAACGATTCCATAAAACGCTGGGCCGCTCTAGCGGGCCGTCCTGCAAAGGCTGTTCGTTCCATTGCATTCACCTGGCTGCGGAGGGCAGCCTGATGTCTCTGTCCGCATGACGATCAATGCGGCTCGGAAGGGGGTGTCGTCGTGAATATCTATCGTGTCCGAAGGTTTATCAAAGGTAGGATCTTTACCTTCCTTTGGCGCACCAGGGGCATAAAAATAGCCGATCGCGTTTCGGTACTCGGCGTCTCGCCGCATATAGCGGGAAAAGGCGCTATCGAGCTCGGTTCCCTGGTTTCATTCCGGGGTTTTGGATCCCGTTCCTGGTTCCATGTGCTCGGTAATGCAAGACTGTCCATCGGCTCCAGGTCATTCATAAACAGCGGTGTGATGATCGACGTTTCGACAGCGGTGAGCATCGGGAAAAACTGCCTTGTCGGCGATTGCGTCGTCATTCAAGATTCGAACTATCACGAGATCGATGAAGGCGCCGGCGTCAAAACGAAAGCCGTCATGATCGGCGACAATGTGTGGATCGGCCGCAATTCGATAATTCTGCCTGGAGTTGAAATCGGCGACCATAGCGTGGTTGGAGCCGGGTCCGTGGTCACCAAAAGTGTCCCTCCGCGCAGCCTGGTTGCCGGAAATCCCGCTCGAATAATTCGCGAGATAGCGGCGTCCCCGGGATACGTGCGCTTTTAGAGCAATTCCAGGAAAAGTGCGTAGCGGTTTTTCCGTCCGGAATTGCGCAATAACAAAGACTTAGAGCGGGCGCTGAGCCGCTCTAGGCCATTTGGTCAGCCCTGTGCCGGTTTTGCTCTTCGGCAGGCCCAACTGGAACCCGCCGACGCTGCATGACCGGCACCGGCACGAGCTTGAAGAAGCTGTAGTACAGCAGAAACGACCCCATGATGTAGGGATTGAGAATGTCGACCTCGACGAAGGAACGGATCAGGAGCAGCACCATCACACCGGCCAGCACCACAGGCTCGGGCTGCCATGTCCTGAGAACCACGGCCGCGAGGTGACCAAAGAGCGTGCGCAGGATAATCAGCGAGATCATCACCGCGCCGACAAAGCCGAGCTCAACCAGGGCTTCGATATAGGTATTGTGGAAATGGAACCCGCTGCGGGCGGTGATGTAGAACTCATTCCACAGCCGCTCGGCCTCGGCGAAGCCCTGCACCCAATAGGCGGCATAGCCGACGCCGAGGATGGGCGATTTCTGCACGGCGTTCCAGCCCTGCTCCCACAGATAGGTCCGCCCGGTTAGCGTCGAATCCTTGCCGAAGATGCCAAGCACGAAGTCCATGAGTCCGAAATTCAAGGCGACAATGGCAACCACCACGATCAGTCCGGCGCTGACCAGGACAATCACCCGGCGGTAGCGCCGCGACAAAAGCTTGCTCATGGCAAGAAGCGCCACCAGCGCCAGAACCGCCGGTATCGAGGCCATCGAGGTGGCGGAATGCGAAACGACCAGCACGTAGGCCGACAACAGCACGACAGGCACCGTCAAGATGAAGCTCAGCCGGCCGCGCCGCAGAAAGGCAAGGAACACCACGGAGAAATAGATGCCGAGCGAACCGACGAAGCCGATCTGGTTCTTGGAGGCAAAGGCGCCGACGAAGTTATAGGTGCCGTCGAGGACGTCCTCGGAATAGGCCCCGACCTTCAGCGAATAAAGCAGGACGACGAATATCCCGATCAATGCACCTATGGTCAGGGTCCGGACGCTGACTGTGCGCGCCGCCACGTAGGCACAGGCGATATGAGAAAAATACTGGATAGCCGTCCTCGCGGTTACGCCGGGCGCCTGCGACCAGAAGACGGAGGAGCAGATATAGGCGGCGAACAGCAGCGGCAGCCAGGCGCTGGACAGCTGCCGCAGGAACCGCCGGTAGTCGACCAGGATGAGCGGAAGCCAGACGGCGTAGTAGGCCAGGATCATCACCTGACCGAAAATGACGGAGTAGGAAAATGCCCAAGTGGAAACCGCTACGGCAAAACCGCCGTAGACGGAGTTCTTCTGGGGATCGACCAGCAGGGACTTTGGAATCTTCATCTCAGAGTCCCGTCGACGCTACGCGGGGCGGGCAATCCACAAGCCAGCCGGCATATCCGTAAACAGGGGCGTACAATAAACGGCGTCTCCATTGTGCAGTGCAATATAATCTATCGCACCCTGTGCTCAATGGCAAATCCGGTCACCTTGTCTTACAGCGGAACGATCGACGAGATCAGCCGGTTGCCCCGCGATACCCATCTGCGGGCCACCACTTCGGGGTTGCTCCCGAGCATTGGCCCAGACGATCGGCCTGCATGCCGGCTTGAACTTGCCTGGCGGCAACCTCACAGTCACCTGGAGGTCAGACGGCCGATCGCGGCCGATACCGTCGGTCACGGACAGGGGAAGAGATCGCATGCCTATGAGTTTCGCGGGACGGTTCGCTGGCCGGTCGGCTGTCATCACTGGCGGCGCCTCGGGCATCGGCCTAGCCGTTGCGCAAAGGATCGTCGACGAGGGCGGACGCGTCAGCGTCTGGGATCGTGATCCGGCCCAGATCGATCAGGCGAAAACCGTTATTCCCGACCTGCATGGGGTGACGTTGGACGTTGCCGATGCGGCCGGTGTGGAGGCCGCTGCACGGTCGACTATGGAAGCGCTTGGCGGCGTCGATATCCTGGTCACCAGCGCGGCCATCACCGGGCCGAACATGACGACCTGGGCCTATTCGGTCGAGGATTGGCAGAGGGTCATCGACATCAACATCAACGGCGTCTTCTACTGCAACAAAGCGCTCGTGCCGCACATGCTCGAGCGCAATTATGGCCGCGTCGTCAACATCGCCTCGATCGCCGGCAAGGAAGGCAATCCCAACGCTTCCGCCTACAGCACGTCGAAGGCGGCGGTGATCGGCCTGACCAAGTCGCTCGGCAAGGAACTGGCCAAGACCAAGGTGACGGTCAATTGCGTGACGCCGGCGGCCGTGCGCACCGCGATCTTCAAGCAGATGAGCCAGGAGCACATCGACTTCATGCTGTCCAAGATACCGATGGCGCGCTTCGGCGAGGTCGACGAGGTGGCGGCGCTGATCTGCTGGATCGCCTCGGAGGAGTGTTCATTCACCACGGCTGCCGTCTTCGACGTGTCCGGCGGCCGCGCCACCTACTGACGGCGACAACAAATCCGCGTGACAAGGCAACGAATGGAGCCTGGCCGACGTATATAGTCGGCAATGCAAGGCGTGCGATCGGCAAATATTCGTGACTGTTCCGTGGGCGTGGCCTTTCGCTGCGATGTCGGCGTCCAAGGCGAAGACTTCCCGCACTTCTGGGAACATACGGTCGGCAGCGGCCATGCGACGCTGGCGTTGCGCGCGGACTGGCAGGCCCAGATGCGCCGGGCGCATGACGAACTCGGCTTTCGCCATGTCCGTTTTCACGGGCTGCTCGATGACGACATGGGCACGTTCATCGACCAGGATGACCAGCCGCTCTATTCGTTCTTCAATGCCGACCAGATCTTCGATTTCCTGCTGTCGATCGGCATGCGGCCCTTTGTCGAGCTGAGTTTCATGCCGACAATGCTGTCGTCCTCCGGACAGATCATCTTCCGCTACCGCGCCAATGTCAGCGCGCCGAAGGATTACGGCCAATGGTCGACGCTGATTTCGAAACTCGTCGCCCATTGGATCGATCGCTACGGCCTGGACGAAGTGCGGCAATGGTTCTTCGAAGTCTGGAACGAACCCAATCTCGAAGCGTTCGGCAGCGGCAGACTGGAAGATTATTTCAAGCTATATGCCTATACGGCAAAGGCGATCAAATCCGTGGACACCAAGTTGAATGTCGGCGGACCGGCTACCGCGGACAACGCCTGGATCGATGACTTCGTCGCATACTGTGACCAGAACAGCCTTCCGGCCGATTTCATCAGCACGCACCATTATCCCACCGATGCCTTCGGTAAACCTGGCGATGACACCGAAATCCAGCTTTCGGAAAGCATCAGGAGCGCGTTGCGCGATGAGGCTCGCACCGCTCGCCTGCAAGCGGGCGACCGGCCCCTCTACTATACCGAATGGTGCACCTCCTCGAATCCACGCGATTCGATGCATGACGAGCCCTATGCCGCCACTTTCATCGTCAAGACGGTGATGGAGGCGAGAGGATTGGTTCAAGGGTACAGCTACTGGACCTTTTCCGATATTTTCGAGGAAAACTATTTTCCTTCGGTGCCCTTTCATGGTGGCTTCGGGTTGATGAATCTTCACGGGATTGCCAAACCGGCCTACCGTGCCTTTGAAATGCTGCATCAACTTGGAACGGAAATTCTGTACATGGAGGGACCCCACCCAACCGTTGATAGCTGGTGCGTCCGTGACGGGAATTCGCTGACCGTGCTGATCTCCAACTTTGCCCTGCCACGGCATCCGATCGCCAACGAGACCGTCCATGTCGAACTCAGGAATGCGCCGCGGCCCACAGCGGCAACCGTTCGGCGGATCGATGCGGAAAATGCCAACGCCAAGGCGCTGTGGGTAACAATGGGACGACCCGATTATCTGGGCGCGGCAGCGGTCGAGCAGTTGCGTGCGTCCTCGGTAATGCAAGAACGGCGGCAACCAGTTGCCTGGCACGACCGCACCCTTGGATTCGACGTGGCCGTTCCCCCCCTGGGAGTCGCGGCCATCAGGCTGGAGTTCGCATCTCTTGCTTAGAGCCGATCCCGCCACGCTGTCCGACGACGAGCTTCTGGAGCGCTACCAGCGCGCCGCCTTCGGCTATTTCCTGGAGAATGTGAACCCCGACAACGGGCTGGTCGCCGATACGTCGCGGCCGAACTGGCCGGCCAGCATCGCCGTCGTCGGCTTCGCGCTGTCCTGCTATCCGATCGGCGTCGAGCGCGGCTGGATGACACGCGAGGCGGCGGTGGAATTGACGCTGGCCGCGCTGCGTTTCTTCTTGGCCAGTCCGCAAGGCGGCGGCGAGGACGTCACTGGCCACAAGGGTTTTTACTACCATTTTCTCGACATGCGGACCGGGCTGCGTGTCTGGCGCTGCGAGCTGTCGATGGTGGACACCGCCTTGCTGATGGCCGGCATACTGGTGGCGGGCGCCTATTTCCGCGGCGACAATGCACGGGAAGCCGAAATCCGGCACCTGGCCGAAGCGCTCTACCGGCGCGTCGACTGGCGGTGGGCGCAAGGCAGCAGCCCGACCCTGCGGCAAGGCTGGAAGCCGAAGAGCGGCTTTCTCCACTATGGCTGGGAAGGCTACAACGAGGCGATCGTCCTCTATGTGCTGTCGATGGCCTCACCCGACAGACCGGCCTCCGACGACAGTTACGAGGCCTGGACGGCGACCTACCAGTGGGAAAACATCTACGGCCATGACGTGCTTTATGGCGGGCCGCTGTTCATGCACCAGTTCTCGCATGCCTGGATCGATTTCGCCGGCATCCGCGACGCCTTCATGCGCGAGAAGGACTCGGACTATTTCGAAAACAGCCGCCGCTCGACCTACCTTCACCGTGACTATGCCCGCCACAACCCATATGGCTTCGATGGCTATGGCGAGAACCTGTGGGGCCTTTCGGCTGGGGACGGGCCGGGTGGCTTCCGCGCCAGCGTGGAGCGGCGTACGCACCGGTTTTCCGGCTATGCCGCCCGCGGCGCGCCTTTCGGTCCGGATGACGGGACGATCGCGCCATGGTCCTATCCGGCGTCGCTGCCTTTCGCGCCTGATATCTGCCTGGCTGCGCTGCGCCATCTCGCCGATCGCTACCCGCAGGTGATCGACGATTACCGGCTGCCGAGCGGCTTCAATCCGACATTGGCCAACCGGCGAAGATTCGGCGGCGATGGCTGGGTGTCCGAAGGCCATTACGGGCTCGACCAGGGCATCGTGGTGATGATGATCGAGAACCACCGCTCGCGTCTGATCTGGGACTTGATGCGGTGCAATCCGCACATCCGCCGCGGCTTGGGCAAAGCGGGCTTCACGGGCGGCTGGCTGTCGCAACCGACAGGGCCCGCGGCAGGGGGCGGCGATGTCGCGTGAACGGACATGGGCCGCCGCCTTTCCTGTCGACCGCAATGACGTCGAACTGATCCGCGGCGCGCATCCGCCGCGCTGGAAGAACCCGGAGCCGGACGGCCCCTACAATCTCGTCGTCATCGGCGCCGGGCCGGCAGGGCTGACAGCGGCGCGTGACGCCGCGAGCCTTGGCGCGAAGGTTGCCCTGATCGAGCGCGGGCTGATCGGCGGTGCGTGCATCAATGTCGGCTGCATCCCGTCGAAGTCGATCATCCGCACCGCCAGGCTCTATGCCGATATGCGCGATGCCGAGAGCTTCGGCGGTGATGCGCCACGACGTCTTCATGTCGACTTCGACCGGGCCATGACGCGGATGCGGCAGATCCGGCAGCGGATCAGCCGCGCCGATTCGGCCGAGACCATCGCGGCCGAAGGCATCGACCTCTATTTCGGCGAAGCGCGGTTTGGCGGGCCGGACACGGCGGTGGTCGCCGGCAAGAGGCTGCATTTCAGGAAGGCATTGGTCGCGACGGGCGCGCATCCGAGCGGGCCGGCGATTCCGGGGCTCGCCGAGGCCGGTTATCTCGACAACGAGAGCATGTTCAACCTTACGGAATGCCCCCAGCGGCTCCTGGTCATCGGCGGCGGGCCGCTTGGCTGCGAGACCGCGCAGGCCTTCCGCCTGCTCGGCGCCAAGGTCATCCTGGCGCAAAGCGATCCGATGTTCCTGCCCGGCGAGGAACGCGACGCCGCGCAAATCCTGTCGGACGCCTTGGCGCGCGAGGGGATCGAGGTCCGGCTCAACACCGAAGTGGTGGCGGTGCGCGGGGAAGGCGGCAGGAAGCTCGCCGACCTGGTGCGGGACGGCGACACGACCACGATCTCCGTCGACGAGATCATCACCGGCGTCGGCCGTTCGCCCAATGTCGATGGTCTCGGACTGGAAGAGGCCGATGTGGCGTATGACGCCAGCGGCATCAGGGTGGACGACTATCTGAGAACCACGAATCCGCACATCTACGCGGCGGGCGACGTCTGCCTCGAATACAAATTCACCCATACCGCCGAGGCGACGGCGCGTATCGTCGTACGCAATGCGCTCTTTCGCGGGCGCGAAAGACTGAGTGAGCTTGTCGTTCCCTGGTGTACCTATACCGATCCGGAGATCGCCCATGTCGGTCTCTATCCCGCGGAGGCGCGCCTGAACGGCATTCCGGTCAAGACCTATACGGTGCTGATGCATGATGTCGCCCGTGCCGTGATGGACGGCGAGGAGGAAGGCTTCGTCAAGATCCATGTCAGGGAGGGATCCGACCGTATCCTGGGGGCGACCGTCGTCGCCAGCCATGCCGGCGAGATGATCAATGCGGTGACGCTCGCCATCAGGTCGGGTATGGGATTGCATGCCCTGGCCGATGTCATCCATCCCTTCCCGACACAGGCGCAAGGCATCAAGATGGCGGGCGACGCCTACCGGCGAACCCGGCTCACCTCCTTGCGCAGGCGCCTCGCGGCGCGCTGGCTGGCATGGTCCAGGCGATGACCGCAAGCGGCGCAGCGGCCTTTCTTCATTGACGAGGATTCATGCTATTGGGCAGCCCTGCTTGCCCGAGCCGACGGGGTGACGACCCCTACCCCGGTGCTCCTCTACCACCATGACGAAGAGAGAATGGCGCGACGGTTTGTGCGGGCTCCGCGGGCGACGTTTCTCGCGATCACGCTTGAACTGGAAAAGCTCGCCGGTTCAGGCATTGCCAGGGACGTTCTGCAGGGGAGGAAAGCCTGGAACGCACAGCGGATTTCAAGGCAGCTTCTCAAGCACAAGCGATACAGGGATGTGATGAGCATGATGCGTGCGGTCCGCGCTCACAAGAGCCTGAGCCGGAGCTGGAAGACATTGCAATATCGTATCCGTATTCATGCCGGAGCCATAATGGAACGGCCCGGCGGAACCATGCTCCTGGTCGACGCCGCCTCGCATCGCGGCGGCCTTCGCTTCCCCGAAATTCCCTAACCGCGACCTGATCGAGACCGAAGCCTTCGGCGTGCTTGCCAATGATCCTGGCGTCAGACCAGTCGGCCTGCCGAAACTGGAAATCCTGCACGTGCCGTGGTGATGCGTCGGCCTGCTGTAGCTTCCGCCTGAGATGCTCCAGGCATCAGTCGTGCAATTCCCGAGAAATCGGCGGGCCGACCGAAAATCCGGAGAATGTGACCTCGAAACCCTCGCGCTGCGGTGAACAGCACATCATGCCGACATCGACCGTCTTCGAGATCGGGAAATAGGCGAGCCGCACCGGCTTCCAGTGCCGGTCCGAAGCGTCGAGATACTGGACGCGGATCGCTTCGCCATGGCGGGTCAGGCGGATCCTGACGCCATTCGGGCCGGCGGGAATGGCGACCAGCGACCAGTCCGATGTGTCGTTGGTGACGACAACCGAGAAGTAGGCGAGACCGTCGGTGTATTCGATTCCGGCCTTGATCCAGTGCGTTTCGCTCAGCCGGATCATCAGTCCGGCCTGGTCGTAAAGTACCTTGTAGTCGCCTTTGACGGTGACCTCGGCGGTGAAATCGCCCTCGACCGACCGATACAGGAAGTGGCCGTTATCGCGCCAGAAACCGTAGAAGGTCTCACGCCAGAAGTCGGTCTCTTTGCCGGTGCGAACCTGGACGATGTTGCCGTCCAGGGCATGATGCGGTGGCGGGTTGAGCCAGGTCAGGTCCTGCAACGTCATTGCCTCGTGCCGATTCCCTAGTGAACGCCCGCCGGCCCCGATGGCCGGCATCCAATCAGCCTGCAAATGTATAGGCGGTCTTCACCGTGGTGTAGAACTCCATGGCGTAGCGGCCCTGTTCGCGCGGACCGTAGCTCGAGCCCTTGCGGCCGCCGAAGGGAACATGGAAGTCGACGCCCGCCGTCGGCAGGTTGACCATCACCATGCCGGCTTCCGAATTGCGCTTGAAGTGGGTGGCGTGCTTGAGGCTCGATGTGCAGATGCCCGAGGTCAGCCCGAAGGGCGTGTCGTTGGCGACTGCCAACGCCTCGTCATAGTCTTTGACCCTGATGACGCTGGCGACAGGCCCGAAAATCTCCTCGCGCGAGCTGCGCATGGCGTTGGTGGCGTTGGTCAGCAGCGCCGGCCGCAGATAGAAGCCGGGCGTCTTGCGGTCGAGCCTTTCGCCGCCGAAGGCGAGCGTAGCGCCTTCCCTGACGCCGATGGCGATGTAATCCTCGTCCTGCTCCAGCTGCGTTGCGTCGACGATCGGACCGATCTGGGTCTGCGCGTCGAGCGCATCGCCGACGACCAGCCTGTCCATCCGCTCCTTCAGCGCGTCGACGAAACGGTCATGGATGGCATCCGTCACGATCAGCCTGGACGAGGCGGTGCAGCGCTGGCCGGTCGAGAAGAAGGCGCCGTTGAGCGCGCAGTCGACGGCAACCGCAAGATCGGCATCGTCCAGCACCACCAGCGGGTTCTTGCCGCCCATTTCGAGCTGGAACTTGCGCATGTGCTCGACGCTTGCCGCTGCGACGCGCTTGCCGGTGCCGACCGAACCGGTGAAGGTGATGGCGTTGACATCGGGGCTGTCGAGCATCGCCTGGCCGACCACCGAGCCCTTGCCCATGACGAGGTTGAGCACGCCCTTGGGCAGACCGGCGCGATGCAGGATATCGACGATAGACCAGGCGCTCTCGGGCACGAGTTCGGCCGGCTTGAAGACGATGGTGTTGCCATGGGCCAGCGCCGGAGCGATCTTCCAGGCCGGAATGGCGATGGGGAAATTCCACGGCGTGATGATGCCGACCACGCCGACCGCCTCGCGCGTGATCTCGACGCCGACGCCCGGCCGCACGCTCGGCACCATCTCTCCCGACAGGCGCAACGTTTCGCCGGCAAAGAAATCGAATATCTGGGCCGCGCGAATGGTCTCGCCGATGCCTTCGGCCAGCGTCTTGCCTTCCTCGCGCGCCAGGTTGCGGCCGATCTCGTCCTTGCGCGCCATGATCTCGTCGGACGCCTTCTTCAGCACCGCATGGCGCGCCAGCGGGCCGGAGCGGGACCAAGCGGGAAAGGCCGCCTTGGCCGCCGCGATCGCCTGGGCCGCCTGTTCCACGCCCGCCGAGGCGTATTCGCCGACGACATCGCCGGTATCCGAGGGGTTGATGTTGCGGGAGCCGGCGTTGCCGACCCATTCACCATCAATGAGGTTCTTTCGAAACTGAGCCATGTCCTCGTCTTTCCTGCTGGTTGGCCGCGCGGCGGCATCTTTCTGAACTGGTATTTGCCAGACAATTGCTCAGGGGGAAAGCACGTACTGGCCGGGCCGCCGCGACAAAAACCCCCGGGCCTACCGCTGCGTCAATAGGATGGCGGCGGCAGCGCCCCATCGACAGCCAGCCCGGTTGATATCCCCGCAGCCGTCACGTCAGCTCAATCGATTGCCCTGTACAGAGATGTCCATAGCCTTGATTTGCCTGATCCGGCATGTCATGCGTCATACCGATGGCAGCCATCGAAACGACGATCCAGCGCGCCGGCGCCACCGGCAACATCAAGGCCACTCGTGAAGACTGGCTGAAGCTGGCGCTTGAAACGTTGATTTCGGATGGCGTCGAACGCGTCCGCGTGCTGACGCTTGGCCAGCAGCTCGACGTCTCGCGTTCCAGCTTCTACTGGTATTTCAAGAGCCGGCAGGACCTGCTCGACCAATTGCTGGACTACTGGAAGCAGACCAACACCCGGTTCATCGTCGAGCGCGCCGGGCGGCCATCCGCCACCGTCATCCGTGGGGTGATGAGCATTTTCGAATGCTGGGTGGACGAAAAGCTGTTCGACCCCCGGCTCGATTTCGCGATCAGGGCCTGGGCGCGCCGGTCCCCCGCCACAAGGCGCGCGCTCGACGAGGCCGACGAAGAACGCGTCAATGCGATACGCGACATGTTCATGCGCCATGGCTATGATGAAGAAGACGCGTTCGTACGCGCCCGCGTGCTCTACTTCATGCAGATCGGCTATTACTCGCTGGAACTTGACGAGCCGATGAGCAGCCGCCTGATGCATCTCGCGTCCTATCTGCGCAGCTTCACCGGCCAGGAACCGACCGCCGAGGATGTCGAGGATTTTTCGCGCTATGTCGAAAAGACGCTTTCCGGCAAACGCTAGACGGGGCACCGGCTGCCCGGCTCGGCAGCTTTCCCGGCGATAGGCGTGCTCCATATCCACACACCAGCCTCCTCCGGCCCGGTTCTCGCGGTGCACTGGACACATATGTACAACAGAGATAGGGTGCACAGCCGCAACAGGGTGGAGTGCGACAGGATGAAATCGGAGGTGGCCCTGGAAAAGAACCAGCCAGCGCCAGGCGAACGCTGGTGACGCTCGAAACCGACGCTGAGGATGCGTATGCCAGCGGCTACGAACCGGTCTGGAACAAGGGCAAGCTTGCCGGCTTCGTCACCTCCGGCGGCTACGGCCATACGGTCGGCAAGAGCCTTGCCATGGCGCTTGTCGGTCGCGATCGCGCCGATGCCGATACTCAGTTGACAACCCATATCGTCGGCGTCGAAAGAGGTGCGCGTCATCGCTTCGTCGCCTTACGATCCTCTCGGCAAGGCGATGCGGGCGCGACCGATCGAACCGGTGACGTCCATACAGAAGACCATGCAATGATCCACGCCCCCTTCCCCAAATCAGGCCTGGCCGGCACGCCATGACCCGACGCTATTCCGCCCTATCGCTGTTCAAGGAGGGCCTCGCCGGCCAGACCGGCTGGAAGCAGGCGTGGCGCTCGCCCGAGCCGAAGCCGTCTTACGACGCGATCGTCATCGGTGGCGGCGGCCATGGGCTGGCGACGGCCTATTACCTAGCCAAGAACAACGGCATCGCCCGGGTGGCTGTCCTTGAAAAAGGCTGGATCGGCGGCGGCAACACCGGCCGCAACACAACAGTGGTGCGCTCCAACTATTATTATCCCGAAAGTGTCGAGCTCTACGGGCTGGCGCACCGGCTTTATGAGGGCCTGTCGAAAGACCTGAACTATAACGTCATGCTATCGCAGCGCGGCATGGTCAATCTCTGCCACTCGACGGCCGAGATGGAGGTGGGCGCGCGCACCGTCAACGCCATGCAGATCAACGGCATCGATGCGGAGCTGTTTTCGCCCGAGGATGTGCGGCGCGTGGCGCCGATCTACAATTTCTCTCCAGACGCACGCTTCCCGGTGTTCGGTGGCATCTGGCAAGGCCGCGCAGGAACGGCGCGCCATGACGCGGTCGCCTGGGGTTATGCGCGGGCGGCGAGCCGGCTCGGCGTCGACATTATCCAGAACTGCGAAATCACCGATTTCATCATCGAGGGCGGCCGCTGCCGTGGCGTCCGGACGACGCGCGGGGCGATCTGCGCCGACCGCATCGGCATGGCGGTGGCCGGCCATTCCTCGGTGCTGGCGGCCAAGGCCGGCTTCCGTCTGCCGATCAATTCCTACGCGCTGCAGGCCTGCGTCTCCGAACCGGTGAAGCCGATCCTGGACACAGTGGTGCTGTCGCCCGGCACCGGCGTCTATGTCAGCCAGTCGGACAAGGGCGAGATCGTCATTGGCGGCGGGCTCGACCGCATCCCTTCCTATGCGCAGCGCGGCAATTTGCCGACACTGGAGACGGTGATCGCAGGATTGCTGGAGATGTTCCCGATCTTCGGCCAGCTGAAGCTGATGCGGCAATGGGCCGGCATTGTCGACGTCGTGCCGGACTCCTCGCCGATCATCGGTGAATCGCCGCTGCCCAATCTGTTCCTCAATTGCGGCTGGGGCACGGGCGGCTTCAAGGCCATTCCCGCCGGCGGCACGCTGCTGGCGAACCTGCTGGCGACCGGCAAGCACAACGACATCAGTCGTCCGTTCGACCTCGATCGCTTTGCCAGCGGGCGGCTGATCGACGAAGCGGCCGGCTCCGGCATCGCACATTGATGCATGTCGCCCAAAAGTGTGCAGCGGTTTTGGGACGACGACATGCATAAAGACGAAGATTGAGGCAATCATGCAGCTCTTCCCTTGCCCGTTCTGCGGTCCGCGCGACGAGACGGAATTCCACTATGGCGGCGATGCCGGCAATGTCCGGCCGGACGGAGCCGACGTGCCGATCGAGCGCTGGGCCGACTACCTCTATCTGCACGGCAACCCTAAGGGCACGGCACGTGAAATCTGGGTGCACATGAGTTGCGGCGAGTTCTTCGTCATGGAACGTGACACGGTCACGCACGAGGTGCTGTCCTCGACCGCTCTTGGCGGGGAGCACGCGGCGTGACCGCGTCGCGTCTCACCGTCGGCGGCAGCGCCATCGACCGGTCGCGCCCGATCCGCTTCAGCTTCGACGGCACAAACGTTGAGGGCTTTGCCGGCGACACCATCGCCTCGGCGTTAATGGCCAACGACGTCGCGGTTGTCGGCCGCTCCTTCAAATACCACCGGCCGCGCGGCATCTGGGGTGCCGGGGTCGAGGAACCGAACGCGCTGGTCGATGTCGGCGGCCCACGTGCGACCCCTAATACGCGCGCCACGACCGAGCCGGCGCGCGACGGGATGGTGGCCAAAAGCGTCAACGCGACGCCCAGTGCGCTCGCCGACCGCAACGCCTTCCTCGACCGCTTCTCGCGCTTCATTCCGGCGGCGTTCTACTACAAGACCTTCATGTGGCCGGACTGGCACATGTTCGAGCCGCGCATTCGCGCCATGGCTGGGCTGGGCGAAGTGGACAAGGGCTGGACCTCGCCGGGCTCGGCCGACCAGATCAACCATCATTGCGACGTGTTGGTGGTGGGTGCCGGGCCGGCCGGATTGGCGGCGGCAAAGGCGGCGGCCGGCGCCGGCCTCTCGATCACGCTGGTCGACGACCAGCAGAAGCCGGGCGGATCGCTCGGCCACCGCGCCGGCGAGATCGACGGCAAACCGGCTGCCGTCTGGACCGACGAGACGATTGCCGAGCTTGCCGCCGGGGGCCACCTGATCCTGCCTTCGACCACCGCTTTTGGAATCTACGACCACAATCTGGTCGGGCTGAACCAGCGTCATTTCGACGGCCGGCGCGACACGCTGTGGCGGGTGCGGCCGCGCCAGATCGTGCTGGCGACGGGTGCCATCGAGCGGCCTTTGCCGTTTGCCGACAACGACCTGCCGTGCATCCTGTCGGCGGATGCGGCGCTCGCCTATCTCAGGCGCCATGCGGTGGTGGTCGGCCGGCGCATCGTCGTCGCCACCAACAATGACAGCGCGTATGAAGTGGCGGAGGCCGTCGCCGAGGCCGGCGCCGACGTCACGCTGGTCGACATCAGGCGTGATGGCATGCCAGCCACCAAGGTGCGGCTGGTCAAGGGGCGATCGCTTGCCGCCGCCAATGGCAAGCTGCGCGTCGAGGGCGTGACGCTGGACGACGGCACCAGGCTCGATGCCGACTGCGTGCTGGTCTCAGGCGGCTGGACGCCGACCATTCATCTGTTTGGCCAGGCCAAGGGCAAGCTTGCCTGGAGCGAGGCGCGTGCCGCCTTCCTGCCGGGCGACCCCGTTGACGGTATTGCCGTTGCCGGCGCCGCGGCTGGCGCGGTTTCGCTGTCGGAGGTGTTCGCAGGCTCGCAGAACGCTGTTGCATCGCTCGGCCAACGGATGGCCCAGATGCCGCGCAGCACCGGACCGGAGGCGACCGGCGGCATCGTTGCCGCCTGGCCGGTGCCCGGCTCGAAGGGGCGCATCTGGATCGACTACCAGAACGATGTGACGGTAAAGGACGTCGAGCTGGCGGCGCGCGAAAACTTCGTCTCGGTCGAACATCTGAAGCGCTACACCACGCTCGGCATGGCGACCGACCAGGGCAAGACCTCCAACCTCCCCGGCCTGGCGCTGATGGCAGGCATCACCGGCCGCACGGTGCCGGAGGTCGGCACCACCACCTACCGTCCGCCCTTCACGCCGGTGCCGCTGGCGAGCTTTGCCGGCGCGCGCGCCGGCGAGTTGATGGCGCCGGTGCGCCGGCTGCCGCTGGAAAACATCCATCGTGCCGATGGCGCCGTGTTCCAGGAATATGGCGGTTGGCTGCGGCCTGCCCATTATGGCGGCCGCGATGCCGATGCGGACCGCACGATCCAGGATGAGGCGCGGCGTGCGCGCCAGTCGGTCGCGCTGTTCGACGGCTCGACGCTCGGCAAGATCGAGGTGATCGGACCGCGGGCGGCCGAATTCGTGGATTTCCTCTACTACAACACCATGTCGACGCTGAAGCCGGGCCATTGCCGCTACGGCTTCATGCTGTCGGAAAACGGCGTGGTGTTCGACGACGGCGTGCTGGTGCGGCTGGACGAGCATCGCTTCGTCGTGTCGTGCTCGTCCTCGCATGTCACCGCGGTGCATGCGCGGCTGGAGGAATGGCGCCAGGACCGCTTTGGCCGCGGCGCCGTCTATATCCACAACGCCACGGCGGAAATGGCAACGCTGACCGTCTCCGGTCCGAATGCGCGGAAGCTGCTTGAAACCCTGGATTTCGGCCTTTCGCTCGACGATGCGGACCTGCCGCATATGGCGATAGGCCATGGCAACTATGGCGGCGACGAGATCCGCATCGCCCGCGTCAGCTTCACCGGCGACAGGAGCTACGAGATTTCGATCCGCGCGGACCGCGCCGAACCGCTTTGGGCGCATCTGCGTCAGGCCGGCCAGCCGTTCGATGCCGCTGTCATCGGACTCGAAGCGCTGATGATCCTGCGCGCCGAAAAAGGATTCATCGTCATCGGCAAGGACACTGACGGGACCACGTTGCCGCATGATCTCGGCGTCGAGGGCCCACGCGCCAAACGCCAGACCGAATTTGTCGGCCGCCGCTCGCTGTTCACCGAGGAGGCTTCGCGCGACAACCGGCTGCAGCTTGTCGGCCTGACGGTGCCGCAGGGCGATGCGCCGCTGCCAACCGGCGCGCATGGCATCAAACGGAGCGGCGGAAGGCTGCGCAGCCAGGGGTTTGTCACATCGAGCTACCAGAGTCCGGCGCTTGGCCGGCCCGTCGCGCTTGGCCTGATCGAACGCGGCGCGGCACGCCACGGCGAGGCGATCGAAATCCAGCATCTCGGGAAGGTCAGCACGGCGACGATTGCCGCCCCTTGCGCCTTCGACCCGGCAGGAGACCGGCTGCATGCGTGATCTCGCGGAGAAATGGTCTGTTGCTCCAGACTGGCGGACTGCCACGATCGAAGTCCCGGGGCTCCAAATAAGCCCGATCACCGGACTGCACCAACGCTTGGTCAGCGGTGACCTTGCCGCATGGGCCGAGGCCTCAGGGTTCGAGGGAACGGCCGCCGGTGCATTCGGCCTGGCAGAGGACACACGCTATTCGGTCCGACTGGCGCGCGACCGGCTGCTCGTCGTGTCAAGCAACCCGCTCCCCATCCCGGCGGGTTGGCACGGCGAGGGTTTCGCGGTGACGACGATCAGCGCCGGCTTGCAGGTGTTCGAGGTCGAGGGCCCGGCTCTCGATGCCTTCATCGCACGCGGGACGACGCTCGATCCTCGCCAGCCAAGCGCCAGTGCGGCGCTTTCCCTCGCCGGCGTCAGCGCCATCGTGTATCGCCATGACAACAGGCTGCGCATCCATGTCGAGCGCGGTCTCGCAGCCTATCTCTGGACATGGATGGAGCAGGCCGCGGGTCACATCGCGGCCGGAAATCAGCCAGCGACGATCGCGCTCAGAGCGTGAAGGACCAGAACAGGCAGGCGAGCGTCGTGACGGCGAAGACGACGAAAAACAGGCTGCGCAACAGCACGTTGCGGCGCAGCTCGTTCATGACGAAGTGGCAGCCGACGACGGCTACGGCAAACAGGAACCGCCAGTTCAGCAGCGCCAGCATCACGCTGCCCTGGCCGAAGGCCCATCGGGCGAGAAGGCCGCCGACGATGGCGGCGAGCAGCACGATCACGGTCCAGAAGATGGCGTCGGCGGCGTGGGTGAGAACGATGCTCGCCGCCCTGATCGGCAGGATCATCATCAGCAGCGCGCTGAAGAAATAGACCGCGGCAAGCGGGATGAATGTTCCCGCGTCGGCGACACCGTCGAGCCGCTTCACGCCGGTCACGCCATAGGGATAGCCGTGCCGGGCCACGGCCAGGCTCAGCGCCATGAGCAAGGCGGTCAGCACGGTGACGAGTGCGAAGGTCGTGAGGGCTTTGCTCATGAGGTTCCTGCCACGGACGAATCAAACAGGAACTGATGTAGCCGACGGTCGTAAATTGCGCGTAAGCGAAGTCGCGGTGACGCGGATTCCTACCCCGGCGCAAAGGGCGCCGCGGACAGGCTGCTCCGCAGCGATCCTGCCCGTGGAGCGGTTGGAGCGCGCATTGAATGCATCCCTATCTCCATTCTAATATAATCCGACCATTTCCGGTGAACGACGCTACGGATTTGCCATGGACCTGGACCCTTCGACCCTCAATCGGGCTCTGCCGCTCCGCGATCAGATCTATCAGAAGATCCGCAACCTGATCGTCGTCGGACAGATGAAACCCGGGGAGGTGATCAACGAGGTGGCGATCGCCGAGGCCCTCGGTGTCTCGCGCACGCCGGTGCGGGAAGCCGTCAAGCGCATCAGCGACGAGGGCCTCGTCAAGATCCTGGCACAGACGGGCACCTATGTCGCACCGATCAGCCGCGCCGACCTGGAAGAGGCCTATGTCATCCGCCGGGCGCTGGAGATGGAAAGCGCCAGGCGCGCGGCGGTGAAGCTCACCCCGGCAGCCGCCGAACTGCTGGAGGACAACATGGCGGCGCACAAGCTCGCAATATCGCGCGGCCGGTACGCCACCGCGATCCAGCTAGACGACGTCTTTCACCGCACCATCGCGGAGATCTGCGGCCTGCCGATGATCTGGCGAGCCGTCGACATCTCCAAGGCGCAGATGGACCGCGGCCGCTATCTCGCCATTCCGAAACCAGGCTTTGGCGAACAGACGATCGAGCAGCACGAAGCTATCCTCGGCGCACTGAAGCGACATGACGCCGAGGGCGCCGCGCAGGCAATGGAACGCCATCTGGAGACATCGTTCCGCAACACGCTCGAAGTCGCGGCCGACCTTCTCGGCTGAAACCCCGCACCCCGACACGACCAGCACATGCGCAGAATGGGACTTTGTATCGGCCTGAAGGCCGAGGCGATCGCGCAAATACAAGCGCGTCCATGCCCGAAGTCTGGCTGGAAGTGCTCGCCATCATCAGCCGCGCCAACATCCGCTACTTGTCAATCTTCCTGTGCGAGCCGGAAAGCCTTCTCTTCGCCTACTGGAATATCACGGCGATGATTTCGCCCAGGATGCCGCGCGGATGGGTCAATCGGCGGCCATGCGCTCAAGCCGCCGCAGGGCGTGCGTTTCCGGCGGCTTGGCGAAGGAAACGAAGCTTGTGATCCAATCGCCTTCCCGCGGAGAGACACCGTTGCGCCGGCGCACCACCACAAGTGTTTGCCAGCGGGGCCTCCAAGGCCTATGCTGTCGCATCGGCCGCCAGTCACTCGGATGCCGCCGACAGTGAGAGGGTACTTGCTCTTGCCCGGAACGGGGAAGGAGCATGTCCCAATCCCAAATACGCAATCATGTTTTGAGAACATTGGCGCCTGAGGATTTCGCAACGATCCTGCCGTCGATACGTCAGGTCGAACTGGGCCTCAAAAGCCCGCTGGAAACCGCTTATCAGCCGATCCAGCACGTGTATTTCCCCGAGACAGGTATCGCGTCGGTCGTCGCCACCATGTTCGGAGGGCGTCAAGGCGAGGTTGGCATTGTCGGCCACGATGGCATGACCGGGGTTACGGTCGTTCTCGGCCAGGACCGGTCTCCCAATGACACTTATATCCAGGTCGCCGGCAATGGCTGGTGCCTGCCGGTTGAAAGTCTTCGCGCGCTTCTTGCGAGCAGCCAGAGCTTTCGCGAGTCCCTGCTTCGCTATGCCAACGCATTCCTTGTCCAGGCGTCCCGAACAGCGGTGGTCAACGGTCACTCGAAGATAGAGGAGCGATTGGCCCGCTGGTTGCTCATGGTTCATGACCGCTGTGAAGGAAACAAGATCTACCTGACGCACGAGTTTCTGGCGACCATGCTCGGCGCGCGGAGGCCGGGCGTTACCACGGCCCTGCAAATGCTTGAATATCGGGGACTGGTTCACGCCAAGCGCGGCGAGATCACGATTGTCGACCGCATAGGCATGATAAAACTCACACACGGTGCATATGGCGAGGAGGAACAGCGCCACTTCGCCCAGTCACCCGCCTGATTTGTCCGCAATCGGACAGACGCTTGCAGATCGCTGAATGTTGTCCGTAAATTGCGTTGGATCGGCTTCAGGGAGGAACTCTTGATGACCAACACGTTCCACACCATCACGGTTGAAAAGGCGGCCGAAGCCTACGTGCTTTCCAGAGGCAGGGCGCGGTTCCTGTCCATTGCCCAGGCGATCCGAGCCATCCGAACACTGATGCCGGCGTGCAAGGCCACCGACAGAGAGTTGGAAGACATGCTCGCGGCGGCATGCATCGTTCACGACGTGCCCGTCGCCTTCGACGCGACACCAGCCGATGGCGCAACAACACGGCTCCATTCATAGGCCGCAGATGCCCGCACTTGCGCAGACGACGGCTCCAGCGGACATTCGCCAAGAGATTGTCCGCTACCTGATCGACAATGTCGACAGCCCCAGCGTCTCGGTATCGGAGGTTATTCATGCCGTGAGGAAGAGGTTTCCGCTGTGCGAGCTCACGGATTGGGAACTTGGCGACCACATAGCGCGAAGCGCGATCGACGCGGGGTTTGCTGTCGAGTTCGGCGCGGACGCTGCCTGATGGCGCAAGCTTAGCCGCCGCGATTTGCTGAATGGGAGCCCGATCGGGAGCGCGCAACCGAAAGCAACAGACGCTACCGCGAAGCTGGAGACATCACGCCGGGCGAGGCGTGAAATTCTCCGCATCGTGCGCCACCACCGTAGGCCGCATTTCCGTGTAAGAGCTTGAGATCAGAGGGTTTCCTTGAAACCCTGGAAGGGACTGGTGGAGCCAATCGGAATCGAACCGACGACCTCTTGAATGCCATTCAAGCGCTCTCCCAACTGAGCTATGGCCCCACATCCGGCAGTCAACCGGCACCGTTTCCGGTGAAGAGATCCGGCGCGGGTGGAACACCGCGCCGTTAGTGCAGGCGGCTTCTAACCCCGCCTTTCCCAGATATCAAGCCTTCATGGACGGCTTTTTGTTCACAGGCTGAGAAAGCGTGCAAACACCTGCATCGCTGGCCGATCAGACCTCGTCGTCGTCATCGCCAACGCCGATCATGTCGGCAACGTCGTCGTCCTCTTCCTCTTCGTCGGCAAGGAATGTGTCATCCTCGTCGTCGCCCAGGTCGACATCCTCGTCATCGCCGAGATCGGGAAGATCGTCGCCCTTGGCGTCATCGTCGGCCTCTTCGAGCGAGACGACTTCGACGCCTTCTTCGTCCTCGGCGTCCACTTCCTTCTCGGCCACTTCCTCTTCCTCCTCGAGGGCGGCGACCTTGCCTTCCTCGAAATAGGAACGCGGATAGGTCTTGCCCGTATAGGGCGAGACGATCGGGTCCTTGTTCAGGTCGTAGAATTTTCGGCCCGTTTCAGGGTCGATACGTTTTGTGCCAAGTTCGGTTTTTGCCACGGCAAGCCTCGTGAATAAAAGAGTGGTCCCCTTAACCACAGTTTGCGGCGCTGTCAAAGCCAAAAGCCGGCGTCACAAAACCATGCATTGAAAGGCCTCGCGCCAAGTGACGCCCATGGGGATGACCATTTCGCCCCGCCGTGATACGAGACCGCCGCAACAAATGAAAAGCGCCGGCATGCCGGCATTCCGTCCAGGGAAATTCCATGTCTCACGCCGTCGCTGCCAAGCCGGCCACCGCCCGCAAATCATCCGCCCTTTCCGGCACCGCGCGTGTGCCGGGCGACAAGTCGATCTCGCACCGTTCCTTCATGTTCGGGGGCCTCGCCTCCGGCGAAACCCGCATCACCGGCCTGCTGGAAGGCGAGGACGTGATGCGCACCGGCGCGGCCATGAGGGCGATGGGCGCGCATATAGAAAAGCGCGGCGCCGAATGGGTGATCCGCGGCACGGGCAACGGCGCGCTGCTGCAGCCGGAAGGGCCGCTCGATTTCGGCAATGCCGGCACCGGCTCGCGGCTGACCATGGGCCTCGTCGGCACCTACGACATGGAAACGACCTTCATCGGCGACGCCTCGCTGTCGGGCCGGCCGATGGGCCGCGTGCTCGAGCCGTTGCGCCAGATGGGCGTGCAGGTGCTGAAGGCGACACCGGGCGACCGCATGCCGATCACGCTGCACGGGCCGAAGCATGCAGCCCCGATCACCTACCGCGTGCCGATGGCCTCGGCGCAGGTGAAGTCGGCGGTGCTGCTCGCCGGCCTCAACACGCCGGGAATCACCACCGTCGTCGAACCGGTGATGACGCGTGACCATACTGAAAAGATGCTGAAGGGATTTGGCGCCAACCTGTCGGTCGAGACGGACGAACGCGGTGTGCGCCACATCTTCATCGAAGGCCAGGGCAAGCTGACCGGCCAGACGATCGCCGTGCCGGGCGACCCGTCCTCGGCCGGCTTCCCGCTTGTGGCGGCGCTGATCGTACCGGGTTCAGACATCATGATCGAAAACGTGCTGATGAACCCGACCCGCACCGGACTGCTGCTGACACTGCAGGAAATGGGCGGCAAGATCGACATTTTGAACCCGCGCAATGCCGGCGGCGAGGATGTCGCGGACCTGCGCGTGCGTTACTCGGAGTTGAAGGGCGTCATTGTGCCGCCCGAGCGGGCACCGTCGATGATCGACGAGTATCCGGTGTTGGCCGTCGCCGCGAGCTTCGCCGAGGGCGAGACGCTGATGCCGGGGCTGGAAGAATTGCGGGTGAAGGAGTCCGACCGGCTGTCGGCCGTCGCCAACGGGCTCAAGCTCAACGGCGTCAACTGCACCGAGGGCGAGGCTTCGCTTGCCGTGCGCGGCAAGCCCGGCGGCAAGGGGCTGGGCGGCCATCCCAACGGCAGGGATACGACCGTGCAGACCCATCTCGACCACCGCATCGCCATGAGTTTTCTGGTGATGGGATTGGCGACGGACAAGCCTGTCACCATCGACGATGCCAATATGATTGCAACGAGCTTTCCGGAGTTCATGGGGCTGATGAAGGGGCTGGGCGCGGAGATTTCCTAACCCTCAGATTGCATCAAATTTCGAGATCGACTCAATCGTTCTTTAAGGGCTGACCCTTCAGTCTCAAACGAGTATTGGGGAGCGCCATGAATATTCTGGTTTCGATTTTACTTGCGATAGTAGCGGGCGTAGTTTTGACCATCGCGAAGGCGATATCAGTTGCCAAGATGATCAAAGAACGCACCTATTCATGGGTGCGCCTTGGTGTGATCACGGCGCTTTGGATCGCGCTCACGCTACCAAGCATGGCTTCTTCGTGCGGAGCCATCGGCTGCGCATATGGCCTGCATTTCGGATGGATGCTTCAACCCTTCGAAGCCAACACACCATCGAATGCCATATTTCTGGCGATGGGTGGCTATGCGATCCTTAGCGTGTATTTTTTCGGGCACATATTGGGTTTGGTATTCTCTCTTTTTAGAGCAAACTCAAGCCCCGCTCGAGACTTGGATGAGCCCTGATGCGAAGTGGAAATAAAACAGATGATGGGTTCGTGATCGTTTCCTTTCGTAGAGGAGCCGAAGCCTACAAGATTACTCCCGAGCAGTATGATTTCGTAAGAAGACGATTTTATCGAGAGTATTGGGCTGCGATCCTGACTACAATCCCACTTGGAGGCCTCTTCCTTCTTTGGTGGGGCGGATACCTCGCTACACATTGGCTCTTGCTCGTGGCAATAATTTACGTGACGGGCAACACGGCATTGAGTATCGCCCGCTTCAGAGCGATTGCTCAGGTGAAACGGTTCTCCTCCATCTCTTCGGTGCCGGTCGAATTTCCCGGCATGTCTGATGTCAGGGCAATTCTCCTCAAAGCGTGGCGATCCGTAAGCGACATCCACCTCGTCAGCGGAGCGCGGCTGACAGGGCTGTTTTTCTTTTCGGGCGTCATCGTCCTGGTCGCGGGATTGCTCGGCTTAGACAACGATGGTCCGAGACCCGAAAGCGATTCGCTCGCCCTGCTATTTTTCACCATTGTCACCGGCGTTCTTTTCCTCACATTTTTGAAAGAACGCCGGCGCCGAAAAGAGAGCGCCCAATCTGCGCAGTCGTAGTTTGCGGATCGACAAAAGTTCGCGCATACCGCTAACGACAATTGCGCCTCGCATCGGGTTTACCAAAAGGTCTGTATGAAGCCGTTCACCATCGCCATCGACGGACCAGCCGGCGCCGGCAAGGGCACCCTCGCCCGGCGGCTGGCCGACCACTACCGGCTGAACCTGCTCGACACCGGCCTAACCTATCGCGCGGTCGCCCATGCCTTGCTTCAGGTCGGCCTGCCGCTCGACAATGTCTCGGCGGCAGAGACCGCGGCGCGCCAGGTCGATCTGGCAAAGCTCGACCGTGCGGTGCTGTCGGCGCATGCGGTCGGCGAGGCGGCCTCGAAGGTCGCGGTTTTCCCGACCGTGCGGCGCATCCTGGTTGAAAAGCAGCGCGAATTCGCCAAGACCCCGCCGGGCGCGGTGCTTGACGGCCGCGACATCGGCACCGTGGTGTGCCCCGACGCCGACATCAAACTCTATGTGACGGCGAGTGCCGAGGTGCGGGCACAGCGCCGGCTGGCCGAGATCGAAAGCATCGGCGGCACGGCCAATTTCGCCGAGATCCTCGCCGACATCCAACGCCGTGACGAGCGCGACATGGGCCGCGCCGACTCGCCATTGAAGCCGGCAGCCGACGCGCACTTGCTTGATACCAGCGAAATGGCTATAGAAGCCGCGTTTCTCGCGGCCATGGCTGTTATAGACGACGTGCTGGCCAAGAGAGACAAGGCCTGATCCGGGTTTTCTCCCGCGTTTCCGTTGCCGGAAGCGAAGAAAATACCCATATCGGGCACGAACCAGCCTGCCAGCATTCTTCATGCGCCGGAATTGCCGCTTGAAAAGCGGCCCAGGGCTTTTGAGCCCGGAACGCCGGCAGGCCAACGCAACGCTAACCCACGGCGCCCGTCCCGCTCGAGATGCGGGGCACCCAGGAGAAACAATGTCAGCTGCAAATCCCACTCGCGACGATTTCGCGAGCCTGCTCGAAGAATCATTCACCACCGGCCACTCCGGCGAAGGTCAGGTCGTCAAGGGCACGATCACCGCGATCGAAAAGGACATGGCCATCATCGACGTCGGCCTCAAGGTCGAAGGCCGCGTGCCGCTGAAGGAATTCGGCGTCAAGGGCAAGGACACCACCCTCAAGGTCGGTGACACCGTCGAAGTCTATGTCGAGCGCATCGAGAACGCGCTTGGCGAAGCGATGCTGTCGCGTGAGAAGGCCCGCCGCGAAGAGAGCTGGGTCCGTCTCGAAGAGAAGTTCACCAAGGGCGAGCGCGTCGAAGGCGTCATCTTCAACCAGGTCAAGGGCGGCTTCACCGTCGACCTCGACGGTGCCGTGGCCTTCCTGCCGCGCAGCCAGGTCGATATCCGCCCGATCCGCGACGTCTCCCCGCTGATGCACAACCCGCAGCCCTTCGAGATCCTCAAGATGGATCGCCGCCGCGGCAACATCGTGGTGTCGCGCCGCACCGTGCTCGAGGAAAGCCGCGCCGAACAGCGTTCGGAAATCGTGCAGAACCTCGAAGAAGGCCAAGTTGTCGAAGGCGTCGTCAAGAACATCACCGATTACGGTGCGTTCGTCGACCTCGGCGGCATCGACGGCCTGCTGCATGTCACCGACATGGCATGGCGCCGCGTCAACCATCCGACCGAAATCCTCAACATCGGTCAGACGGTCAAGGTGCAGATCATCCGCATCAACCAGGAAACCCACCGCATCTCGCTCGGCATGAAGCAGCTCGAGAGCGATCCGTGGTCCGAGATCGGCACCAAGTTCCCGATCGGCAAGAAGATCAAGGGCACCGTCACCAACATCACCGACTACGGCGCGTTCGTCGAGCTGGAGCCGGGCATCGAGGGCCTTATCCACGTTTCGGAAATGTCGTGGACCAAGAAGAACGTGCATCCCGGCAAGATCCTGTCGACGACCCAGGAAGTCGACGTGGTGGTGCTCGAGGTCGATCCGGCCAAGCGCCGCATCTCGCTCGGCCTCAAGCAGACGCTCGAGAACCCGTGGGAAGCCTTCGCTCGCAACCATCCGGTCGGCAGCCAGGTCGAAGGCGAGGTCAAGAACAAGACCGAGTTCGGCCTGTTCATCGGCCTGGAAGGCGACGTGGACGGCATGGTGCACCTCTCCGACCTCGACTGGACCCGTCCGGGCGAGCAGGTTATCGAAGAGTACAATCGCGGCGACATGGTCAAGGCGCAGGTGCTCGACGTCGACATCGACAAGGAGCGCATCTCGCTCGGCATCAAGCAGCTGGCCCGCGACACGGTCGGGGAAGCGGCGACTTCGGGCGAACTGCGCAAGAACGCCGTCGTCACCTGCGAAGTCATCGGCGTCAAGGATGGCGGCCTGGAAGTGCGGCTGGTCGACAGCGGCATCGAGACCTTCATCAAGCGCTCGGACCTCAGCCGCGACCGCGACGAGCAGCGCCCCGAGCGCTTCACCGTCGGCCAGAAGGTCGATGCCCGTGTCATCGCCTTCGACAAGAAGACCCGCAAGCTGCAGGTCTCGATCAAGGCGCTGGAAATCGCCGAGGAAAAGGAAGCGGTCGCCCAGTATGGCTCGACCGACTCTGGCGCTTCGCTGGGCGATATCCTGGGTGCCGCGCTGAAGAAGCAGGGCAACTAAGTCCTTCGCAAAGCGAAGTCCTTCGCTTAGTCCAGAATGACAAAAACCCCGCCGGAGCGCTCCGGCGGGGTTTTTCTTCGGCAAAAACCGGTTCGGCCGAGGGGGAGCTACGCCCGGCCGTAGAGCGGCACCAACGTTCCGCTCATCGCCTGGTTGGCCGGAGAGGCGAGGTAGGCGATGGCTTCGGCGGCCGCTTCGAGGCTGACCCATTTGGTGAAATCGGCATCCGGCATGTCGGCACGGTTTGCCGGTGTGTCGAGCGTCGAGGGCGCCACGGCGTTGACCAAGATGCCCTTGTGCTTGAGCTCTTCAGCCATCGCCACCGTCATCGCAGCGACCGCCGCCTTGCTGGCCGCGTAGGCGACCATGCCCGCGCCCCGGCGAGGCTCCAATGCCGCCCGCGCAGCGACATTGACGATGCGGCCGGCAGTGCCTGATGCCAGCATCGAACGCACCGCGGCGCGGCTGCACAGGAAGGTGGTGCGGGCGTTGGTGTCCATCATCTCGGCAAAGGATGCCGATTCGATCTTTTCCACTGGCGCCATGGCAAAGCCGCCCGCCAGGTGGATCGAACCCCAGAGGCCCGGAACCTGGCTGTAGAACGCCTCGACCTTGGCGGAGTCCGAAAGATCGACATTGTGCGCCAGCTTGACGTTGTCGTGCGTGGTGAAGGGGAAGTGCGAAGGCGCCGCTGCATGCGCGTTCGGCACGTGGCAGATCACGCCCTGTTCCAGCAGCCTGCCGACCACCGCGCCACCGAGCGCGCCGGTTCCACCGGTTACAACGATATGCCTGCCTTCAAGTGTTTCCGTCATCCTAGGACCGCTCCTGTCTTTTTATGGTTATGTCGCTTGTTTTGCCGCGCCGACGCGAAGCGTCGCCCCTTTCGGGCGATCACTCAACTGATATCTCGACATGGCAGCCGTTGCGTCTTTGCATGCGTCAGGACGCCGGCCAGCCCGAAACGATCGCATCCCACAGCAGATGCTCACCGACGGCTGGGCGCTGCTCGTGATGCGTGAGCTTGTGCAGCCAGAAACCATCAAAAAGGGCGTGATGGATGGCCTCCTCGAACGGCTCGAAGAGCCGCCACTGCAATTCGTGCGGCCGGTCCGCGCCAACCTGCGGCATGCGCAGGAAGTCGCGCCGCAACGGGCGGTGCAGCAGGAGCGAGGCTTCGAAGTGGTAGGGGAACATGAAGTAGTCGTGCAGGGCGTCGTACTTCTTCCAGTAGTCGGCGAGGCCGTGCAGCACCGTCTCGACCAGCGGGTGCCCCTTGCGGGCATGAATGAACCAGGTTTCCACAAGCCGCGGATGACGATTGGTCTCGCGCAGAATGTAGAAATCCTCGCGCTCGATTTCGGGCGGCACCGGCTGCCGGAGCAGGATGGTGGCATCGAGCCATGTTCCTCCGTGCCGGGAGAGCAGGCTCAGGCGAATGAAATTGGAGAAATGCTGGCTGTTCATCAGCCCGCGCCGCCGCTTGTCCCAGACATGGCCGGGCAAATCGATATGGCCCTCCACGGTCTTGTCGTCGAGCACGACAAGTTCGCGCGAACCCTTGTGGCGCGCGACCGAGCGCAGGCATGCCTTGACCAGTGGCGGGGCCTGGTCGGCGCCTTGCGCCCAGTATTGCCAGATCGGACCGAGGCCGCCGGTCGGCGTGCTGGCGGAGCACCAATGCGAATGATCGACCGCCACGCGCCGGGCGCACCGCTTCTTCTTTCGCGCGAGCGTCATGCAAAGCTTCGCCGCGGTCTTCCTCACGGGCCAAGGCAGCTCAGGCGAGGATGCCGCCCAACGCAATGGTGCGAGATGAGGAAATGTCAGCGGATCGCGAAAGGACGCCTGTTCCTTGAAAAATGACATGGCCGGCCGATGGTTGAGACACGCCTTTAGAGCGGTTCAGCATTTGTTAGAATCGCTGACCCGCTCCAGCTCTCTGTTTCTACGCTGACGCAGCCGACACTCAGTCGACCGAGATTTCGATGACGCGCGGCAGTCCCGTTGCCCGGGCGTGCTTCAGCGCCTGCGGCAAGGCGTCGATATTTCCCAGCCGTTCGGCACCGATGCCATAGGCCTCGGCCAGCTTGCAGAAATCCGGCGGCGCCGGCGACACGCCGACGGGTTCCACGCCGACATCGAGCATCGAGGTCTCGATCTCGCGATAGCCTCTGTTGTTCCAGACCACGAAGATGACCGGCGCCTGGGCGTCGAGCGCCGCACCAAGTTCGGGCAGCGTGAACTGGAACCCGCCGTCGCCAGTCAGGCAGACAATTGGTGCATCGGGCATGGCAAGGGCTGCACCGATGGCCGCCGGTGGGCCATAACCAAGCGCGCCGAAGCCGGTGGCGGCGTTGAACCAGCCGCCCGGCCGGTCGTGATCGTAGTAGAGGTTGGCGGCATAGATCGGCTGCGTCGAATCGCCGACGACGATCGCGCCCGGCAAGGCGTCACGGATCATTTCCACGGCATGCACCTGCGCCACATAGGCGGGGCTCAGCTCGGCAAAAGCCGCCTTCCGTGCCTCGGCTGCGCGCCTCTGGCCGTCCGGCGCGGCGGTATGAGCTGCGCCGATCGCGGTGAGCAGGGCCTCGATCGCCTCGGCACAATCGGCCTGGATGGCGACCGTCACCGGACGGCGCGCAAGCTGGTCGGCGCCGATGTCGATGCGGATCAGATTGGAAGGCAGCACAAAGCCGCCATCGCCATAGCCGTCATAATCGGTCGGGCCGAACTCCGTGCCGGCGGCAATCACCAGATCGGCCTCGGCCATCAGTGCACGAACCGCCTTCAGGCTGGGACTTGCCGGCACGCAGAGCGGGTGGCGGTGCAGCAGGCCACGCGCATTCGTGGTCTCGACCACCGGCGCGCCCAGTCTTTCGGCCAGGCGTTGCAGCGCCGCCTCGGCCCGCTTGGCGCCGCCGCCGGCCAGGATCAGCGGGCGGCGCGCGGCGGCGATGAGTTTGGCCGCGCTGGCAATTGCCCCGCCCTCCGGAGCAGGCGGCGCCGCATTGCTCAGCAGTGCCGCGATGTCGTCCGCCGGCTTGACCATGACATCGGTCGGAATCTCGATATGCACCGGACCTGGTCGCGACGATGAAAACAGGGCGAAGGCCTGGGCTAGCGCGCCCGGCAATTCGCTGGCCTCGGTGATGCGCTGCGACAAAAGCGCCACCTTCTCCATCATGCCACGCTGATCTGGCAGTTCGTGCAGGAAGCCAAGCCCCTTGCCCAGCGTCGGCATGGCGTTGACACCCGAGATGACCAGCATCGGCACCGAATCGGCGCGCGCCTGGCCCATGGCGGTAAGGGTGTTGGTCAAGCCCGGGCCGGTGATGACGAAGGCGACACCCGGTCTGCCGCTGGCGCGGGCATAGCCGTCGGCCATGAAGCCGGCGCCCTGTTCGTGGCGCGGCGTGACATGGCGGATTTTCGAGCGCGCCAGCCCACGGTAGAGCTCGACCGTGTGGACGCCTGGAATGCCGAAGACCGTGTCGACGCCATGGGCTTCGAGCAGCGTGATGAGGGCTTCGCCGAGTGTGGTCATTGGTTTTCTCCCCTTTCCGGCGCGAGGCCGAGCTCGGCCTCGATAGATTTGATGCCGATCGTCGCCAATTCGCCAGGCGAGAACATTTCGCCAGCCAGGCAGCCTTCCACCCAGAGCCCGTCGATGATCGCGTTAATCGCAATGGCGTGATGGCGCAGCTGGCTTGCGTCCGTGTCGCGCTGTTCGGCGGCGAGCACCTCGGCCACGACGGCTTCCACCTCGTTGCGAAAGCCAAGGTAACCTTCGCGGTGGGCGCGAGCCAGGCTCGGGTCCGAACCGGCGCGGCCGATGAAGGTTGCCCAGAGCGAAAACACCCGCGCATCGATGATTGGCGCATTGAGGTTGGCTGTGACGAAAGCCGCAAGGCGTTTGCGCGGCGAGGCCTCTTCCATGACCAACGCCGCTTTCGCCTGCTCGGTCATGCGGCCCATCAGCGCTGCATAGGCTTCCTGCAGCAATTCTTCCTTACCGGGGAAATAGTGCCGGATCAGCCCGGCGGTGACGCCGGCGCGCAATGCGATGGTGCGCAAGGTGGCGCCCTCCAAGCCGTGTTCCGCCACGCTATTCAGGGTCGCTTCGATCAAATCCTGCCGCCGTCGCTCCTCGCCCTCGCGACGGAACTTGCGGCGGGACGGCGTATTCATTGGCGCAGGATCGGCCGCGTCAGGCATGTTGGCCCGCCTTCGCAGGCGATGCAGAGTGCATCCGCCTCGAAGATTTCTACGGTGCACCCGGCAGCCTCCATGGCGGCTTTGGTCTTGGGAAAGCCTGCAACGGCAATGACCTTGTGCGGGCTGGTCGGCAGCACGTTCAGGCTGAGGCCGTTGGAGGCGGCAAACTCTCCGGCATCACCCTCGACCAGCCGGATGCCGCGCGCCTTCAGCATTTGATAGAAGGCGGCCGGCAAAAGCGGTGAATAGACCAATGCGAGGTCGTCGGCCAGCGGGCTGATCACCGACATCAGATGCAGGCACGCCTCTTCCCCTTGCCACAGCGGCAGGTCAAAGCCGTAGACTGAAATGCCAAGCGGCGTCAGCAGGTTGGAAACCTGCTGGATGCCTTCCTGGTTGGAGCGGACACCGCGCCCGATCGCCAGCGTGCGGGCATCCACCCATACACAATCACCGCCTTCGACCTGGCCGGGAGCCTCGACGCGGCCGAGGATCGGAATGCCCAGTCTTCCGTAGGTTTCCTCATGCAGCGAGGGCTCGCTGGCGCGCAAGGGCTTGCCCATGGACAGAATAAGCGCGCCGCGGTCGGTCATCAGCGATGGGTCGTGCGTGAACACCGAATCCGAAAGGCCATCGGCCTTGTCCTCGATCCATTCGATTTCAGCGCCGGAAGCCGCCACCAGTTCAGCAAGGACGGCGTGCTGCAATGCCGCTTTCGCCGGATTGAATCCCGGGCCATAGTGCCAGGCAGCCCCCTCGGCGTTGCGCATGGCGTTGGCCGCCGACCGCATCAGAACGCGTCGCAGCGGCGCCGCCATGGACTGTGATCCGAAAGCGTTCATCGAAGCCCTTTTAGCTGAAAAAAATGGAGAAAATTTCATGGAGCGCTATTTATACACTTGCACAACAAGCTCGCAAGTGCCGTAATGAGCGGGATTGACGGGCTCGCGCTGTTGGGTCCATGCTGAGGTCTAGAGCGGGGCAGTACAGCGTATGTTGATTAGCCGGGTAGACGTTCGACAAATTGCCGTCGACCAGATGAAGGTCACCCGGTGAGCGCGGTGAGAGCTGCCGCAATCTCATCCGGCGAGGTGCTTAATGGCGCCGCTGAAGCTATCCATGTCGAGAACCTGCACAAGAAGTTCGGTGAACTGCATGTGCTGAAGGGCGTGTCGCTGTCGGCACGCGATGGCGAGGTGATCGCCATCATCGGCGGTTCCGGCTCCGGCAAATCGACGCTGCTGCGCTGCATCAACTGCCTGGAAAACCCGACCAGCGGCATCATTCGCGTCAATGGCGAGGAGATCAAGCTGAAGGCGGACAGCCACGGCCACACCGTTCCGGCCGACCGCAAGCAGATCGAGCGCATCCGCTCCAAGCTCGGCATGGTGTTCCAGAACTTCAATCTGTGGAGCCACATGACGCTGATCGAGAACGTCATCGAGGTTCCGGTGCATGTGCTGGGGGTCAAGCGAGACGAAGCGATCTCACAGGCCGAAAAGCTGCTGGCGCGCGTCGGGCTCGCCGAAAAGCGCGACGTCTATCCGGCCTATTTGTCGGGCGGCCAGCAGCAGCGCGCCGCGATCGCCCGCGCTCTGGCCATCAATCCGCGCGTCATGCTGTTCGACGAGCCGACCTCGGCGCTCGACCCGGAACTGGTCGGCGAGGTGCTGAAGGTTATCGGCGACCTCGCGCGCGAAGGCCGCACCATGGTGCTGGTCACCCACGAGATGAAGTTCGCCCGCGAGGTCGCGACCCATGTCGTCTATCTCTACAACGGGCTGGTCGAGGAAGAAGGCCCGCCGGAGCAGATCTTCGGCGCGCCGAAATCCGAAAGGCTCAAGCAGTTCATCCGCAACATCGGCTAGGAAAGCCGGGACGGAAGAAAACCGGGAACCAACAACAAACTGGGAGTTGTAAAAATGAAGACTGTTCTGAAGACATTCGCCGCGGCGCTGCTGCTCGGCGTCGCCGCCATGGGCGTGGCCAAGGCGGATCCGGTCAAGATCGGCGTCGCCGCCGAGCCCTATCCGCCCTTTACCTCGCCTGACGCCTCCGGCAAATGGGTGGGTTGGGAGATCGACTTCGTCGACGCCGTGTGCGCCGAGGAAAAGCTCGACTGCGTCATCACGCCTGTCGCCTGGGACGGTATCATCCCGGCGCTGACGACCAAGAAGATCGACCTCATCGTCTCGTCCATGTCGATCACCGGCGAGCGCAAGAAGACCATCGACTTCTCGGACAAGTATTATAACACGCCGACGGCGATCATCGGACCGAAGGACCAGAAGTTCGGCGCCACGCCGGACGACCTCAAGGGCAAGGTGCTCGGCGTCCAGGTGTCGACCGTGCACGCCGTCTACGCCAAGAAGCACTTCGGCGGCACGGCTTCCGAGATCAAGGAATACCAGACCCAGGACGAAGCCAACAATGACCTTGCCGCAGGCCGCCTCGACGCGGTGCAGGCCGATTCCATCGCGCTCGGCGAATTCCTCAAATCCGACCAGGGCAAGGCCTGCTGCGACCTGAAGGGCATGGTGGCTCCGGACGATGAAGTGCTCGGACCAGGCGTCGGCGCGGGCGTGCGCAAGGAAGACACCGACCTGAAGGAAAAGATCAACGCCGGCATCAAGGCCATCCGCAGCAACGGCAAGTATGACGAAATCTCGAAGAAATACTTCAATTTCGACATTTACGGCGGCTCGCCACAGTCGAACTAAAACCCTCGCACGGGCGGAGGGCATGACCGAAGAGCCATGCCCTCCGCCCTACCTTTCCCACGCATGCATGCCGCCGGCCGCTGGCGCCGGCGGATAGAGCCAGCACTCCGGGGGCGAAGCTGATTGACGCGTTTCTTCCGGCCTCGGCGGCCGGTATCATCGAACTCCTCTCGCCCGCGCCCGTCGGCTGGGGCGGGACCCTCATGGTCGGGCTGCTGCATTCGCTCGAGATCGCCGTCGGGGCCACTTGCGTTGGACTTTTGATCGGCATCTGTGGCGCCTATGGCAAGCTCTACGGCGGCCCGGTAGTGCGCGATCTGTTGGCCGTCTATACGACCATCGTGCGCGCCGTGCCCGAACTGGTGCTGATCCTGCTGCTCTACTACGCCGGCACCGACCTGATAAACCAGGTGCTGACGGCGATGGGCTATCAGCGGATAGACATCAGCGGACTGGTGGCCGGCATCGCCGTGCTCGGCTTCGTCCAGGGCGCCTATTCGACCGAGGTGATGCGCGGCGCCATCCTCGCCATTCCGCAGGGTCAGATCGAAGCCGCGCGCGCCTACGGCATGTCTCCCGGTCTTCTGCTGCGGCGCATCACATTGCCGGCGATGCTGCCTTTCGCCATACCCGGCCTTGCCAATCTGTGGCTGATCGCCACCAAGGATACCGCTCTGCTGGCCGTCGTCGGCTTCTTCGAGCTGACACTGGCGACGCGGCAGGCGGCGGGCGTGACCAAGGCTTATCTGATATTCTATCTCGCGGCGGGTGTGCTCTATCTGGCGGTATCGCTGTTCTCGAACCTGATGCTTGGCCGCCTCGAGGCCTGGTCGAGGCGCGGCATGCCTTCGGTCAAGGACGCGCGCTGATGGCCAGCGAAGCGACCGTCATCAATATGGTGGCGCGCACATCGCTGTGGCTGCAGCCGCATCGCATCGTGCTGATCCTGGTCGCGCTGGGGCTGGTGCTGTCGGCTGTCTTCTTCATGCGCTGGGACTGGTTGCCGCAATATTATGAAATGGGCTTACTCGGCATCTGGCGCTCGCTGTGGATCCTGGCCGTTACCTGCGCGCTCGGCTTTTTGATCGCCGTACCGGTCGGGATGGCACAGGCAGCCGGTTCGTTCTGGTTCTCGGCACCCGCCAAGGTCTTCTGCACCATCATTCGTGGCACGCCGCTGCTTCTGCAATTGTGGCTGCTCTACTACGGATTAGGCTCGCTGTTTCCGCAATATCCGTGGATTCGCGAGTCTTGGATGTGGCCTTATCTCAGACAGGCATGGCCCTATGGCGTGCTGGCGTTGACCCTATCCTTCGCCGGTTATGAGGGCGAAGTGATGCGCGGTGCCTTTGCCGGGGTGCCCAAGGGCCAGCTGGAAGCCGCCCGCGCGTTCGGCATGAGCCGCTGGAAGATCTTCCGGCGCATCTGGCTGCCACAGGCCTTCTACCGGGCGCTGCCGACGCTGACCGGCGAAACCGTGCTGCAGTTGAAGTCGACGCCGCTGGTTGCGACCATCAGCGTGATCGACATATTCGCCGTCTCGTCGAAGGTGCGGCAGGACACGTATCTCACCTATGAACCCTTGCTTCTCCTGGCGTTGATCTACATGACGATCACCGGCATTCTCGTCTTCACCTTCGGCAAGATCGAGGCGCGGATTCCGAACAAGATCGGCTAGGTTTTAGTCAGTAGTCAGTAGTGGCAGCTGGCCACTCCTATCCTTATCACCACTGACTACTCACCACTCACCAGAGGCAACGACGATGCAACTCAGTCTCGACCAGGCAACAGGATTGTGCCGGATGGCGGCGCTCGGCGCCGGCGCCAACGAAGAAGCCGCGCAATCGCTCGCGGCGTCCATCGTCGCCGCCGAGGCGGAAGGACTTGCCAGCGTCGGCCTGACGCATTTCATCGACTATCTCGAAGCGCTCGAGGCCGGCCGCATCGACGGCAATGCCGATCCGGTCATCACCAGGCCGGCGCTGGCCGTTTATCTGTCCGACGCGCGTGGCGGATTGGCGCATACGGGCTTCGACCGCACGATCGACGATCTTGCCAAGGCGGCACGACTGTTCGGTGTCGCCATCTTTTCGCAGAAGAACGCCTATACATGCGGCGCGCTCGGCTACTTCACCGGCCGGCTGGCCGCACAGGGACTGGTGTCGTTCGCGGCCACCAACGGCCCGGCCGTGCTTGCTGGTTCCGGCTCGGTCAAACCGGTCTATTGCACCAATCCGATGTCGTTTGCCGCGCCCGCCGCCGATGGCGCGCCGCTGGTCATCGACCAGTCGTCGAGCGCTACCGCCTTCGTCAATATCCGCAAGGCGGCCGAAGACGGCAAGAAAATCCCTGAAGGCTGGGCGCTGGACGCCAGCGGCAACCCGACCACCGATCCGGCGGCCGCCATGAAGGGCGCCATGCTGGCCTTCGGCGGCCAGCGCGGCGCCAATATCGCGCTGATGGTCGAAGTGCTGGCGGCCGGCCTGTCGGGGGCCAACTGGTCGCTCGACGCGCCATGGTTCAGCGGCGGCCCGGACAGCCCCGGAACCGGCCTGTTCGTGCTTGCCGTCGAGCCGAAGCTGCTCGATCCGGATTTCGAACAGCGGATGAAGGGCCACCTGGACCGTCTTCGCCGCCGCTACGGCGTGCATGTACCGGGGCGGGCCCGGGCCGAGGCGGCCGAGAAGGCGCAGGCACGCGGCATCGCCGCGCCCAAGGCGGTGGTGCAGCGCATTTCCGAATTCGCCGAGCGCTATTCGGCCTGAATTCCAGCGAACGAATGCCCGGACCGGTGCTGTGCCTTTGCGACGGTGCCTTCGCCTAGCCGTCCAAGGATATTCGAACTGCATGGCGACAAAGTCGGCCGTACGCGCGTAGCGAGCCGGAGACCAGCCACGCGCCACCCGATCTCATCGCGGAGGAAAGCGGCTTCGGCGATGCCGGGCGCATACGCCGGGCTTTCCCGAGAAGCTTTGGCCAGCCCCGCGGGCGCTGGGACGCGCGGCGGCTGGCGTGACCGCCTCATAGTCATTGAACCAGAAAGCCAACTGCCGACGGTGTGCGGTTTTTTCCGCGCCGCTGAACCTTTCCGGCTGTCGCGGCGACACATGCCTGTCCGGGTCGGGTTTGCCCGGCCGGTGCCTTCAGGTCGAATGTGTCCAGGGCTGGGGCGGGCGTGCTTGCTTCACGCCGTCTTGATGCCGTCTCAGGTCAGGCCGCCTCGTTGGACCCTGTTTTCGGCGCGAACGTCACCCGGAAAACCCCGCTTCGGCGGGGTTTTCTGCGTTCCTGGAATTGCTCGAAAAACAAGCGGGACAGCGACGACGCGTCGCCCTTTGCCTTTGACGCAAAACGGACTATGAAACGGCTTCAGCCAAGCCATCTGGAAAGTGCGCCGGAGCCCGCCATGACAGAAATCCTGCAGACCCCAAAGCTCGTCGTCGTCTTTGGCGGGTCAGGCTTTGTCGGCCGCCATGTCGTGCGGGCGCTGGCCAAGCGCGGCTATCGTATCCGGGTCGCCTGCCGGCGGCCCGATCTTGCCGGCCACCTGCAGCCGCTCGGCAATGTCGGCCAGATCCAGCCGGTGCAGGCCAATGTGCGCGTGCGCTGGTCGGTCGACCGCGCCGTGCAAGGTGCCGACCATGTCGTCAACCTCGTCGCCATCCTGCACGAAAGCGGTCGGCAGAAATTCTCCGCCGTGCATGAGTTCGGCGCCCGCGCCATTGCCGAGGCCGCGTGCTCCGTCGGCGCCGGGTTCACCCATATTTCGGCGCTTGGCGCCGATGCGAACTCCGAATCGAACTACGCGCGCACCAAGGCACTTGGCGAGAAGGCCGTGCTGCAGACGATCAGCGACGCCGTGATCTTCCGGCCGTCGATCAATTTCGGGCCGGAAGACAGTTTCTTCAACCGCTTCGCCGGCATGGCGCGCTATTCGCCGGTGCTGCCGCTGATCGGCGGTGGCCGGACCAAGTTCCAGCCGGTCTATGTCGGCGACGTCGCCGAAGCGGTGGCGCGCTCGGTCGACGGCAAGGTCGATGGCGGCCAGATCTACGAGCTTGGCGGCCCCAATGTGCTCACCTTCAAGGAGTGCATGCAGGAGCTGCTCAGCGTGATCGAGCGCAGGCGCCTGCTGGTGCCGGTGCCGTGGTGGGTGGCCAACATCCAAGCTTCGATCCTCGGGCTCTTGCCCAACCCGCTGCTGACCAAGGACCAGGTGATGCAGTTGCGCGAGCACAACGTCGTTTCGGAAGCCGCGGCCAAGGCCAACCGGACATTGGCGGGACTTGGCATCCAGCCGCAATCGATCGCGACGATCCTGCCGAGCTATCTCTGGTGCTTCCGCGCCGCCGGCCAGTTCCAGCAACGCAGGCCCGCCGTATAATTTCCTGAGAGGTCCTACCTCTCAATGACGGCCTCTCAATGAGGGCGAGCTGTGACCTGCATGGGCAAGCCGCCTTGCGGTTGCGTCGTCAGCTTTTGCACCGGCCAGGGCTTGGTCTCAGCCGTGGTATCGAAGCGGAAGCGTGACAAAAGGATGGCGAGCGCGATGATCGCCTCCTGCATGGCGAAACTGGCGCCGATACAGACGCGCGGCCCCGCGCCAAACGGCAGATACTGGAAGCGATCGATCTTTTCACGGTTTCCCGGGTGGAAGCGCTCGGGCAGGAAGGCATCGGGCCGGTCCCACAGCTTCCTGTGACGATGGACGACCCAGGGCATGACCAGCACGGCCGCATATTTGGGGATGTAAAGATCGTTCCACATCTCCGGCTCGATCGGCTCGCGGTTGATGGAGGGCGCCGGCGGATAGAGCCTGAGTGCCTCGTCGAAGGCGGCGCGTGTCAACGGCATGGCGTCGAGCCACTTCGTCGGATCGGATTCGCGCGCCAACACCTGGTCGATCTCCTGCTCGACCCGGTCGCGCTCCCAAGGCGATTCGGCAAGGCAATAAAGCGTCCAGCCAAGAGCGCGCGCGGTCGTCTCATGGCCGGCACCGATGAAGGTGATGATGTTGTCCTCGACTTCCGAGCGCGTCAGCCCCTCCGGGCCCTCGGCCTTGAGCAGCAGAGTCAGGAAATCCTGCGGCGCGGCATCGGGATCGCGCCTGACCTTCTCCTCGCGCATCTTGACCGTGTCGGTGACGATCTTGCGGAAATAGGCCATGGTCTTGCGGCCGCGGATGCGGGTCAGCCGAGGCAGCCAGTCGGGCGCGCGCAGCAGGTCGAGGGGATCGACGCGTCCCATGGTCTCGAACAGGCGGTCGATCTCATTGGCAAAACTGCCCGGCTCTCCTGATATCTCGCCGGAGAACAGCGTCTCGGCCAGGATGTCATAGGTGAGCAGCGTCATGTCATGGGCGATATCGGACGTGCCGCCCGCTTCGTAGCGCGTGACGAACTCCAGCGTGCGCTTGAGCATCGGCTGAGCGAAGCCGAAGATGTGGCGTGGCGTGAACACGGGCGCCATCGCCTTGCGTGACCGCCTCCAGACCTCGCCCTCGGCGGTCAGCAGGCCATCACGCAGGATCGGCCGCAGGATCTTCTGGCGCACCGTGGCCATCCTGTAGTTCTTGGCATTGTCGACCAGCACGTGGCGGATGAGACCGGGATCGTTGGCAATGACCAGCGGCCCGCCGACGCCGTTCACCGAAATCCACGGTTCGTTGTAGGTCGGCTCGCCCCACAGTTCGAGCGGATTGCGGTAGACGATGCGGATCATCTCCAGCGTCGAAGGCGGCGACGTGCGCGGCTTTGGCGCGGGAGGAACGAAGGGGGCGGGCTGAGTGTCCATGAAAGGCTCCGCTATCGCCGTTAATGTAGTGACTGGCAATCCGGGCGTCCATGTGACTGAACGGCAGACCGAACCGCGGCAGCAGGAGACGCGAAGGCAGACAGTCCGTTCATCCGATCGTGACCATTCCGCCAAAGGTCCTACCTTGTCCGCCGGAATGGTCTGCCGTAGGGACAGCCACCAACAGATACCGCCAAACTAAGGAGCCCTTCTTGAAGCACCAGTTGAACATCGTCATCGGCAGCACGAGACCCGGTCGCGCCGGCCCGGTTTTTGCCGAGTGGCTGGAGAGATTCGCGCGCGAGCACGGGAAATTCGCGCCAGTACTGACCGACATTGCCGCGTTCAAGCTGCCGGTGCTGGATGAGCCGCATCATCCGAGGCTTGGCAACTACCAGAACGACCACACCAAGGCCTGGTCGAAGGCGATCGACGCCGCCGACGCCTTTGTCTTCGTGGCGCCGGAATATAATTATTTCGCGGCACCCGCGATCGTCAACGCGATCGACTATCTGGCGCGTGAATGGAAATACAAGCCTGCCGCCATTTTCAGCTATGGTGGCGTCTCCGGCGGTCTGCGCGCGGCGCAGGCCCTGAAGCCGCTGCTGACCTCGGTGGGCATCATGCCGATCCCGGAGGGCGTCGCGCTGCCGATGTACCAGAAACTGCTTGATGAGAACGGCGCCTTCAACGCCAGTGAACAGGTGGCTGGCGGCACCAGGACGATGCTGGACGAGCTGCTGCGCTGGAGCGAGGCGTTGCAACCGATGCGCGCCGGCTGACCTGACGCTGGAGCTCGACCGGGCCGGGCGGCTGGCGCCGCGCTGGAAGTTCATGATCACGTTTCTCGGCGACCGTGTGGCCAAGGCGAATAGAGCCCGGCGGGAGCCGGCCCAGCACAGCCGGCTCATCCCCGGGGAAATGCCCGCAAACCTTGGAAAAACCGCCTTTAGCGCCTATATCTAGGCTATATCAGACGCGCGATTCGGGGGCGATTTTTCGCGTTGCGCTAGCGGCCTCTAGACAACAGGTTTTCATGAGCGATCAAACTGAGAACGCCAACGGCGCTGAAGCCGAATACGGCGCCGATTCCATCAAGGTTTTGAAGGGCTTGGACGCCGTCCGCAAACGTCCCGGCATGTATATTGGCGACACCGACGACGGTTCGGGCCTGCACCACATGGTTTATGAGGTGGTGGACAACGCCATCGACGAGGCGCTGGCCGGCCATGCCGACCTCGTTTCGGTAACGCTCAATCCCGATGGTTCGGTCACCGTCATCGACAATGGCCGCGGCATTCCCACCGATATCCACCCCAGCGAGGGCATTTCGGCGGCCGAAGTGATCATGACGCAGCTGCATGCCGGCGGTAAATTCGACCAGAATTCCTACAAGGTGTCGGGCGGCCTGCACGGCGTCGGCGTCTCGGTGGTTAACGCGCTGTCGGCCTGGCTGAAGCTCAAGATCCGCCGCAACGGCCAGATCTACGAGATGAGCTTCACGCATGGCAACGCCGACGCGCCACTGAAGGCGACCGGCAGCTACGAGCAGGACAAGCGCCCTGGCACCAATGAGGGCCGCAGCGGCAGCGAGATCACGTTCTTTCCGTCGGCCGAGACTTTCACCATGGTCGAGTTCGACTTTGGCACGCTGGAGCATCGGCTGCGTGAGCTCGCCTTCCTCAATTCGGGCGTGCGCATCGTTCTGACCGATGCCCGCCATGCCGACATCGTGCGCCATGAACTGCACTATGATGGTGGCCTCGAAGAGTTCGTCAAATATCTCGACCGGGTCAAGAAGCCGCTGATCGAGAAGCCGATCGCCATCCGGGCCGAGCGCGACGGCATCACCGTCGAAGTGGCGATGTGGTGGAACGACAGCTACCACGAGAACGTGCTGGCCTTCACCAACAACATCCCGCAGCGCGACGGCGGCACCCATCTCGCCGGCTTCCGTGGCGCGCTGACCCGTCAGATCACCGGTTATGGCGAATCCTCGGGCCTGACCAAGAAGGAAAAGGTCTCGTTGATCGGGGACGATTGCCGCGAAGGCTTGACGGCCGTGCTGTCGGTCAAGGTTCCCGATCCGAAATTCTCCTCGCAGACCAAGGACAAGCTGGTTTCCTCGGAAGTCCGCCCGGTGGTCGAAGGACTGGTCAACGAGGCGCTGGGCACCTGGCTGGAGGAGCATCCGACCGAGGGCAAGGTGGTGGTCGAGAAGGTGATCCAGGCCGCGGCGGCGCGCGAAGCCGCGCGCAAGGCCCGCGACATCACCCGCAAGACCTCGCTGGGCGTCACCTCCCTGCCCGGCAAGCTGGCCGACTGCCAGGAGCGTGACCCGGCAAAATCGGAAATCTTCATCGTCGAGGGTGACTCGGCGGGCGGCTCGGCCAAGGGCGGCCGCTCGCGCCAGAACCAGGCCATCCTGCCCCTGCGCGGCAAGATCCTCAACGTCGAGCGCGCGCGCTTCGATCGGATGCTGAGCTCCGACATGATCGGCACGCTGATCACCGCGCTCGGCACCTCGATCGGCAAGGACGAGTTCAACGCCGACAAGCTGCGCTACCACAAGATCATCCTGATGACCGACGCCGACGTCGACGGCGCCCATATCAGGACCTTGCTGCTCACCTTCTTCTTCCGGCAGATGCCTGAGCTGATCGAGCGCGGCCATCTCTACATCGCCCAGCCGCCGCTCTACAAGGTGACGCGCGGCAAGAGCTCGCAATACATCAAGAACGAGAGCGCCTTCGAGGAATTCCTGATCGATTCAGGCTTGGAGGAGGCCTCGCTTACGCTCGGCTCGGGCGAGGTGCGGACCGGGCAGGATCTGCATGGTGCCGTCGACGACGCGCTGGCAGTGCGCCAGCTCATCAACGGCCTGCACACGCGCTACAACCGCAACGTCGTCGAGCAGGCGGCGATCGCCGGCGGCCTCAACCCCGAAATCTTCAATGACCTTGCCCGCGCCAACGCCATGGCGGAGCGCATTGCACAACGTCTCGACATCATCGCCGAGGACACGGAGCGCGGCTGGACCGGCCGCATGTCGACCTCCAATGAGGGCAGCGGCGGCTATGTGTTCGAACGCACGGTGCGCAGCGTCAAGGAATACGCCCATCTCGACATGGCGCTGATCAATTCGGCCGACGCCCGCCAGCTCGACCGCTACGCGCAGCGTCTCAGCGAAGTCTATGGGACGCCGCCGGTGCTGCGCCGCAAGGATGTCGCCGAAACCGTTTCGGGACCGCTGGCGCTGCTCAACGCCGTCTTTGCGACAGGCCGCAAGGGACTGACCATGCAGCGCTACAAGGGTCTCGGCGAAATGAATGCCGAGCAGCTCTGGGAAACCACGCTGGACCCGAACGTGCGTTCGCTGCTGCAGGTCAAGGTCAGCGACGCGACGGACGCCGACAGCCTGTTCTCGCGCCTGATGGGCGACGAAGTCGAGCCGCGACGCGAATTCATCCAGGACAACGCGCTGTCGGTGGCCAATCTGGATATCTAGGATCTATCCTTGTCTTTTAAGATCGGCGCACCAGGTGCGCCGATCTTGTCTCGAACGCCAACCAAACATTTCATAAGCCACTGGAACGGAAGACCATCCGGGACATTGTGACACCATCGATCACGATTTCTCAGGAGGCATTCATGGGTCGCGGCATTCTGCTCTGGTTGCTTGGGGTTCCTATCCCGATCATCATCCTTATCATGCTGTTCGCGCGATAGGGGGCCGTCATGCAGTCCACCCTGTCGGCTATCGATGTTCCCGTTTCAACCGAATCCTCCGCCTCGGCGATCAGCTGGGGTCCGATCATCGCCGGTGCTTTCGCGGCATCGACGTTGAGCTTCATATTGATGCTGCTCGGCTCCGGGCTAGGGCTGACCATGGTTTCGCCCTGGTCTGGCTCAGGCGCCTCGATCACCACCTTCGCGGTCTCGACCGCGGTCTGGCTGGTTGTGGTGCAATGGCTGTCATCGGGCGTCGGCGGCTATCTCGCGGGACGGATGCGCACCAAATGGGTCGATATCCACACGGACGAGGTGTTCTTTCGTGACACCGCACATGGATTCCTGGCCTGGGCACTGGCAACGCTGCTCGTCGTCGGGGTGCTTGGCTCGGCGCTGACATCGATGCTGGGCTCGGGCGTGCAGGCAGCGTCAACGGTGGTATCGGGTGCTGCGATGGGTGCATCGGCCGGAGCCGCCGGCAATGCCGGCTCGGCATCCGCCGACAATGCGACCTCCTATTTCGTGGATTCGCTGTTCCGCCCGGCCGATCCGAGCAAGCTCGCCGCCGCCAATCCACAGAACGACGCGGCCGCCGCATCGCAGGCGTCGCGCATCCTGATCGCCAGCGCCGCGGCGGGCGAAGTTTCGGCCGACGACAAGACCTATCTGTCGCAGCTGGTCGCGGCCCGCACCGGCCTGTCCGAGGCCGACGCCAAGGCAAGGGTCGATGCGATCCTGGCGAAGGCCCAGGACGCTAAGGTCAAGGCCAAGCAGGCGGCGGACACCGCCAGGAAGGCAAGTGCCACCTTCGCGCTGCTGGGAGCGTTGTCGCTGGTTGTCGGCGCCTTCATCGCCAGCGCTGCGGCGGCGTTGGGCGGCAGGCAGCGCGACGAGGAGGAAGCGGTTTTCCTGACCAGCCGCTGAGCGTCCGTTCTCAACCCAGGACAAGAGGAAGCCCGGCGTCGAGCCGGGCTTTCCGTACCTATGCTTTGTGCCTTTCGCCGGTCGCCTGAGATCAGTGATCCATGGCCTTGACGATTTCCTCGGTCATCTTCTTGGCGTCGCCGAGCAGCATCATGGTGCCGTCCTTGTAGAACAGCGTGTTGTCGATGCCGGCATAGCCGGAGCCGAGCGACCGCTTGACGAACAGGCAGGTGCGCGCCTTGTCGACATCGAGGATGGGCATGCCGTAGATGGGCGACGACTTGTCGTCGCGCGCGGACGGATTGGTGACGTCGTTGGCGCCGATGACATAGGCGACGTCGGCCTGCGCGAATTCGGAGTTGATATCCTCCAACTCGAACACCTCGTCGTAAGGCACGTTGGCCTCGGCGAGCAGCACGTTCATATGGCCGGGCATGCGGCCGGCGACCGGGTGGATGGCGTATTTGACGTCGACGCCATTGGCCTTGAGCTTGTCGGCCATTTCACGCAGCGCGTGCTGCGCCTGCGCGACCGCCATGCCATAGCCGGGCACGATGATCACCTTCTGGGCGTTCATCATCAGGTAGGCGGCGTCGTCGGCCGAGCCCTGCTTGACCGTGCGCTCGATGCCGTCGTCAGCTGCCGCCGCCGTTTCGCCGCCGAAGCCGCCGAGGATGACCGAGATGAAGGACCGGTTCATGCCCTTGCACATGATGTAGGACAGGATCGCGCCGGACGAACCGACCAGCGCGCCGGTGATGATCAGCGCCAGATTGCCCAGCGTAAAGCCGAGCGCCGCAGCGGCCCAGCCCGAGTAAGAATTCAGCATCGACACGACGACGGGCATGTCGGCGCCGCCGATCGGGATGATCAGCAGCACGCCCAGTACCAGCGAGGCGGCGACGATCAGCCAGAAGACCAGCTTCGATTCCGTGGTGACCAGAAGCACGATCAGCACGACCAGCGCTGTGCCGAGTGCGGCGTTGATGAAATGGCGGCCGCCGATCATGATCGGCTTGCCGGACATGCGGCCATCGAGCTTGAGGAAGGCGATGACCGAGCCCGTGAAGGTGATAGCGCCGATGGCCACACCCAGGCTCATCTCGACCAGCGCCTGGGCATGGATGTCGCCTGCCGTGCCGATGCCGAAGCTTTCCGGTGCATAGATCGCCGCGGCCGCCACCATGACGGCGGCGAGGCCGACGAGCGAGTGGAAGGCGGCGACCAGCTGCGGCATCGAGGTCATGGCGATGCGGCGCGCGGTAACGGCGCCGACACCGCCGCCAATGGCGAGGCCGAGCACGATGAGGCCGAAGCGGCCGGCGGAAGGGGTTGCCAGCGCCAGCGTGGTGGCGAGGGCGATGCCCATGCCGATCATGCCGTAGAGATTGCCCTGGCGGCTGGTGGTCGGGTGCGACAGGCCGCGCAGCGCCAGAATGAACAGGATGCCTGAGACCAGATAGAGGAAGGAAGCGAGATTGACGGTCACGTCACTTGTCCTTCTTCTTGTACATGGCCAGCATGCGCT
>NZ_VFVX01000002.1:0-359273 GCF_006442395.1 Mesorhizobium sp. B2-3-5 | reverse complement strand
GATGTGCTCTATCTCGGCCGCGACACCAATTTCCCGCTGGCCATGGAAGGGGCGCTGAAGCTCAAGGAGATCTCCTACATCCACGCCGAGGGCTATGCGGCGGGCGAACTGAAGCATGGACCGATCGCGCTGATCGACGAGAACATGCCGGTCATCGTCATTGCTCCGCATGACCGCATCTTCGAAAAGACCGTGTCGAACATGCAGGAGGTGGCGGCGCGCGGCGGCAAGATCATCCTGATCACCGACAGCAGGGGGGCGGCGCAGGCGAGCGTGAAGACGATGGAGACGATCGTGCTGCCGGACGTGCCCGAGATCATCTCGCCGATCATCTACGCGCTGCCGATCCAGATGCTGGCCTACTTCACCGCCGTGTTCATGGGCACCGACGTCGACCAGCCGCGCAACCTGGCGAAGTCGGTGACCGTGGAGTAGGCGACGACAAACCCTCGATTTGGCACCATCGGCCTAAGCGAAGCTAAGTTAAGTATCTGTTCAACACTTCCCCGCAGTTCTGGATGAACTTCCAGCAGTCCTATGAGCTTGAGACGGAAGCGAAAAAACTCACCTCTGAGTTGGAGAAGATCGAACCGCTCGGGGCCGCGGCATAACAAGCCCTCTTTAAAAACTTCGCAGTTCCAAACCGGCTTCCGGTTCACTAATGTCGCGTTGCAACCCGCGCCTCCGGTGAACCATGTCCGATGCTCCGAAGACCTCCGGCATGACCCGGCTGAGGAACTATTTCCTCACAGGTTTCATCGTCTGCGCGCCCTTGGCGATCACCGCCTATATCGCCTGGTCGTTCATCGGCTGGGTCGATTCCTGGGTAAAACCCTATATTCCGGCACGCTACAGCCCCGATACCTACCTGCCATTCCCGGTGCCCGGGTTCGGGCTGATCGTCGCGCTTATCCTGATCACGGTGATCGGTTTCTTCGCCGCCAACATTGTCGGCCGCGCCATTGTGGGTTTCGGCGAGCGCCTGCTTGGCCGCATGCCGCTGGTGCGCGGCATCTACGGCTCGCTGAAGCAGATATTCGAGACCGTCCTGTCGAACAAGGGCGACATGTTCCGCCAGGTTGGGCTGGTCGAATATCCGCGCAAGGGCGTCTGGTCGCTGGTGTTTGTTGCCAGCGAAAAGGAGACAGAGATCAATGAGAAGCTTGACCAGGAGGGAGACCCGCTGATCGCCGTGTTCATGCCCTGCACGCCTAATCCGACGACCGGCTTCCTCATGTATGTGCCGAAGTCCGACATCGTGCTGCTCGACATGACGATCGAGGACGGCGCAAAACTGATTGTATCGGCTGGACTGGTGGCGCCGGAAGTGAAAACCAAGATGGTGACGCTGAATGGCGAGCCGATCAACGGAACCGTGGCCAACCCGCCGCTAGGACCTCACCCGGCGCGCAGAAGCCGCACGGCCTCGTCGCGACCGAACAAATAGAGCAGCAGGCGCAGCGCTTCGCCGCGGCCGGATTGCAGCTCCGGGTCGCGGGACAGGATCAGTCTCGCATCATCGCGGGCAGCCTCGAGCAGATCGGCATGCGCCTCGATGCGCGCCACCTGAAAACCCGGCGTGCCGGACTGGCGGGTGCCCAGTAATTCGCCTTCGCCGCGCAATTTCAGGTCTTCCTCGGCAATCAGGAAACCGTCCTCGGTCTCACGCATCACCGACAGCCGGCGTTTTGCGGTCTCGCCGAGCGGATCCTTATAGAGCAGCACGCAGGACGAGGGTTTGTCGCCACGCCCGACCCGGCCGCGCAGCTGGTGCAATTGGGCAAGGCCGAAGCGTTCGGCATGCTCGATGACCATCACGGTGGCGTCGGGCACGTCGACGCCGACCTCGATGACCGTGGTGGCGATCAGGATGCGCGTCTCGCCCTGCTTGAAGGCACGCATCGCCTCGTCTTTCTCGCCGCCCTTCATGCGGCCATGGACGAGGCCGATCCGGTCGCCGAACAGCGGTTTCAGCGAGGCGAAACGGTCCTCGGCCGACATCAGCTTGATCTCTTCGGATTCCTCGACCAATGGGCAGATCCAATAAATCTTCTGGCCACCGGCGACGGCGTCGACCATGCGGCCAACCAGTTCGTCGAGCCGGTCCAACGGCAAGGTGACGGTGCGGATCGGTTGGCGGCCGGCAGGTTTCTCCGTCAATTTCGACACGTCCATGTCGCCGAAAGCGGTCAGCACCAACGTGCGTGGAATGGGGGTTGCGGTCATCACCAGTATGTCGGGCGCGTCGCCCTTGGCGGTGATGGCAAGCCGCTGGTGAACGCCGAAGCGATGCTGCTCATCGATGACGGCCAGCACCAGATCATGGAAGGCGACAGTCTCCTGGAACAGCGCGTGGGTGCCGACGACGATGTCGATCTCGCCGCTTGCCAGTCCGGCCAGCGTGTCGGTGCGCTCGCGGCCTTTCTCACGGCCGGTCAGGATGGCGATGCGCAGCCCGACCCTGGCGGCAAGCGGCGCGATCGTCGCCAGATGTTGGCGCGCCAGGATTTCGGTCGGCGCCATCAGTGCCGCCTGGCCGCCGGCCTCGACGGCGCGCGCCATAGCCAGCAGCGCGACGACGGTCTTGCCGGAGCCGACATCGCCTTGGAGCAGCCGCAGCATGCGTTCGGGGTCGGCAAGGTCGGCATTGATTTCGGCGAGCGCGAATTCCTGGCTTGATGTCAGCGAATAGGGAAGGGCGGCGCGCAGTTTCTCAACGATGCTGCCGTCACCCACCAAAGGACGGCCGGACAGCCGGCGGACCTTTGCGCGGACCAGCGCCAGCGAGACCTGGCCTGCCAGAAATTCGTCATAGGCGAGGCGTCGCCAGGACGCGCCTTCAACCGAGACGTCGATCGGATCCGCCGGGTTGTGGATGCGAGCGAGCGCATCGGCGAAGGCGGGAAAGGTGTGCCGGCGCATGAAAGCGCCATCCTGCCACTCTGGCAAATCGGGCACGCGCGCCAGGGCCTGGCCGATCGCGCGGCGCAGCACCTTGCCCGAGAGGCCGGCGGTGAGCGGATAGACCGGTTCGACGAGCGGGAGGTTCTCCGCATCAGTGGCCAGCGCTATGTGGTCGGGGTGGACCATGGTCGGGCGGCCGTTGAACCATTCCATGCGGCCGGAGACCACGACATGCTCGCCCACGGGCATTGCTTTTTCGAGATAGGCAGCATGGGCATGGAAAAAGGTCAGGCCGATTTCGCCGGTATCGTCATGCGCGAAGACCCGGTAGGGCACCGACCTGTTGCCGCGCGGCGGCGGCTGGTGGCGGTCGATGCGCACCTCGAGCGTGACGATCGCGCCTTCGGCGGCAAGCGCGATGCCGGGCCGGTTGCGGCGGTCGATGACGGTGTGCGGCAGCACGAACAGAAGATCGCCGGCGCGCGCGGCGCGATCGCCGAGATCGGCGGCCACCACCTTCTCGATCAGCGAGCCGACCTTCGGCCCGACGCCGGCAAGCGAAGTGATCGGGACAAACAGCGGATCGAGGATGGATGGGCGCATGATGTCAGCTTATGTCGCGAGGGCCGCAGCGCAAGGCTGACAGCACCTTCTATCCACGCTATATGCGCCGCAGCAAGCGAGGATGCGGCACAATGACCGGAACGAAACGATCAAGCGAGGGGCTGGATGCCCACCGCCGCAAACTCTTGTTCCGCTCCTGGCATCGCGGCCTGCGCGAGATGGACCTGATCCTCGGCACGTTCGCCGACGCCGAGATCGGTTCCTTGACCGGCGAGGAAATCGACCAATATGAGAGGCTCCTCGACATTCCCGACGCCGAATTCCTCCCGCTGGTTACCGGCAAACGCCCCGTTCCGGCGGATATCGATTGTGCTGTCCTGCAAAAAATCCTGGCATCCCGCCGGACCATGACCTTCTGAACACAAGCAATTCCAGGAAAAGTGCTAAGCGGTTTTCCGTCCGGAATTGCGACAACCAAGACCGTGATTTGATGAGCCTCATTCCCATCATTGGCCTGCCGAAGGGCCGCGCCGGCCAGTTCATCGTGGATGGCGTCGCCGACGGCTATGAAGCCTTCGCCCTGGTGCAGACGGCCCTCGAAATCGCACCCGACAAGCCGGTGCTGTTCGTGGCGCGCGACGGCCAGCGCCTGCCGGCAATCATCGAGGCGCTGTCTTTCGCCGCACCCGGCCTGCCTGTGCTGGAGCTGCCGGCCTGGGATTGCCTGCCCTATGACCGGGTGTCGCCCGGTTCGGATGCCGCCGCCAAGCGCCTCGATGCGCTGACCGCCATGATCGCGCTGGCGAAGAAGCCGCACCGTGCCGTCATCCTCACCACCGCCAATGCGCTTCTGCAGCGCGTCCCGCCGGCCGACCTCGTCGAGGCGCAGACCTTCCATGCCAGGCCGGGCAACCAGATAGACATGAACGTGCTGATCGCGCGGCTGGAAACGTCAGGCTTCGAACGCGTGCCGACGGTGCGCGGCATCGGCGAATTCGCGGTGCGCGGCGGCATTCTCGACCTGTTCGCACCCGGCTGGACCGAGGCGCTGAGGCTCGATTTCTTCGGCGACACGCTGGAATCGATCCGCGTCTTCGACGCGGCCACCCAGCGCACCACCGGCCAGCGCAAGTCGATGGCGCTGCAGGCGATGAGCGAAGTGGCGCTGACGCCCGAAACCATCAGCCGCTTTCGCCGCGCCTACATCGAGGCGTTTGGCGCGCCGTCGCGTGATGATGGCCTCTACGCCGCGGTCAGTGAAGGGCGGCGCTTCGCCGGCATGGAGCATTGGCTGCCGTTCTTCTATGAGCGGCTGGAGACGGTATTCGATTATCTGCCGGACACGCCCGTCGTTTTCGACCATCTGGCGCATGAGGCGCTTGCCGAACGCCACACGCTGATCCTCGATCATTACGAGGCGCGGAAAAAGCAGGCCGACAGCGCGCTAAGGGATGCCGTGCCTTACAAGCCGGTGGCGCCGGATCTGCTTTACCTCTCGCCGGAAAACCTGATCGCCTCGCTCGGACCGCGCGAAGCGATCGATTTCACTCCCTTCGACGCGCCCGATGCCGGTGCCAAGAAAGTCTATCACGCCGGCTCACGCCATGGCCGCAGCTTCGTCGAGGAGCGCGCCGACCCGAACGTCAATGTCTTCGATGTTGTCGTCAGGCATATCGCCGACGAACGCGCGGCGCGCCGCCGTGTCGTCATTGCCGGCTGGACCGAAGGTTCGCTCGACCGGCTTGGGCAAATCCTGGCCGAGCATCATCTCGGCAATCTCAAGCAGGTCGACACGCTGACGGAGGCCGAACAGCTTGAGCCGGGGCAGGCGGCATTGGCCGTTCTGCCATTGGAATCCGGCTTCGAGACCGGAAAGCTGGTCGTCGTCGCCGAACAGGACATTCTCGGCGATCGGCTGATCCGCCGTTCGAAGCGCAAGAAGCGCGCGTCTGACTTCATTGCCGAAGCTTCGGCCCTATCAGCCGGCGATATCGTCGTCCATGCCGACCATGGCATTGGCCGCTTCATCGGCCTGCGTACCATCGAAGCGGTTGGTGCGCCGCATGACTGCCTGGAAATCCATTATGCAGGCGACGACCGGCTGTTCCTGCCGGTCGAGAATATCGAGCTCCTGTCGCGCTACGGGTCGGATTCGGCCGAAGCGACGCTGGACAAGCTTGGCGGCGGCGCCTGGCAGTCGCGCAAGGCAAAGCTTAAGCGGCGCCTGCTCGACATGGCGGGACAGCTGATCCGCATCGCCGCGGAGCGGCAGATGCGCGCCGCACCGCCGCTGGTGCCGGCCGAAGGCCTCTATGATGAATTCGCCGCCCGGTTCCCCTACGAGGAGACCGACGACCAGCAGACAGCGATCGATTCGGTGCGGGACGACCTTGGCGCCGGCAAGCCGATGGATCGGCTGATCTGCGGCGACGTCGGCTTCGGCAAGACCGAAGTGGCGCTTCGTGCCGCCTTCATCGCGGCGATGGAAGGATTTCAGGTCGCCGTCGTGGTGCCGACGACGCTGTTGTCACGCCAGCATTTCAAGACGTTCTCCCAGCGTTTCTCGGGGCTTCCCATCCGCGTCGCCCAGGCCTCCCGGCTGGTCGGCGCCAAGGAACTCGCGGAGACGAAGAAGGCTTTGGCCGAAGGTCAGGTCGACATCGTCGTCGGCACCCATGCGCTGCTCGGATCCTCGATCTCGTTCAAGAATCTTGGCCTGCTGATCATCGACGAGGAGCAGCATTTTGGCGTCAAGCACAAGGAACGGCTGAAGGACCTGAAGACCGATGTCCATGTGCTGACGCTGTCGGCGACGCCGATCCCGCGCACGCTGCAACTGGCGCTGACGGGCGTGCGTGAACTGTCGCTGATCGCCACGCCGCCGGTCGACCGCATGGCGGTGCGCACGTTCATCTCGCCTTTCGATCCGCTGGTCATCCGCGAAACGCTGCTTCGCGAGCGCTATCGCGGCGGGCATTCCTTCTATGTGGTTCCGCGCATCAGTGATCTCTCGGAAATCCATGATTTCCTGAAGGAATCCGTCCCCGAACTGAAGGTGGCGGTAGCTCACGGCCAGATGCCGCCTGGTGAACTCGACGACATCATGAATGCCTTCTATGACGGCCAGTACGATGTGCTTCTGTCGACCACCATCGTCGAATCCGGTCTCGACATCCCGACCGCCAACACGCTGATCATCCACCGCGCGGACATGTTCGGCCTGTCGCAGCTCTACCAGCTGCGCGGTCGTGTCGGCCGCTCGAAGGTGCGCGCCTATGCGTTGTTCACGCTGCCGGCCAACCGTAAGCTCACCGATACGGCCGAGCGCAGGCTGAAGGTGCTGCAATCGCTCGACACGCTGGGCGCCGGCTTCCAGCTTGCCAGCCATGATCTCGATATCCGTGGCGCGGGCAATCTTCTGGGCGAAGAGCAGTCCGGCCACATCAAGGAGGTCGGTTTCGAGCTCTATCAGCAGATGCTGGAGGAGGCCGTCGCCGAGGTGAAGGATTCCGGCGAGGTTCAGGACGGCGGCTGGTCGCCGCAGATCGCCGTCGGCACGGCGGTGATGATCCCGGAAACCTATGTGCCCGACCTGCAGCTCAGGCTGGCGCTTTATCGCCGTCTCGGCGATCTCGAAAACACCGAGGAGATCGACGCCTTCGGAGCCGAACTGATCGACCGGTTCGGTCCGCTGCCGGAGGAGGTGAAGCATCTCCTGAAGATCGTCTTCATCAAGGCGCTCTGCCGCAAGGCCAATGTCGAGAAGCTCGATGCCGGGCCGAAGGGCGTCGTCATCCATTTCCGCAAGCGCGAATTCCCCAATCCGGTCGGGCTGGTCAAATTCATCGGCGAGCAGGGCTCGCTGGCCAAGATCAGGCCGGACCACAGTGTCGTCTTCGTGCGCGACTGGCCGAATGCCGAAAAACGCCTGGCAGGCTCCGCGGTTGTCATGACGCAGCTGGCGAAGTTGGCGGAAAAGGCCGCCTGATCTCAGGTTCGGGCGGTCCTGGGTGCCTCAAGCCATTCGCCAAGGCTGAAATTCCGGTCTAGAATAGGAAATCGGCTTCGTGTATGGAGCCGCGGTCCCATGTGGGGCTTGGCGGGCAAATGGCGCCCATTTATTGGTTTGACGCAATTCCTGTGGGAAAACCGTTTCACACTTTTCCTGGAATTGCTCGGAAAGAGCGTTGGGTGCAGCGATGACGAAATGGTCGCCGAATTCTTGGAGAGCAATGCCGATCAAGCAGGTTCCCGCCTATCCGGACCTTGCCGCTCTGAAGAACACGGAAGCCCAGCTCGCCACTTTTCCGCCGCTGGTCTTTGCTGGTGAGGCACGCAAGCTGAAGAAGCAGTTGGCGGCCGTCGCCGCCGGTGAAGCCTTCCTCCTTCAGGGGGGCGACTGCGCCGAGAGCTTCGCCGAACATGGCGCGGACAACATCCGCGACTTCTTCCGCGTCTTCCTGCAGATGTCGGTCGTGTTGACCTTCGCCGGCGCGCAGCCGGTGGTGAAGGTCGGCCGCGTTGCCGGCCAGTTCGCCAAGCCGCGCTCGTCCGACAACGAGACCAAGAGCGGCGTCACGCTGCCGAGCTATCGCGGCGACATCATCAACGGCATCGAGTTCGACGCCAAGTCGCGTATTCCCGATCCCGCCCGCCAGGAAATGGCGTATCGCCAGTCGGCGGCGACGCTCAACCTTCTGCGTGCCTTCGCGCAGGGCGGCTACGCCAGCCTTGAGAACGTGCATCGCTGGATGCTCGGCTTCGTGTCAGACAGCCCGCAAGGCGAAAAGTACGCGTCGCTTGCCAGCCGCATCACCGAGACGATGGACTTCATGAAGGCCGTCGGCATTACCTCGGAGACCAATTACGCGCTGCGCGAGACCGATTTCTACACCAGCCACGAGGCGCTGCTGCTCGGCTACGAGGAGGCGCTGACCCGCGTCGACTCGACTTCGGGCGACTGGTACGCCACCTCTGGCCACATGATCTGGATTGGCGATCGCACGCGCCAGCCCGACCACGCGCATGTCGAATATTGCCGCGGCATCAAGAATCCGCTCGGCCTGAAATGCGGCCCGTCGCTGACGCCTGATGGCTTGCTGGAACTGATCGACCTGCTCAATCCCGAGAATGAGCCCGGCCGGCTGACGCTGATTGCCCGCTTCGGCTCCGACAAGGTCGCCGACCACCTGCCGAAGCTGGTGCGCGCGGTGCAGAAGGAAGGCCGCAGCGTGGTCTGGTCATCGGATCCAATGCATGGCAACACGATCGAGGCCGCTGGCTACAAGACGCGGCCGTTCGATCGCATCCTGAAGGAAGTGCAGACCTTCTTCGAAGTGCACCGCGCTGAAGGCACGCATCCGGGCGGTATCCATGTCGAGATGACCGGCAAGAATGTCACCGAATGCACGGGCGGCGCACGCGCCATCACGGCCGAGGAACTGCAGGACCGCTACCACACGCATTGCGACCCGCGCCTCAATGCCGACCAGGCGATCGAACTGGCGTTTCTGGTGTCGGATCTGCTGAAGAAGAGCCATCCGGTCCAGCAGAAGCACGCCGTCAACGGCTGATCCTGCCGACCCCAATCGATCGATGCGAAGGCGCCTGAGAAATCCGGCGCCTTTCCATTTTCAGTTCATGGCCGGTGCCTCCGCCGATGCCGGCGCGATCGGCGAACGGGAGGCATCAGTCTTTCTTGTAGAGAAGCCAGCTCTTGCCGGCGCGGCCGGCCATCATCGAATGCTTGGTGACGCGGTTGCGGCCGCTGACCTTCGAGCGGTAGAGCGCCCGGTCGGCCTTGGTGTAGAGGTCCTCGGGACCGTCGGCCTCGGATGCCATGCAGATGCCCATCGAGACCGTCACGGTACCGTATTTCATGCCGGTCTGGCTGCTGGCGAATGGCGTCTGTTCGATCAGCGCGCGAATGCGCTCCGCGATCTCGTAGGTGGCGTCCTCGCTGGCACCCTCGATGATCAGCGCGAACTCCTCGCCGCCGGTGCGCGCGACGAACATATCGCCGCGAATGCTGGTCTGGAAAATCTCGGCGATGATCTGGATGATCTTGTCGCCGACCGGATGGCCATACCGATCATTGATATCCTTGAACCGATCGATATCGGCAAGGATCAAGGCATTGAACAGGATGCCCTTGTTGCTGTTGTAGATTCGGGTAATTTCCCTGTCGAAGGCGCGACGGTTCCAGATCTGGGTCAACGGATCGGTGTTGGCCAGCCGCTTGTATTCCTCGAGCTTCGACTTGACGCTCTCGAGCTCCGCCGTCTTATCATTGAGTGTCGAGGCGACCTGTCGGCCGTGGTCGATGGTCGAATTGGTAGCGATCGACATGGCGTTGGCGATCTTTTGCAGAAGATCCTGGGAGAGCAGGCTGCGGCTGTTCAGGCCGCTCGATGTCTCATCGAGAATCCTGCCGTATTTCTCGATATGGCTGCGCTCGCTCCGCAACAGCGATGCGACTTCCTCGAGTTCCCTGGCGATAACGTCCCGCGCATGCTCCACGATGCCTGGGCCATGGTTCTGGGCAAAGAAAGAACGGCCGATCTTGTCCAGCTCGTCCTGTGTGGGCCGGCTGTTCAGTGAAAGCACGGCAAGGCTGAGTTCGCGATTGGTGCCACTCAGCGCTTCATAGAAGATCTCGTAATTGCGCGGCAGGCCGAGCACGCCCAACTGGCGCATCGTGGTGACGACAGCGGATGCGATATCGGTGTTCTGTTCGGTTGGTGCTGCTGCCGGCTGCATATCTGATACACTCTTTCCTTGGATTCCGACGCAGAATATGTGGGTCCACTGATCGCCGAACGGGGGGAGCGGCCTGCCGACATTCCAGAACATCTTGCGAAGAGACGCGTCCCCACCGACGACCTTTGCTTGAGAGACCATAATTGCGTCAGCGCTAAAGTTTCCTTAATCCGCACGACTTCCACGGGTCTTTCTCTACCTGTGGCTGTAGAAACATGAATTTCTGCACCACCAATCGAGGGACAACACGCAGTTTGGCGGCTTTGAATTAGAAACCGCGCGGCGCGCGGTTGAAAATGGAATTGAATTTCGAAATCGTCACGCCGGTCGGTGTCGTATTTGCTTGCGCGTAACCACCGCAAAGCTGGAATCCTGACGACGATGACGGACGAGGTTCTTCAAGGAAGTGCCGAAATGAGTGACAGTCACCAGGGATCGTGCCTGTGCCAAGCGGTCCGCTTCCGAACGCGCGGCGCACTGCGGGGCGTCGTCTGCTGTCATTGTTCGCAGTGCCGTAAACAAAGCGGGCACTTCTATGCCGCGACCAATGTTGCCGATGCCGACATCGTGCTCGAAGGCGCGGAAAACATCAGCTGGTACGAGGCGTCCGACTTCGCCAGGCGCGGCTTCTGCAAAGTATGCGGGTCAGTGCTTTTCTGGAAGCCAAGGGATCAAGTCTACATTTCGGTCATGGCGGGATCGTTCGACAAGCCGACCGGCCTCGAGGGCCAATGTCATATCTTTGTCGGCGACAAGGGCGACTATTATTCGATCCATGACGGGCTGCCGCAGTTTGAAAAGTCGGCGCCGTCTATACCGGTCGTTGAATGAATTTTGGACAAGACGCCTTATTCCATTGATCGGGCCGTTGCTTTATCCCGTGCCGGTGGTTCGCAAAGGGGTCTAGCATGCAGCGGCTGATCGATGCTTTTATCAATTCGGTGCGGGCATTTCGCAAGCTCGCCGTTAGTGAGAAGGCTTTCCAGCAGGAATTGATGCTGCTGGTGCTGGCTTTGCCCGCGGGCTGGTTCATTTCAGTGTCGTGGCGCAGCTACGCGCTGCTGATCGGCGCAGTGCTGCTCCTGATCATGGTCGAGGTGCTAAACACCGGCATCGAGGCGGCCTGTGACGCAATTTCTCGTGAATTCCACATCGACATCCAGCTCGCCAAGGATTGCGGCTCGCTGGCGGTGCTGATTTCGGTCGTGATTGCTGGTGGCGTCTGGGGCATCGCTCTCATCGAGCGCGTAGCCGGGGTTCCGATCTGAGACTCTGATCCCTATATGACAGTCACCGGAGCCTGACCCCGATGAAATCGGGACGCTCTGGTTTATGTTGGCCACGATCCTTTCCGAAAACCGATTCCACGTTTCGGGATCATGGCTAAGGAAACCGTCATGTCCGAATTTACAAATTCCCTGCTTCTCGAACGCAAAGGCTTGCCGGATGACCTGCGCTGGCTGACCGAGAAATATCCGCGCGAAACCTGGCAGGGCCACGCCAACATTCACGGCATCGCCAATATGTGGCTGCAGCGGCACGACATGTTCCGCGAGCTCGGCGGCATGCTCACCAACGGCATTGGCGACTATCGCGAAGGCAGGCTGACGGCCCCCGATTTCGCGCGCCGGTTCGCGCCGCGTCTCAATCATTTTCTCGGAAATCTCGATGGCCACCACAATGTCGAGGACCATCATTATTTCCCGGTCTTTGCCAAGGCGGAGGCGCGGCTCAAGCGCGGCTTTGAAATCCTCGACGCCGACCACCACACGATCCATGAAGGACTGGAACGTAACGCCGAGGCGGCGAATGCCTTTATCCGCACGCTTCAGGAAGGCGAGGACAAGCAGCGCTTCGCCGCCGATGCCTATGCCGACGAGAACAGCCGGCTGATCGCGATGCTGACCCGGCATCTCGCCGACGAGGAGGATCTGATCATCCCGCTGATCCTCGACCGGGGCGATCGGGCGCTTGATATAGACTGACGATCAGCTCAGCTTTCCCTGGCTCGCTCCTTGCTGGCGACATGGCGCGCCACAAGCCAGGCAATGATGGCCACCGCCAGACCGATCCCCAGACCAATCAACAGGCGCTCGTGGCGGGCCAATGCCTTGCCGATAAGCTGCTCGGCTCCCAGCCCGAAGATGTAGCCGATCGTGCCGAACAGGATTGCCCAAACCGTCGACGAGGCGGCGTTGAGGACGACGAAACGCAGCATCGAGATGCGCGACAGTCCGGCCGCTATGCCGCCGACGAGGCGCATGCCGTAGATGTAACGGTTCGACAGCACGAAGATGTTGGGATGTGTGTTGAGCAGATGGTAGGCGCGGCGGAAACCGGGGCGCCGGCGCAATCTCACGACATAGCGATGATCGGCAAAGCTTCGCCCAAGGATGAAGAAGCCCGTATCGCCGGCGAAGGCGCCGAGTGCTGCCGCGACAAAGGCATGCCACAGCACGAAGATATGCTGGTGGGCGAAGAAGCCGCCGAGGATGGCCGCACTTTCCCCTTCGGCAACGCAGCCGAGAAAGACCGCAAGCAGCCCGTATTGTTCGATGAAATGATGGATCGTATCGGTCATGAAGTCGGCTGCTGCTGCGACAGCCTTTCATCGATCCGCTGCACCTGTTCGGCCAGCCGCACGATCTCGTCGCGCATGCCGAGGATCTGGCTATGGCGCAATTCGTCGAGCTTTTCATGCAGCGCCATGATTTCGATCTCTGCCTTCAGATTGACCTCGTAGTCATGGGCGGCATCGATGCGGTCGCGCTCGATCTGGCGGTTCTGCGCCATCATGATCACCGGCGCCTGAATGGCGGCAAGCATCGACAGGACAAGATTGAGGAAGATGAACGGGTAGGGGTCGAAGGCATCGCGTGACAGAAGCCAGACATTGCCAGCGGTCCAAAGGACCAGGAAAGCCAGAAAGGCGAGGATGAAGGACCAGGAACCGCCGATGCGGGCGATGGTGTCGGCAAGCCGGTCGCCAAAGGTCTGGTGGAAGGCGACAGCCTTGTTGGTGTCCCTGGTGATGGTGGTGCGCTCGAACGTTGACTGCAGTACACGGCTCTCCAACTGGGTGAGGCCGTCCGGCCGTCGCTTGAACCAACGATTCGCCAGTTCATCGATCGTCTTGTACATGGCTGTCTCCAGGTCTGGGCTGGCGATAGAGGTAGAGGCTGCCGGCTCCCAGGGGAAGTGATACATTGCGGCGGACAGCGAGGGACCGATGGCCGATTTTCAGAAAATTCGCCTGCGCGCGGCAAAACGCAAGGGCGGCGAAGCGGAGCTTTCAACGCTGCTCGGGCCGGTGCCCGACAACGCCGCCGTCGCCGAGATCGCGGACGACCGCATTCTCTCGACGATGGCCGAGCGGATTTTCGCCGCCGGTTTCGTCTGGCGCGTCATCGAGCAGAAATGGCCAGGCTTCGAGGAGGCGTTTCTGCGTTTCGAGCCGAAGCGGCTGTTGTTCCAGTCTGACGATTTCTGGCACGATCTGGCTTCCGATCAGCGCATCGTACGCAACCCGCAGAAGATCAGGTCCGTTCGCGACAACGCCGCCTTTGTCGAGCGCGTGTCCAAAGAGCATGGCGGCTTCGGCAATTTCCTTGCCGAATGGCCGGCCGATGATCAGGTCGGGCTGATGGCCTATCTCGGCAAGCATGGCAGCCGGCTCGGCGGCAACACCGGCCAGTATTTCCTGCGCTGGCTGGGCTGGGATGCCTTCGTCATTTCGACCGATATGGCGGCGGCACTTCGCGACGCCGGGCTCGATATCGCGGAAAGCCCGACCTCGAAGAAGGACCTCGACAAAGTCCAGGCGCAGATCAACCGGTGGGCTGCCGAGACGGGTTTGGCGCGGCGGCACATTTCGCGCATCCTGGCGATGTCGATCGGTGACAACCATTCTCCGCAAGCGCTGCGCGAGTATATGGGCGAGGACTGATCGTCGGTCTGGACACCGTTCACCCAATCATTCGGCCTGACACCGTTGATGCCCGTCAATCGGTCTGGGGTGGTCCAAGCGAACGCCATTGCGAGGCGTATTTTGCCGCGCTAAGTCAGCAGGCATGACCAAGAAGCCTGACATCCTGCGCATCGCAATCGCCCAGCTCAACCCGACTGTCGGCGATGTCGCCGGCAACCTCGCCAAAGCTCGCGAGGCGAGGGCGGATGCCGCCCGCCAGGGCGCCGATCTCGTGCTCTATACCGAGCTTTTCCTCGCCGGCTATCCGCCGGAGGATCTGGTGCTGAAGCCGGCCTTCCTGAAAGCCTGCGAGCGCGCGGCGCAGGACTTCGCCGCCGATACCGCCGATGGCGGCCCCGGCGTCGTCATCGGCACGCCGCTGAAGCGCAAGAGCGGCACGCACAATTCGATCGTCTTCGCCGATGGCGGCAAGATCATCGCCGAACGCTACAAGCTCGATCTTCCCAACTACGGCGAATTCGACGAGAAGCGCGTCTTCCAGGCTGGGCCCGAGATCCAGGGGCCTATCAATTTCCGCGGCGTGCGCATCGGGATTCCGATCTGCGAGGACATCTGGGGCGAGATCGGCATCTGCGAGACGCTTGCCGAAAGCGGGGCGGAAATCCTGCTTGTGCCGAACGGCTCGCCCTATTACCGCGCCAAGATCGATGTCCGCCAACAGGTCGTCATCAAGCAGGTCATCGAGTGTGGCCTGCCGATCATCTATGCCAACCAGCTCGGCGGCCAGGACGAGCTGATCTTCGACGGCGCGTCGTTTGCTATTGGCGCCGACAAACGGCTTGCCTTCCAGATGAGCCAGTTCGAGGAGGCGGTCGACGTCACCACCTGGAAAAGACAGGATGATCATTGGGCCTGCTCTGAGGGGCCGATGTCGAAAATCCCCGAGCGGGAGGAAGCCGACTACCGGGCCTGCATGCTGGGTCTGCGCGACTACGTCAACAAGAACGGCTTCAAGAATGTCGTGCTCGGCCTGTCGGGCGGCATCGATTCGGCGATCTGCGCGGCGCTTGCCGTCGACGCACTTGGCGAGGAACGGCTGCGCGCGGTGATGATGCCTTACCGCTACACGTCGAAGGATTCGCTGAAGGACGCCGAGGACTGCGCCCGCGCGCTCGGTTGCCGCTATGACATCGTGCCGATCTTCGAACCGGTCGAAGGCTTCATGCATGCGCTGACGCAGCTTTTCGAGGGCACCAAGGAAGGCATCACCGAAGAGAACCTGCAGAGCCGTGCGCGCGGCACCATCCTGATGGCGATTTCCAACAAGTTCGGCTCGATGGTCGTCACCACGGGCAACAAGAGCGAGATGTCCGTCGGCTACGCCACGCTCTATGGCGACATGAATGGCGGCTTCAATCCGATCAAGGACCTCTACAAGATGCAGGTCTACGCGCTGTCGCGCTGGCGCAACAGCCATGTGCCGCCGGGCGCGCTCGGACCGTCGGGCGAGGTCATCCCGAAGAATATCATCGACAAGGCGCCGTCGGCGGAATTGCGCGAGAACCAGACCGACCAGGATTCGCTGCCGCCCTATCCGGTGTTGGACGATATCCTGGAATGCCTGGTCGAGAACGAGATGGGCGTCGACGACATCGTGGCGCGCGGCCATGACCGGGCGACGGTGACGCGTATAGAGCATCTGCTCTACATCGCGGAATACAAACGCCGGCAGGCGGCACCGGGCGTGAAGATCACCAGGAAGAATTTCGGCCGCGACCGCCGCTATCCCGTCACCAACCGTTTCAGGGATCGCGGGTAGGCGCGGTTCGCCTGCTGACCGAAAATTCGCCGCACTGTGGCGAGGATAGAGCCATGCCTGACTGTGAAATCAGCTTCGACCTGTCGCGAATCGATTTCCGGGCGACGTCGGATCTGTTGATGGCGAGCTACTGGGGCGCTGGCCGCAGCGACGAAATGCATCGTCGCGCCTTTGCGAATTCGTTCTGCGCCGCCGCCTATATCGACGGCGAACAAGTCGGTTTCGGCAGGGCGATCACCGACCGCACGGTGTTCGCCTATCTCGCCGACATCATCGTCTGGCCGCAGCATCGCGGGCGTGGCATCGGCTTGCGGCTGGTGCGGGCACTTATCGACCATCAGGAGCTAAGCACCGTTTCGCACTGGAGCCTGTCGACCAGCGATGCGCACGGCATGTACGAGAAGCTGGGTTTCAGGCCGTCGACCGATGGCCGATATATGCGCCTTGATCGTACACCGACGTCCTGACGGGCGATGAGTGCAATTGTTGCAAATTCGTCTCATTGCTTGGACCAGATGCCGTTTCGGCGGCGGCCTGCCTTGGCGAAGCTATAGGGCGTCTCTATAAGGACTTCTCCGCGATTCCCTTCAGGGAGGTCCGAATGCCAGGATTTGACATCGTTATGCGAGGCCGCGAGGCCTAGGTCTGCGCCGGTGTTCCGAAGTATCGGAACCACTCCGGACGCAGAAAAGGCATTTGCCGCTGCCGGTCGCCCCCTTGGGCAGCCGACCAACCATAGCCGAACCTCCGCATTCATGGGCAATCAGCCCCAACGCGGTTTTTTCCGTTTTCGACTTTACCGGGATCGGGCTTATTGCGCCCGAATGACATCATGGCTCGTTTTAAGATCGATTTGCGCGCGAGCGCGTTTCGCAGTGTTCTTGGCTTCACTTTTCTCCATTGGCGGCGCCAGCCCTGGCGGCTTTCGCTGATCATGGGTGGCTTCCTGCTGTCGACGCTGGCCGACGTCCTGACACCTCTCTATTCCGGCCGGCTGGTCGATGCCGTCGCCAGCAGCGCCGGCGCGGACCCCATTGCCTGGAATGCCGCGATGACGGCGTTTTCCATGCTGATGGCGCTGGCCCTGACCGGCGTCGTGCTGCGCAACCTTGCCTTCATGGCGATCGTCGAGCTGACGCTGAAGATGATGGCAGACATTGCCGCAGACGCCTTCCATCGCGTGCAGCGCTTCTCCACCGACTGGCATGCCAACTCCTTCGCCGGCTCGACCGTGCGCAAGATAACGCGCGGCATGTGGGCGCTCGACCTGCTGAACGACACTATCCTGATCGCCTTGCTGCCGTCGGTCGTCATGCTCGTCGGTTCGACGCTGCTGCTCGGCTGGTTCTGGCCGCTGATGGGCGTGGTCGTGGCCGCGGGCTCGGTACTGTTCATCACGGTGACGGCGATGCTGTCGCTGGGCTATGTCGCGCCGGCCGCAAGGCTCGCCAATACCTGGGACACGCGCCTCGGCGGCTCGCTCGCCGATGCAGTGAGCTGCAATGCCGTGGTCAAGGGCTTTGGCGCCGAGGAGCGCGAAGAGCGTCGCCTTGCCAGGGTGGTCGCCAAATGGCGGGCGCGCACGCGGCGCACCTGGGTGCGCGGCACCATCAACGGCACCACGCAAGGGGCGCTGCTGCTGGTCATGAGGGCCGCGGTGATCGGCCTGTCGCTGATGCTGTGGTCGTGGGGGCAGGCGAGCGCCGGCGACGTCGCCTTCGTGCTGACCTCGTTCTTCGTGCTGCAGGGTTATCTCCGGGATATCGGCACGCACATCCGCAACCTGCAGCGCTCGATCAACGACATGGAGGAACTGGTCGATTTCCAGTCCGAGCCTCTCGGCATCGAGGACCGGCCTGGCGCCAGGCCGATCCGGATCACGCGAGGGGCCATCGGCTTCGACAAGGTCACCTTTCACTACGGCAATCACCGGTCGCCGCTCTATCGCGACTTTTCGGTCGACATCGCGCCGGGTGAACGTGTTGGGCTCGTCGGCCATTCGGGTTCGGGCAAGACGACCTTCGTCAAGCTCATCCAGCGGCTCTATGACGTGAATGCCGGGAAGATCCTGATCGACGGCCAGGATATCTCTGATGTGGCGCAAGCGTCGCTGCGCGGCCAGATCGCGATCGTCCAGCAGGAGCCGATCCTGTTCCATCGGTCGCTGGCCGAGAACATCGCCTATGCCAGGCCAAGCGCGACGCAGGAGGAGATCGAGCATGCCGCCAGGCTGGCCAGCGCGCATGATTTCATCGTCAACCTGCCGAAGGGCTACGGCACGCTGGTTGGCGAGCGTGGCGTGAAACTGTCGGGCGGCGAGCGGCAGCGCGTGGCCATCGCGCGCGCCTTTCTTGCCGATGCCCGCATCCTGATCCTAGACGAGGCGACATCGAGCCTCGATTCGGAATCGGAGGTGCTGATCCAGCAAGCCATGGAACGGCTGATGGTCGGCCGCACGACGCTTGTGATCGCGCACCGGCTGTCGACGGTTCGGGCGCTCGACAGGCTGCTGGTTTTCGATCGCGGCAAGATCGTCGAGGAAGGGTCGCATGACGAGCTGATCCGGCTGAAGGGCGGCATCTACCGCCGCCTGTTCGAGCGCCAGGCGCTCGAACTGACCAAGGGGCTGGTGATCTGACCGAACCGGGGCCATGCGTGACGCATGGCCCCGGTCTTTTCAACACGCGCGCCATGTTCTATGTCTGCGGCACGGTGCGGGGGCGCATCTTGTCAATCACAAAGGCATCCGGTACGCCCCGCTCATGACAGTTACCGTTCGTTTCGCTCCGTCACCGACCGGCCGCATCCATATCGGCAATGCGCGCACCGCTTTGTTCAACTGGCTGTTTGCCGTGAACAACAAGGGCCGCTTCATCCAGCGCTTCGACGACACCGACATCGCCCGCTCGAAGCAGGAATTCTCCGACGCCATCCTCTACGACCTGCATTGGCTGGGCATTTTCCCGGACGCCACCGAATATCAGTCGCGGCGCTTCGAGGTCTATGACGCGGCGGTCGAGCGGCTGAAGGCGGCGGGGGTTCTGTACGCCTGCTACGAAACGCCGGAGGAACTGGATCTCAGGCGCAAAGTGCGCCGCACGCGCGGCCTGCCGCCGGTTTACGGCCGCGAGGCCTTGGCGCTGACCCACGATCAGATTGCCGAATATCAGGCCGATGGCCGCAGGCCGCACTGGCGCTTCCTGCTGCCCAATTTCACCGGCGATCCACAGCAGCCGGAGCGTACCGAGGTCCACTGGAACGATCTGGTGCGTGGCGAGGAAACCGTCGATCTGGCCTCCCTGTCCGACCCGGTCCTGGTGCGCGAGGACGGCACCTACCTTTACACGCTGCCATCCGTCGTCGACGACATCGATATGGGAGTCAGCCACGTCATCCGCGGCGACGACCATGTCACCAACACCGGCGTGCAGATCGCTCTGTTCAAGGCGCTGGGCGCCGAACCGCCGGTCTTCGGCCACCACAATCTCTTGACCACCGTGTCGGGCGAGGGACTGTCGAAGCGCACCGGGGCGCTGTCCATTGAAAGCCTGCGCGAGGATGGCATCGAGCCGATGGCCGTCGCTTCGCTGGCCGTGCTGGTCGGGACTTCGGAAAACGTCGCGGCCGCGCATGACCTGACCGAACTAGCCGGTCATTTCGACCCGGCCGCGACGTCGAAATCGTCGGCCAAGTTCGATCCGGACGAGCTTTTCGTGCTCAACCGCGTGCTGCTGCACCATATGCCGTTCGACGAGGCACGAGACAGGCTGATGGTGCTTGGTATCTCCGGCGAACAAGCAGAACCCTTCTGGCTGGCGGTGCGCGGCAATCTTGACCGGCTCGCTGATGCGGTCGGCTGGTGGCGCATCCTGCGCGAGGGGCCGCCGGAGCGATCCGAGTTCTCCGCCGACGATCGCGATTTTCTGCATCAGGCCTTTGATATCCTGCCAGAGGAGCCCTGGAACGGAACGGTCTGGAAGGACTGGACGGGCAAGATCAGGGAAGCGACCGGGCGCAAGGGCAAGGGGCTGTTCATGCCGCTCAGACTTGCCCTTACTGGACGGCCTTCGGGGCCGGAGCTTGCAGATTTATTGCCGCTGATGGGTCGGGAAGGAACGTTGGCCCGACGACCCTGACCTTACGCTGCTCCGGCGGCAGGGCTGAGACGGGCGACGTCACAGGCTTCGCGGAAAGCCGCTTGATGGCTTCGCGGTCGAGCCCGCCTTCTCTGTTGGCCAGCGTTTCCGGGTCGGCACCCGGATCTGGCTTGGAGGCCGGAACGGGAACGAAAGGCGCCGCGGCCGCTTCGGGCTGCGGTTGCGTCGGGTTCGACGGATTGCCGCCAATGATCTGGAAATTCTGCGCGGCGTTGCAGCCGCAGGCCGGCGGCCGCGACATGTTGGACTGCTTGTAGAGATAGGCGGTCGGCAATTCACTGTAGGGCCTGCCGGTGACCGATGACGTCATCGAGGCCGAATCATCATCCATGCCGCGCGAATAGAAGACCTGCATCTCGGTGCCGGGACAGCTCGATTCGCAATTCTTCTGGTCGCGTTCGAAATCGCTGGCCGAGGCGGCGTTCGACATGGGAAAGAAATAGCCGTCGCAGGTGCGCACGCAGGTGGTGTGAAATTCGCCGCCCGTGCCCTGAAAATCCGGAGTGCCGGACAGGTTCAGGACGCGGCGGATGTTGCGCTCCTCGCCGGAATCAACGGGCTGGTCCAATGTATCGACCTGTCGGCTGTCGCCGCCGAAAAGCTGGTCGAACAGGTTCGTGTTGTCGTCTTCCCCACGGTCGGCGTCCTGCTGCGGAGCGCGGCGTTGGGGAGCAGCGTCGTCGCGGCAGCCATTGGCGTCGAGCGCCGCCAGGATTCGGCCACGATCATGGCGTGAGCCGCCGCCGGCGAGCTGTGCACGCTTGGCCTGCAGGCTGTCGAGATTGGCGTTCATGCGCTCGATGGTGGCGTTGAGCCCGGCGCATTGATTGATGTTGCGGGCAAACAGCGAAAACCCGCACCCGGCGCTGCTCGCCTGATCGCGCGCCCTCGATATCTGTTGGCGCTGCCTATCGATCGCTGCATCGTATTTCCGGATCATTGCCGGACCGCCGCCGCCGCGCGAAGCCGCGGCAAGATCGGCCTCCAACTGGCGGCAGACCCGCGAGGCGGCCTGTGGCTCGGTGATCGCGGCGCCGGACAGGAAGAGGCCGAGCAGCACGGCAGCATACGCCTGCTTCCACCCTCCGCCTGTCATCCGCCCAACTCCGCCATCGTCCGCAAGGCTACCGTGTTCGCGGTTAATCGCAGTTTACCGCGAAATCTTGGCTCAGCCCAGGTTGGCGATCGCCTGTGCCTTGTGCGCGGCCTCGACCACGGCCAGCGCCGTCATGTTGACCACACCGCGTGACGTGACCGAAGGCGTCAGAATGTGCGCCGGCTTGTCGGTGCCGAGCAGGATCGGTCCGACATGCAGCGCGTCCATCATGGCGCGCAGTGCCGTCAGCGTGATGTTGGCCGAATCGAGGTTCGGGAACACCAGGAGATTGGCTTCGCCCTTCAGGCGCGAATGCGGATAGACGCGCTGGCGCAGATGTTCCGACAAAGCGGAATCGGCATGCATTTCGCCGTCGCACTGCAGTTCCGGCGCGATCCGCGCCAGGATCGCCGCCGCCTGCCGCATTTTGAGCGCGCTCGGCGAATCGCGCGAGCCGAAGTCGGAATGGGAGAGCAGCGCTGCCTTCGGCTCGATGCCGAAGCGCTGGATTTCCTCCGCCGCCAGCACGGTCATCTCGGCGATCTCCTCGGCCGTCGGGTCGACGGAGACGTGGGTGTCGGTAAGGAAGATGATGCCGCGCTGCGAGATCAGCATCGACAGCGTCGACAGGTCATGGTCCCTGATGCCGGTGCGCGGCCCGATGATCAGCGTGACGTTGCGCAGATGCCGCTCGAAGCGCCCTTCGAGGCCACAGACCATGGCGTCCGCATCGCCGCGCTTCAGCGCCAGGGCCGCGATCACCGTATTGTCGGTGCGCACCATCGTGCGCGCGGCCTCCGTCGTCACGCCGCGCCGGCCCGCGAGTTCGATCAGGAGGTCGACATAGTGGCGATAGCGCGGATCGTCCTCGGGGTTGATCAGGCCGAAATCGACGCCCGGCTTGATGCGCAGGCCGTAGCGTTTCAGCCTGACTTCGATGACATGCGGACGGCCGATCAGGATCGGCTCGGCGATGCCTTCCTCGAGCACCACCTGGGCGGCGCGTAGCACGCGCTCGTCCTCGCCATCGGCATAGATGACGCGCTTGGCGCTCGAAGCCTTGGCGGACGAGAACACCGGCTTCATCACCAGGCCGGAGCGGAAGACGAAGCGATTGAGCTTGTCGACATAGGCGGCGAAGTCGGTGATCGGCCGTGTGGCGACACCGGTGTCGCATGCCGCCTTGGCAACCGCCGGCGCGATGCGCAGGATGAGACGCGGATCGAAGGGCGAGGGGATCAGGAATTCGGGTCCGAAGATCGGCGTCTCGCCGGAATAGGCGCGTGCGGCGACGTCCGATGGCTCCTCGCGGGCAAGGGCGGCGATGGCCCGCACCGCGGCCATCTTCATCTCCTCGTTGATGGCGCTGGCACCGCAGTCGAGCGCTCCCCGGAAGATGTAGGGAAAGCAGAGCACGTTGTTGACCTGGTTGGGAAAATCGGACCGGCCGGTGCAGATCATGGCGTCGGGACGCGCCGCGCGCGCCGCTTCCGGCATGATCTCCGGATTGGGGTTGGCCAGCGCCAGGATCAAGGGCTTCGGCGCCATATGCTCGAGCAGTTCCGGCTTCAGCACGCCCGCCGCCGAAAGGCCGAGGAAAACGTCGGCGCCTGGGAGGACATCGGCAAGCGTGCGCGCCTCGGTGTCCTTCACATAGGGGTCTTTCCAGCGATCCATCTCGTCGGCCCGGCCCTTGTAGGCGACGCCGAAGCGGTCGGTGACCCAGATGTTTTCGACCTTGGCGCCAAGTGAGACCAAGAGGTTCAGGCAGGCGAGCGCGGCCGCACCCGCGCCGGAGGTGACGATCTTGATGTCCGATATGGTCTTGCCGGCGAATTCCAGCCCGTTGAGCACGGCGGCGGCGACGATGATGGCGGTGCCGTGCTGGTCGTCGTGGAACACCGGTATGCCCATGCGGGCCTTCAGCCGTTCCTCGACTTCAAAACACTCCGGCGCCTTGATGTCCTCTAGGTTGATACCGCCGAAAGTGGGCTCGAGAGCGGCGACGGTCTCGACCATGCGCTCGATCTCCGGGGCGTCGATCTCGATGTCGAAGACATCGATACCGGCGAATTTCTTGAACAGGACCGCCTTGCCTTCCATGACCGGCTTCGAGGCCAGCGGGCCGATATTGCCGAGGCCCAGCACGGCCGAGCCGTTGGAGACGACACCCACCAGATTGGCACGGGCCGTGTAGTCGGCGGCGGTCGCCGGGTCGTCGCGGATTTCGAGGCAGGGGGCGGCCACGCCGGGCGAATAGGCGAGCGCCAGGTCGCGCTGGTTGCCGAGCGGCTTGGTGGCCTGGATCTCAAGTTTTCCCGGCGTTGGGTGCTTGTGGAAGTAGAGGGCGGCTTCGTCGAGGTCCGAACGTGCTGTTTTCTTGTTCTCGCCTTCCATGCGGCCGCTCCCTCGAAACCTGCTTCGAGAGTCCTTTTAGCATGAGGTCAGCGGTTTTCGCGACGCTAATTGACGCGCCGGTGGCTTTATGGGTCGGCGCGTCGAAAATCACTATATATCAGGTACTTGCGGCTGTTTCATGCCAGATGAGTCGCGCCGCTTTGCCGCCCCTCCGATCAGAAGGCGCTGACGTAGAGACCCCCGTCGACGGGTATGTTCTGTCCGGTCAGATAGCCGGCATGAACCGAGCACAGGAAGGCGCAGATCTGGCCGAATTCCTCCGGCGTGCCGAGTCGCTTGGCCGGCACATCGGCGCTGATGCGGGTCTTGCGCGCCGCGGCCGCGGCGGGATCCTCGACCGTGCCGGCCTCGTGCGGGCCGCGCAGCCGGTCGGTGTCGAGCTTGCCGGGCAAGAGAGAGTTGATGGTGACGTTGCGGTCGATCACCGTTCGCGCCACGCCGGCAAGGAACGAGGTCAGGCCCGCGCGCGCGCCGGACGACAGGTCAAGGCCGGGGATGGGGACATAGACCGACAGTGAGGTGATGTTGACGATACGGCCGAAGCCGCGCGCCGCCATGCCATCGAGGACGGCCTGCACCAGCTCGATCGGCGTCACCATGTTCTGGGTGACGCCTTCGAGGATCTTGGCGCGATCGAGCTCGCGGAAATCGCGAAGCGGCGGCCCGCCATTGTTGTTGACGAGGATGTCGGGTTCGGGACAGGCGGCAAGCAGCGCCTTCTGCACCTCCGGTTTCGAAACGTCGCCGACGACTTCCATCACCGTCACGCCATAGCGCTGGCGCAGCTCGGCGGCGGTTTTCGCCACCAGCTCCGCGTTGCGGCCGTTGACGACGATATCGCAACCGGCTTCGGCCAGCGCCATGGCACAGCCTTTCCCAAGCCCCTTGCTCGAAGCGCAGACGATTGCCTTCTTTCCCCTGATGCCGAGATCCATGACGATTTCTCCTGTGATTTGCCCGTCAGGCTAGCGCCAGCGCTGGACCAATCGCAACCGTCATACGGTTGTTGCATGAATCGGGGCATAGGCTGCTCGAAAGCAAGGGTGAAATCGCGATGTCAGGCCAAGAGCCCCGCACTTTCCGCAGCATGTTCATTTCCGACGTCCATCTGGGCTCGAAGGCGGCGAAGGCCGAGTTCCTGATCGATTTCCTGCGCTACCATGACGCCGACATCATCTATCTGGTCGGTGATATCGTCGACGGCTGGCGGCTGCGGCGCAGCTGGCACTGGCCGCAAAGCCACAACGACGTCGTACAGAAACTGCTGCGCAAGGCGCGCAAGGGCGCCAGCATTACCTATATCGCCGGCAACCATGACGAGTTCGCTCGCCAGTTCCAGGGCGTGCATTTCGGCGGCATCGTCGTCGCCGACCGTGCGATCCACGAAACCGCCGATGGCAAGCGCCTGCTCGTCATCCATGGCGACCAGTTCGACACCGTCGTCCACAATCAGCGCTGGCTCGCCTATCTCGGCGATCATGCCTATGACGCCGCGATGATCGTCAACCGCGTGGTGACGCGGCTGCGCCAATTGCTCGGCCTGCCCTACTGGTCGTTCTCGTCCTGGGCAAAGGTCAAGGTCAAGAAGGCGGTCAACTTCATCGGCTCGTTCCAGACCGTGCTCACCGAGGAGGCGCGCCGCTCGCATGTCGACGGCGTCATCTGCGGCCATATCCACCATGCGGCGATCGAGAATTTCGAGGACGTGCGCTACATCAACACCGGCGACTGGGTGGAGAGCTGCACGGCCGTGGTCGAACATTTCGACGGCCGGATGGAAATCCTGACCTGGGCGCATGTCCTGCCCGAGGCGCCGGACGAGCCTTTCATCCCGTTGCTCATCGAAGATCGGGTCGTGCAGGCGGCTTGAGCCGAATTCCCACGAGAGTTCGGCATTAATCGATTAGTCCAACCGGTTTCGCCCGGTTTTCCGCTATGTTAAGGGTCGATCCACGCTGCTGATCGGCCGATCGATTGCGGCGTGATTGGATCGATTCATGTCCCTGCCGCCGCTTTCCCCAGAACAGCTCGTCAAGCCGCGTCATTTCGAACTGCGCATGAGCCTGATCTTCGGCACGCTGTTCCTGTCGCTTGGCACGCATCTGCCCTATTTCCCCCTCTGGCTGCAGGCCAAGGGGTTTCGCGCCGAGCAGATCGCCGTCATCCTGGCGGCGCCCATGTTCATGCGCGTGGTGACGACGCCGTTGCTGACGACACTCGCCGATCGGGCGAGGGACCGCGCCGATATCTATGTCGCGCTGGTGGCGGCCGCGCTGCTTTTGTCAGCAGGGTATTTTCTCACGCCGACCTACGCGGCGGTGCTGGCTGTGTCGCTGGCGCTGACCATCGTCTGGACGCGCATTCGCCGATCGCCGATTCGCTTGCGCTTTCGGGCGTGCGCCGCTTCGGCTCGAACTACGCCAGCATGCGCAAATGGGGGTCGATCTGTTATCTCTGCGCCAATGTCGCGGGGGGCTTCATCCTGGCGGCCACCGGCCCTCAAGCCGTTCCGGTCATCATATTCCTGGCCCTTGGCGCGGCACTCGTCGCGGGCTTGGCGGCGCCGCGCATGGGACGGCCGCGCAAGGCGTCGCCGCTGTCGGCCGTGGAAATCCAGCACGCGGCGCCGAGCCTGTTCAACGCCTATTTCCTCTACTTCACCCTTGGCGTCGGCATCATCACCGCCAGCCACGCATTCCTCTACGGCTTCGTTTCCATCTACTGGAAGTCGATCGGCCTCAGCGATTCGGTCGTCGGCCTGCTGTGGGCCTGGGGCGTGGTGTCCGAAGTCTGCATGTTTCTGTTTTTCAACCGCATTTTTGCCTCCGTGCCCGTCGTCAGGGTGATGGTCATCGCCGGCATCGGGTCGATTGTGCGCTGGATCATCTTTCCACTGGTATGGCCGCTCGGCCTTGGCATCGCCGGCTTCTTCGCCGTGCAGTCTCTGCATTCGGTGTCCGTCGCGATGGTGCTGATCGGCCTGCAGAAAATGATCGGCGAGACCGTCTCGGAAGAGCGCACGGGCGCCGCGCAAGGCATCGCCTATTTCTTCAACGGCTTCTTCATGGCCGCCGTCACGCTCGCCTCCGGTCCGCTCTATGACCGTTTCGGGGTCGACGGTTTCCTGGCGATGATCCCGATCGCGATCGTCGGCCTGGTGCTGATCTGGCTTGCCGCGCGGTCAGCCCCACAGCACCCGGTCCGGCGGTGAGACCAGCGAACCCTTGTAGACCAGGCCCGGCTGGCGGTCGCGCGCAAGCAGCAGCGGGCCGTCGAGGTCGACGAAGTCGGCTCCTTGCGCAAGCAGCACCGCCGGTGCCATCGCCAGCGATGTGCCGACCATGCATCCGACCATGATGCCGACCCCCAGATCCCGAGCCCGGTCGCGAAGCACGAGCGCCTCCGTCAGGCCGCCCGTCTTGTCGAGCTTGATGTTGACCGCGTCATAGAGGCCGACCAGCGAACCGAGGTCCTTTGTCTCATGCACGCTTTCGTCGGCACAGATCGGCACCGGATGCGCAATCCGGCGCAGGATCTCGTCGTGTCCGGCGGGCAGGGGCTGTTCCACAAGCGCGATGCCATGTTGTGCGGCAAAGGCGAGATTGGCCTCAATGTTCTCGTCGGTCCACCCCTCATTGGCATCGAGGATGATACGGCTTTGCGGCGCAGCTTCCGTGACGGCTCGAATCCTGGCCATGTCGTTTTCGCCCCCGATCTTGACCTTGAGCAGAGGCCGCATGGCATTGGCACGCGCCTGCGCCGCCATCGCCTCCGGTTCGGCAAGCGACAATGTATAGGCTGTTTCGAGGCTCGACAGCGGAACGGCATGCATGGCGTCGGCCACCGGTATTCCGCTGATCTTTGCCTCGAGATCCCAAAGGGCACAGTCTACAGCGTTGCGCGCGGCGCCGCCCGCCATGGCCGAGAGCAGGGCGGTCCGATCCATGCCGCCGGCAACCTGTTCGCGCATCGCCTCTATTGCGTCGCGCACACCGTCCATGGTCTCGCCGTAGCGCTTGTAGGGAACGCATTCGCCGCGCCCGACATGCCCGTTTTCACGGATCGTGCAGGTGATGACCTCGGCCTCGGTCTTGGAGCCGCGCGAAATGGTGAAGGTTCCGGCGATCGGGAAACGTTCCGCCTCGACCGAAATGACACGCGCCATATTTTTCTGCTCCGGCTATGCGAGAAGGGTTGTCGGCAAATCGACAAGATCGGACCCATCAGGCTAAACAGGACGCCATGTTGACCATAGGCAAGCGCAACGCAAGCGGTACGACCGCCTCGGAGGCTGACCACGACCCACGCGTGGCGGTCGGCGAGGAGGGCGGCGTTCTCGGTTGCGCGTTCTCCGGGATCTGGACCACACGGACCGTCGCGCTGATCGACGCCGACATGCGCAAGATCGAGAAACGAAGCGGTTTCAAGACCTTGGCCCTCGATCTTTCGAAAATCGAGAAAATCGATACCGCCGGCGCCTGGCTGATCGACCGGCTGGTCAGCGTCTTCGAGAAGAAGAACGTCGAGGTCCAGTTGCAGGGTCAAAGCGAGATCGCTTCGATCCTGCTCGACGCCGTGGGCGAAGCCGTGCGCCGCGAGCCCGAATCGGGACCGGCGCCGCCGCCGAACATCATCATTCGTGCCCTGGAGGCGGTTGGCCGGCGCGTCTACGAGATGCGCGACGATTTCCTCGCCTCGATGAACATATTGGGCGCCACCATCCGCGGCGCGCAGATGAAGCTCGGCCGCGGCCATGCCGTGAACCCGGCGGCGATCTTCAACCAGATCGATCGCATGGGCGTCGGCGCCATTCCGGTGGTGGTGCTGATGTCGGCGATCGTCGGTGCCATCGTTGCCCAGCAAGGCGCCTATCAGCTCCGCTATTTCGGCGCCGATATCTTCGTCGTCGACCTCGTCGGCGTGCTGATCCTGCGCGAACTCGGCGTGCTGATGACGGCAATCATGATCGCCGGCCGCTCCGGCAGCGCGATCACCGCCGAGATCGGCTCGATGAAGATGCGCGAGGAGGTCGACGCGCTGAAGGTCATCGGTCTCAATCCGATCGGCGTCCTGGTCTTTCCGCGCCTGGTTGCGCTGGTGATCGCCTTGCCGTGCCTGACGATCATCGCCAACTTCGCCGCACTCGGCGGCGGCATCGTCGCGGCCTGGCTCTATTCCGACATTCCACCGGCCGCTTTCCTCGACAGGCTGCGCGTCGCCATCGATCTCAGCACCATCTTTGCCGGACTGATCAAGGCTCCGTTCATGGCGATGATCATCGGCACCATCGCTTCCGTCGAAGGCATGAAGGTCGGCGGCAGCGCCGAGTCGCTCGGCCAGCACGTGACCGCCTCGGTGGTGAAGTCGATCTTCGTCGTCATCATCCTCGATGGGCTTTTCGCCATGTTCTACGCAGCGATCGAGTTCTAAGATGGCGAAGGGCAATGGGGCGACGACGCAGGAGCAGGACGAGAGCGAAATTGTGCTCTCGGTGCGCGACGTCACGGTTGCCATCGAGGACAAGCAGATCCTCGACAAGCTGTCGCTCGACATCAAACGCGGCGAGATCCTGGGTTTCGTCGGTGCGTCGGGCGCCGGCAAGTCCGTCCTGTTGCGAACCATTCTCGGGTTGATGCCCAAGCAGTCCGGAACGATCCGGCTGTTCGGGGTCGATGTCGACAAGGCAAGCGACATCGAGCGGCTGCGCATCGACATGCGCCTTGGCGTGCTGTTCCAGCATGGCGCCCTGTTTTCGGCACTGACCGTGCTGGAGAACGTGCAGGTGCCGATGCGCGAATATCTCGACCTGCCGAAGAAGCTGATGGACGAGCTGGCGCTGCTCAAGATCGAGCTGGTTGGGCTGCCGCCGGATGCGGCGCAGAAATTCCCGTCAGAGCTCTCCGGCGGCATGATCAAGCGTGCCGCGCTTGCGCGCGCCCTGGCGCTCGATCCGGACATCGTTTTCCTCGACGAGCCGACGTCCGGCCTCGACCCGATCAGCGCGGCCGAGTTCGACGAACTCGTCGTCAAGCTGCGCGACACCATGGATCTGACCGTCTATATGGTCACGCACGACTTGGACACCCTGTTCACCGCTTGCGACCACGTGGCGGTGCTCGGCAAGAAAAAGGTGCTGGTCGAGGGCACAATCGACGACATGCTGAGGAGCGAGGAGCCGTGGGTAAAATCCTATTTCCGCGGAAAACGCGCCCGGCAACTTGATCTTGCCACGCGTGCATAGCCATAAGTGAAGCAATGGAAACCAGAGCCAACTACGTCATTGTCGGCATTTTCACGCTGGTTGCGATCCTGGCGGCGTTCGGCTTCGTCTATTGGACGGCCGCGATCGGTGACAGGGGGGAGACGGCCCTGCTGCGCGTGCGCATCCCGGGCTCGGCTTCCGGCCTCGGCCGCGGCAGCTTCGTGCTGTTCAACGGCGTCAAGGTCGGTGACGTCAAGCGTGTCTATATCGACGTCGACAATCCGACTGTCGCCATCGCCGACACCGAGATCGATCGGCTGACGCCGATCACCAAGTCGACGCAGGCCGATATCGGCCTTGCCGGTCTTACCGGTCAGGCCAATATCGAACTCAAGGGCGCCGATCCCAAGGAAGTGAAGCTGCTCGACCAGGCGGAAAAGGAAGGCAAGGTCGCTGAGATCATCGCCAACCCGTCGGCCGTGACCAATCTGCTGCAGACCGCGCAGAACATCTTCAACCGCGCCGACAAGGTGCTGAGCGAACTCGAGGGCTTCACCAAGGATGTCCGCGGACCGCTGACGCAGACCGTGCACAACGTTCAGACCTTCTCCGATGCGCTGGCCAGGAATTCCGACGGCATCGACAAGTTCCTGTCCAGCGTCAGCGCGCTCTCCGACGAGTTGAAGGGTGTGTCCGGCAAACTCGACGGCACGTTGAAGGCGGCGGAAGGACTGCTCAATGCCGTCGACAAGGACAAGATCAAGAGCATCGTGGCCAATGTCGATACCGTGACCGCGAACCTCAAGGAAACGTCACGGCAGCTCGACGGCGTCATCAGGAATGTCGATACCGCGGTCGGGTCGGTCAATGACTTCGCCAAGCAGACGCAAGGCACGTTGGCCAAGGTCGACGGGGTGCTCGACGGCATCGACCCGACGCAGGTGCGTACGGCTTTGGCCAACATCCAGAAGGCCAGTGAAAGCGCCAACAAGGCCGCCGCCGATATCGCCGTCGTGACCAACAAGTTCGCCAACCGCGCCGACGATATCGACCAGACCATCAAGGACGCCAAGCAGCTTGCGCAACGGCTCAACGATGCTTCGGTGCGTGTCGACGGCATCCTCGCCAGGGTCGACACCTTGCTCGGATCGGGCCAGGCCGATGGCGTGATGGCCGATGCCAGGGCGACGCTGAAATCATTCAAGCAGGTTGCCGATACGCTGAATGCGCGGCTTGGGACCATCACCGACAATCTGGCGCGCTTTTCGGGCCAGGGCCTTTCGAACGTCGAGGCGCTGGTGCAGGACAGCCGCCGTTCGATCAGCCGCATCGAGGAGGCGGTGACAGATCTCAGCCGCAACCCGCAGCGCATTCTCTCGGGTGGCGAAGGCGAGGTTCGGCAGTTCGACGGCAGGGCGCGGCGTTGACTTGGGCGTCTGCTCGCCCCAGAAACAATCATTGCGGATGTAGGTTATTTTTGAGGTCGATAAATAACGGGGATAGTAGGGGGCGTGCGTGAAGTCGATTGTGTCCAGATCGGGCGTGGCATTGCTTGCCTTGGCCCTCGCCAGTTGCGCGGCTCTGCCGGGCGGCGGACCCGCGCCGCTCGACACGTTTGAGCTGTCGGCACCTTCGGTCGAGGCACATGGCCACAGCCGTCGCCAGATCCTGATTGCGCAGCCTTCGGCGCTCAAGGCGCTGGACAGCCAGAACATCGTCATCAAGCCCTCCGACCGCTCGATCCAGTATCTGAAGGGCGCGCAATGGGCTGACCGGCTGCCGCTGATCGTGCAGGCGCGGTTGGCCGAGACGTTCCAGCGCTCGGGCAGTTTTGCCGGCGTCGGCAAGCCGGGCGAGGGGCTGGCGATCGATTACCAGGTGATTGTCGAGATCCGATCCTTCGAAGTGCGCGTCGAGGGCGGCGAACACGCCGAGGTTGACCTGTTCGTGCGCATCCTCAACGACCGCAATGGCGAGGTGCGCGCTTCCAAGAGCTTCACCGCGACCGCGCCCGTTTCGGGGCGCGGCAATTCCGCCTATGTCAGTGCGCTCGACAGCGCGTTCGGGGATGCCGCCAAGCAGATCGTTCGTTGGACCGATTCGGTGATCTGAGCGCCAGGGGCGGCGACGCTTTCTGCCGGCGCTCGAAGGCATCAGGCCGCAGCTTTCCAGTCTTCATCAGGTGCTGCAAGGTGTAGATCGGGGACGGCGCATCGTCGAGCGCGTCGTGTCCCTGCAACGGCGGGTGGTCGACGCCATAATGGTCCGCAAGCTTGTTGCTCGGCGTCCTGGCCAAATCCTTGATCGGTATCCCAACCGCGAGCTTTACGGCGTTGCCAAACCGGGTGGCCGGGATGGAAGGGGAAATGCCCGCGAATAGCAACTGATGGCGATCATGTTCAGTTCGTCCTTGTCCCAGGACAGAACAGCGCCCCATGGGAACAGGGTCAGCATGCGCCGAAAAGTTTAGTTCAGGCACAGGCGGGACCATGGCCCCGCCTGTTCAATTCCTGGCTTAGTGCAGGCGGCCGCTGGCGTGCGCCAGCATGGTGTAGACCTTGCCGGTATCCGACGTGAGATAGGTCTGGGCCATGATGTTGTCGCGATCGTTGCGCGACACATCCTTGAGCAGCTTCTCGAAGTCGTCGCAGTAGCGGTCGACGGCGGCGCGGAATTCGGCCTCGGCCTGATACTTGCGGCGAATTTCGTCGAATGTCTGCTGACCCTTCAGCGTGTAGAGCCGGCGGGTGAAGACGTCACGCTCGCCGCGCCGATAGCGGTTCCACAACTCGATCGAGGCATCGTGGTCGATGGCCCGCGCGATGTCGACGGAGAGCGAGTTCAGCGATTCCACGACATGCAACGGCGAGCGCTGGGCAGGGGTTGCGCGCGGTGCTTCCGCGGGCGCTGCCGGTGCCGTGGGCCTGAGGTCCGCGTCGTTCGATGCCGCGGTCAGGAGATCGCGCACCCAGCCGCCCTGTGGCGCCCGGGCACTGGCGTCGGAGCGCGGGCGCGATGCCGCTTCGGCCGGGCGCTCGAGGTCGAGCGTGCCGCGCAGCACCGTGCCGCCCAGCGGCGCCTGCGGCGCACGAAGTTCCGGCTGCGGTGCCGGGGCACGACGCGGTGGTTCGGCGGCGCGTGGCGCCGGCGCTTGCGGCGCCGGGCGCAGGCCGCGCGGCTCCGAGGCGTCGCCGCCGCGACCGGACTTCGCAACGATGTCCGAAAGCTCCTTCAAGGCATTGATCTGCTCCGAGACGGCGCGGCGGATGGCAGAGGTCGATTCCTTTGCCTCTTCCGGCATCTCGATGACGCCCTTCTTGAGTTCGGCGCGGGTGAGGTCGAGTTCGCTCTTGATCGAGCCGGCGGTGCGACGCATCTCCTCGGTCGCATCGGCGAAGCGCTTGGTGGCCGAATCGACGACATCGGTGATGGCGTTGCGGATCTTGTCGGCGGACTCCAGCGTCTTGCCCTCGGCGTTCTGCAACGTCTGGCCGACGAGGTTTTCGAAGGAGCGCATGACCCTTTCGAGGTCCTCCGATTTCTTGACCAGGCCAACGGCGAGATCTTCAAGCGACGACTGTCTTTCCAGCGTGTGCTCGAGGTTGCTCTGGGCCGAGCTCAGGAGGTCCGAAGCGCTGGCCAGCAGGCGGCTATGCTCGTCGAACTTGGTGGCGATCGATGCCACCTCGCGCAAGGTCGACGACGACAGCTCCGTCAGCCTTGTGGTGTTGGAATCGACCAGGCGCGCCGAGCTGGCAAAGGTCTGGGCCGCCTTTTCGGTGGTGGCCGCGAAGCTTTGCGTGCTTCCCGTCAGGCGTTCGTCGACCTGGCCGAGATTGACCGCGGCCTGCTCGATCAACTGACCGAGCTGCGAACTGGACTTGGTCATACGGCCGATGAGGTCGGCGACGCTGTCGGACAGCGACGAGCGGGCGCCTTCGACCGCGGACAAGGTCTCGGCGGTGCGGCTGGCGAGCGCGTTGACGAGAGCTGCATTCTCGCTGCGCAGCTTCTCGGCGGCGCGTTCGGTGACCTCTTCCATGCTCTTTTGCAGTTCGGAGCCACCCTGGGCGAAGCGCTCGACCAACGGCCGTGCGGTCTCATCGAGGATCTTCGACATCTCGGCCGACCTCGCCGCGAGCATGGAGTTGAGCTCGCGGGTATTGGCGCCGATCGTCTTGGCGGCGTCGTTGGTGCTTTGGCCGATATGCTGGCCAACCGCGGTAAAGGTCTCCGCGATCACATTGGCGCGCGAAACGAGCTGTGCCTCGGCGGTCGAAACCTGCTCGTTGAGCCTCTGGCCGATCGTTTCCGTGGTGTTGGCGAGCCGGTTCTCGACCCCGGCGATCTGCTCCTCGACGCGAGCGGCCGCGGCCGCCGCGCTCGATGCCAGACGCTCGTCGGCGCCGGCAAGCGCCTGCTCAATTTCGCGGGCATGCACGGCCAGTTCTTGGCCGGTCTGGCGCGCACGGTCGGCGACCCTCTGCTCGGTGCTGGCGAAAGCACCGACGATGGTCTGCGCGTGCTCGCCGATCGTCGAAGAACTGTCGGCGATGCGCGTAACCAGACGCTGGTCCGCCTCGTCGAAGATACGGCCGATTTCCGACGCACGGTTGGACAGCGCGTCCGACCCTTCCGCGATGCGCGCGACCAATTGCTGGTCGGCGGCGTCGAAGATACGGCCGAGATCGGATGCACGGGCGGCGAGCGCCTCGGCCGATTCGCCGATACGCATGCCGAGCCTCTGGTCGGCGCTTTCGAAGTTACGCAGGATGTCGCCGGCGCGGGCGGCCAGCGACTGTGCCGTCTCGACGGCACGGGCAACCAGCTTCTGGTCGGCGTCGTCGAACGTACCGACGATCTCGCCCGCGCGGGCAGCCAGATGATCGGCGGTTTCCTGGGCCCGGGCAGCAAGCTGATCCGCGGTTTCCCGAGCGCGCGCGGCGAGCTTCTGGTCCGCCGCGTCGAAGGTGCCGGCGATTTCGCTTACACGGGCGTTTAGCTGATCGGCGGTTTGCTGGGTGCGCGCGGCGAGCCTCTGGTCCGCCCTGTCGAAGGTGCCGGCGATTTCGCTGGCACGGGCAGCCAGCTGATCGGCGGTTTCGTAGGCACGGGCCAGCAGGGAGCTGGAGGTATCGTCGGCACGGGCAAGCAAGGCGTTCGACGTATCTTCCGCACGGGCGTGGAGGCGGCGATCGGCCTCCTCGAAGGTACGGGCAATGTCTTCGGCCCGCGCCAACAGGGCCGCGGACGTCTGTTCGGCGCGCTCGGCGATCTTGCGATCCGCGTCGCTGAAGGCCGCGCCGGCCTGCTCATGCAGCGCGCTGGTGACTTCCAGGACCTTTTCACGCAATGCGCCGGCAACGAAGACCGCGCTCCTCTCGAGTACGCCGCGAACATTGTCGACACCGGTCGAGAGCGCGCGCTCCATGGTCCCGGCGCGTTCCTCGATGATACCGGTCTGGCGGCTGAACGCCTGCTCGATCTTGTCCACATCGGCTGCGATCGCGGCCGAAATGTCGGTGCTCCTGGCAGCGATCTGGTCGATGTGGCCGGACAGGGAACGATCGACATCCTTGCGGGTCTCGGCGAGCTTGCCGAGATCGTCTTCCAGAGCGCGGCTCAACATGTTGCGGCCTTCGGCGAGCTTGCCGACATGGCCGGAGATGATGTCATCGATGTCGCCGCGGCTCTCGGTCAGCTTCTGCAGATCGGCTTCGAGCGCGCGTTTGAGAATGTCGCGGCCTTCGGCCAGCTTCTCCACCTGACCGGCGACCAGGCCGTCGATGCTGGAGCGGCTTTCGGCCAGTTTGGCCAGATCGGCTTCGAGGGCGCGCGTGAGAATGTCGCGGCCTTCGGCCAGCTTCTCCACCTGACCTGCGACCAGGCCGTCGATGCTGGAGCGGCTTTCGGCCAGCTTGGCCAGATCGGCTTCGAGGGCGCGCTTGAGAACATCGCGGCCTTCTGCCAGCTTCTCCACCTGGCCGGCGACCAGACCGTCGATGCTCGAACGGCTTTCAGCCAGCTTGGCAAGGTCGTCCTCGAGCGCCCTCGACAGGGTCGAGCGATCCTGGACGAGCCTTTCGGCGTGGCTGTTCACCAAGCCGTTGACGCTTTCAAGGTCGGCTTCGAGAGCCCGGGCGAACTGTACGCGGTCATCCACCAGTTTCTGCGACTGATCGGCAACGGTACCCCTGATCGTATCGAGATCGGCCTCGAGCGCACGCTTGAGGATGTTACGGCCTTCGGCCAGCTTCTCAACCTGGCCCGAAACCAGACCATCAATACTCGAGCGGCTCTCGGCCAGTTTGGCGAGATCGTCTTCCAATGCCTTGGAAAGTGTCGATCGGTCCTGTGCAAGCCTTTCCGCATGGCCCTGGACAAGGCTGTTGACGCCTTCAAGATCAGCCTCGAGGGCCTGGGCGAACTGGGCGCGGTCATCGATCAGCCTCTGCGACTGGTCGGCAACGGTGTTCTTGATCGTGTTGAGGTCGGCTTCCAGCGCCCGCCGCAGGATGTCGCGGCCTTCGGCCAGCTTCTCGACCTGGCCGGCGACCAGCCCGTCGATGCTGGAACGGCTGTCGGCCAGTTTGGCAAGGTCGTCCTCGAGAGCCTTCGACAAGGTCGAACGATCCTGAACCAGCCTGTTCATGTGATCGGCGATGACGCTGTTCACATTCTGCAGGTCGGCTTCCAGGACCCGCGAAAGCTGGCCGCGGTCCTCCGCCAGTTTTTCCGACTGGCTGGATATGACGCCCTTGATCGTGTTGAGGTCCGATTCCAGCGCGCGCTTGAGAATGTCGCGGCCCTCGGCCAGCTTCTCGACCTGACCGGCGACCAGTCCGTCGATGCTCGAGCGGCTTTCGGCAAGTTTGGCAAGGTCGGCTTCGAGCGTCTGCGACAGCAGGCTGCGGTCGTTGGCAAGCCTTCCCGAATGATCGTCGAGCAGGGTCCTGATGCCCGAGAGGTCGTTCTCGAGCGAACGGCCAAGCTGGCTGCGGTCTTCCGCCAGCTTTGCCGAGTGGGTCTCGATCAGGCTCTTGATGCCGACAATGTCGTTTTCGAGCGCCTTGGCGAGCACGGCGCGGCCTTCGGCGATCTTCTCGACCTGGTCGGCGACCAGGCCGTCGATGCTGGCGCGGCTGTCCGACAGTTTGCCTAGATCTGCTTCCAGGGCGCGCGACAGGATGTTGCGGCCTTCGGCCAGCTTACCGACATGTCCGGCGACCATTTCATCAATGATCGTACGGGCTTGCACAAGCTTCCCGGAGTCTTCATTGAGAGCCAGCGAGAGCCGGTTGCGGCCTTCTTCCAGCCTTTCGAGATGACTGCCGAGCGACGCATCGATGGCAGCGCGCGATTCGTTGACCTTACGCAGATCCTCTTCGAGGGCACGTGCGATCAGGTTGCGGCCTTCGGCCAGCTTCTGCACCTGGTCGGTCACCGCCGCATCGATGCCTTCGCGGCCTTCGGCGAATTTCGCCAGATCCGCCTCCATGGCGGCCGCCATGCGCTCGCGGCTTTCCGACAGCTTGCGGCTGTGGTTTTCGACGGCTTCCTCGATGCCGGCGCGGGCGTCGGCGAGCCGCTGGATATCGGCGTCGAAGGAACGCGAGACGACATGACGCGCCGCTTCCATGCGCCCGGCGAAATCGCTGGCGCGGGCCTCCAGCATGCTCGATGTCGAGGTGACGATGTCGGCCATGTCGGCGCCGATCTGGGTCTTGCCCTGATCGATCATCGCGGCCAGCGTATCCTTGCTCTCGGCGAAGGTGTGGGCGATTTCACGGGCGCGTTCGACCAGCGTCTCGTTGATCTGGCGCGCGCGCGCCTCGAGTGCCGCGTTGAGTTTCTGCGTGCCGGTGTCCAGCGCCTCGGCGCGGGTCTGGAATTCGCTGATCAATGCCTGGCCGCGTTCGGCGAGCGTGCGCTCGATGCCGTTGAGGCTGGCCTCGAATTCCGAATTGAGGGTACGCGCGGCGCCGCCGAGCAGCGACACCATGCCGGTGGTGCGATCGTCGAGCAGATCGGTCAACGACCGGGTCAGGCCGTCCGTCGTATCCGTCAGCTTGGCAATGCGCGTGTCGAGCAGGCTGGCGAAAGCCTCGCCGGAGGTCGACAGCCGGTCGGTGATGGTATCAAGCCGGCCTTCCACCGAATCGAAGATCGACAGAGAGCTTTCGTTGATGCGGTCGATCAGCGTGTCGCCGGAATTGGTGATCGTCATCGACAGCTTGGTCGATGCGTTGAGGATGCTGTCGCGAATGATGTCGCTGGCGGCACCGATTTCGTCTTTGAGCGTCTCATGCGCGCCGGCGATCGAGGCGCGGACGCGCTCGGCATGGGTGACGACCGCCTCGCGCTCGCTGCCGAGCCCGTCGACGAGCGAACGGATCCGGTTCTCGTTTTCCGTATAGGAGCGCTCGATCTGGTTGACTTCGCTGTGGACCAGGGTTTCCAACTCCACCGCGCGGGCAAGCGTGCGTTCGATGCCTTCGCCCATGGCCGCCACCTCGCGGCGAACGGCCTGGCCGATCATCATGACGCGATCCTGAGCCATGTTTTCCGGCTCGGTCAGGCGGAAGGCCACTTCCGTCATCGACTGGGCGGCGATGCGCATGTCCTGGGCACGGCGAATCATCGCCGCGAAGGCCCAGAACAGGATGACCGGCACGATCGCCGCGACCGCAAGCCCAATCAGCTCGGGACGGGCAAAGAACTGGTCAAGCGTGCGGATATGCCAGATGCTCGCTCCAAAAAGCAGGTTGGCCAGCCCGGCGGCGCCCGCGATCCAGGCGAGCGAAACAAAGGCAATGACCCAATAGACGGTGTTGGAGGCACGCTTGTTCAGGCTGTGCAGGAGCGTCTTGTAATCCTTCTGGCGATCGTCATTGGCAGGCGCGAAGCCCGCCGCGGGCTGGCCGCCATTGCGTGTTTCCACAGGGCGCAGTTCGGTGGGCTTGGGCGCGGGCTGGGTTTTGAGCGCGGGCTGAGCGGCCTCGGCCTGATTGGCGGCGGGAGCCGGCTTCTGGTTACGTCCCTCGCGGGCCAGCTCGTCGGCGGCCTGGGATATCTGCGCTTCCAGATCTTCCATCGAAGCCGCGATATCGAGGTCGCCGCTGCCGAGATCACCGCTGAGGTCGATATCGAGCGCTTTTTCGAGCTCCCTGGCCACATCGCTGTCGAGAGTTCTGGTCGTCGTCGTCGTTGGTTTCTTCGCCATGCCTTCGCTACCCTGTACTAGCTGCCGCGGGCTTATAATTCTGTTTGTGGTACCCCCGCGCAGGAGGCTGAAAATGGACCCTCGTATCGTAATGACACAGGGGGGTAAAGAAAACATGCATTCCGCGGGATACGTAAAACTTTAAATATAAGGTTAACGGAACTGTGATTTGGGCGCCGTTTTCGCAACATTTTTCCGGGCCATTCGTTAACCCGTTGTCCATTGGATTCGCCTAGTTTTTTCAGGCGGCCGAAGAAAACGGAGTTCGAGTTCATGCGTGGCGAAAGCGGCATTGCCTTCTCAATGCCCGGGGGCGACGTATCGGGAACGGGGCGGTCCAGGCCGGTCGATTTGGCACACCTTGCCCGGCAGACGATGGGTGACCGCAGCCTAGAGCAGGAAGTGCTGGCGCTGTTTGTACAGCAGGCGCTGTCGGTGCGCGACAAAATAGTCGATGCCGACCTCAAGGACCGGCTTCTGCTGGCTCATGGATTGAAGGGGTCGGCTCGCGGTGTCGGCGCCTTCGCCATCGCCGATTGCGCCACCGAGATCGAGCGTCGGCCTGATGACGGCCAGACACTGAAGCGGCTTGGCACGCTGATCGACGAAGTGCGCGATTTCATCGCCGCCATCAGTCGCTGATCCAGTTTGCGGAAAAACGTCACCGAGCGGCGCTTTCGCGCGGCAGTTGACTTGTCTGCCAGAGTGATTATCTCGGCGGAAACTCCCTTCAGGTGACAAATGACCAAGCTGACCTTCATCGCCCATGACGGCACACAATTCGACGTGGATGCCGAAAACGGCTCGACGGTCATGGAAAACGCCATCCGCAATGCCGTACCAGGGATCGAGGCGGAGTGCGGCGGCGCCTGTGCCTGCGCAACCTGCCATGTCTATGTCGATGAGGCGTGGACGACGGAAGTCGGCGAGCCGGAAGCGATGGAAGAGGACATGCTGGACTTTGCCTACGACGTGCAGCCGAACTCGCGGCTGTCCTGTCAGATCAAGGTGCGCGACGCACTCGACGGCCTGGTGGTGCGGGTACCAGAGCGCCAGGGCTGAAAGCCGAATTTTTCCTGCCGCCGCTTGGCAGCAGGCCGGCGGTCATGCAGTCTCGCGCCAATCCAGCAGCGAGGGCACACCGCATGACCGGCATCATCAAGACAGACGTCCTCATTGTCGGGGCAGGGCCGGTCGGCCTGTTTGCCGTCTTCGAACTCGGCCTGTTGGACCTGAAGTGCCACCTGATCGACATTCTCGACAAGCCCGGCGGCCAGTGCGCGGAGCTCTATCCGGAGAAGCCGATCTACGACATCCCCGGCTGGCCTTCGATCTCGGCACAGGGACTGGTCGACAAGCTGCTCGAGCAGATCCACCCGTTCAAGCCTGACTTCACCTACAACCGCATGGTTTCCAGCCTCGATACACTGGAAGACGGCAGCTTTCGCGTCACCACCGACGAGAACGAGGTGTTCGAGGCCAAGGTGGTGGTGATCGCCGCTGGCGGTGGCTCATTCCAGCCCAAACGCCCGCCGATTCCCGGCATCGAAGCCTATGAAGGCAAAAGCGTCTTCTATTCGGTGCGGCGCATGGAGGATTTTCGCGGCCATGACCTTGTCATTGTCGGCGGTGGCGATTCGGCACTCGACTGGACGCTCAACCTGCAGCCGGTGGCCAAAAGCGTGACGTTGGTGCATCGCCGGCCTGAGTTCCGCGCGGCGCCCGACAGCGTCAACAAGATGTACGCCATGCAGGAGATGAAGCAACTGGAATTCAGGGTCGGCCAGGTGAGCGGGCTCGCCGGCGCCGACGGGCTGCTGTCATCGGCTACAATCAAAGGCGGTCCGGACGGCGACATCGAAGTGCCCTGCACGCGCATGCTGCCGTTCTTCGGCCTGACGATGAAGCTCGGGCCGATCGCTGAATGGGGGCTCAACCTCCACGAGAATCTGATCCCGGTCGATACCGAGAAGTTCCAGACCTCGGTGCCCGGGATCTTCGCCGTCGGTGACATCAACTGGTATCCGGGCAAGCTGAAGCTGATCTTGTCGGGATTCCACGAGGTGGCGCTGATGGCGCAGGCGGCCAAACGCATCGTCAACCCGGGGGAGCGAATCGTATTCCAGTATACGACCTCGTCCACCAGCCTGCAGAAGAAGCTCGGCGTTTCCGGCTAGCTAGGCCGTTCACCGTTTCATGGAAACAGCGAATTGCCGTAACTCTTTGTCTTGACGCGGTTCCCTTGGGAAAGCGCTGCGCGCTTCTCCCGGAAAAACCGGTTCACATTTTCCTGGAATTGCTCCAGTTCTACTCCGCCAGGATCGGCGCCGGAGTGTCGACATGGCCGCGAAGCTCTTTCTCGGGCATCAGCGCCAGCGTGATGAGCCCCAGCACCAAGGTGGCGGCCGCGACGAGAAAGATCATCACGAAGGGTTGGGCCGACGCAACATGTCCGGCCATCTGCACGCCTTCGCCGGCCAGCGGCAGCCCAAAGCCCAGAGCCACGGCACCGAGCATCGCGACACCCAATGCACTGCCCAGCGAACGCAGGAAGGTCAGCACGCCCGTCGCGACGCCAAGATGCATGTGGTCGACGCCGTTCTGCACGGAAACCGTGGTCACCGGAAATGTCGTCCCGGTTCCCAATCCCACGCAGATGGTCAGGATTTCGACGACAAGCAGCGATGCATGGCCGGCGACAAGGGCGAGCAAGCCAAGGCACAGAATGGCGAAGAAGACGCCGACCATCGCGATGCGCTTGTAATGGGTGAAGCGTGGTATCAGGCGGCCGCTGGAGGCCGCGCCGCCCACGGTTCCAAGCAGAAGGCCAAGCATCGCAATGCCCGATTCGCTGGCCGTCAGGCCAAGCATCGATTGCAGATAGACGGGCAGATAGACGGCAAGGCCGACGCTGGAGGCCTGCAGCAGGAACATCGACAGAGTGCCGGCCAGGACGATCGGGTTGCCCAGCACCTCGAGCGAGATGAGTGGTTCGGCCGCCCGCATCAGCCGCAGGGCAAAGGCAACCCAGAAAAGCGCGGAGCAGATCAGGACGCCGATGACTTCCCGCGATATCCAGGGATAGGCGCTGCCGCCCCAGTTCAGCGCCAGCAGCAGCAGTGCCGTGGCCACGATGAGAAGCAATGCGCCAAGACCATCGATGCTGTGATTCTTGGCGGCGATCGGCAGCTTCTTGAGCGGCTTGTTGATGATCGCCATCGCCAAAATACCAAGCGGGATATTGATCCAGAAGATGAGCGACCAGTGCAGATGTTCCGCGAAGGTGCCGCCCAGCAGCGGCCCGGCGACGCTGGCGACGGCCCAGGTGCCGGAGAACCACGCCGCATAGCGCGCCCGCTCGCGCGGCGGGACAAGATCTCCGACCACGGTCTGCGTCAGCGCGAAAAGGCCGCCGCCGCCGGCACCCTGGACCGCGCGTCCCAGGACCAGCGCGAACATGTTGGGGGCCAGTGCACTGACCAGCGATCCGGCAAGAAAGATGAGGATCGCCGCATAGACGGTCGGCCGGCGCCCATAAACGTCGGAAATCTTGCCGTAGAGCGGGGCCACGGCGGTTGCGGTCAAGAGGTAGCCGGTGACGACCCATGGCAGGTATTCGGCATGGCCAAGTGAGCGCCCGATGGTCGGCATTGCCGGCGCGACGATGGTCTGGTCAAGCGCTGCCAGCAGCATCGACAGGAGAACGCCGCCGATGATGGCGTTCTTCTCGCTTTCGCTCAGCGGTGTGGCTGCAGCCGCCATTGTCTGCTTGTCGACAGCCTGGTCCATAGTCCTTTGTCCATGTGCTTGCGCACTGTTGGGATCACCGCTTGGGCTTGCCTGATGCATCCGCCGTGCGATCGGTCCTGGTGCTCGTGCTTCGAGGGTTTTGCCCTGTCAACCCGTGATATCTCGTTCCCTATAGGCCGATTTCGACTGCCGCTCGAAAATTTTTCGAAGCTGGCACTACGCTTCGGCTCGGTTGGCTTGCACCGGCGTGCAGAGGAATTCACGCCGGTGGCGGCAGCTGGCCGTTCTTGATGCGCTCGACGCGATAATGCAGGAGCCGCAGGATGCGGCTTTCGAAATTGACGCTTTCGACGCGATCGAACTGCACCTGGGCGCGGTCGTGCTTGGCGAGAATGGCGGCGGTGATTTCGGCGGCCTTGGCCTTTGCCGCATCGCAATCCTTCTGCGGATACGTCGCCTTCAGCGCGTCTTCCAGTTCGCGGGCATGGTTCTTGGCGATCTCGACATGGCGCTCCTCATGGCGCTTGATGTCCGCAGCCAGCGTATCCCAGAACAGCCGCACATCGGCATCGGCTTTGCGTGGGCGGCGCCATTCGGGGAGGATCACCTTGACCTTGATGGTCACGACGGCATCCGCGATCCGGCAGGAGCCGGCACGCGTGGCGTAGCTGATGCGAGTGGTGAAGGCCATCTGGGTCGCGCCAGGATGGCGCAAGCCCGTGCTTTTGACCTGCGGCCCATGTTTGGAAAGCTGCGCCTCGATATCGTCGAGGGTGCTGCCGCCAACGGAAAAATAGCTGTATGTCTTCACCAGATTGGCCGCGTCCGCCGGAATGGCGGTCACGGCAAGCAGCAATGCGCAGAGCAGGGATCGTTTCATCATGTTGCCTCTTCAGTCACCTTGCTTTACGGCCGTTGCCGGCGCAACGGAATTGATCCGATGCGGATCGCACATCCTTGATAGGCCCATGGTTGACGAGCAATGACGGCGAGGCGATGGCAGCTGGCCCATGGACGCCATCTCGATCTTGGCCGCAAGGCCGTGGTCGTCGGTATTCTCAATGTCACCCCCGACAGTTTTTCCGATGGTGGCCTGTTTGATGCACCCGAAACGGCGCTGGGCCAGGCCCGTCGCATGGTCGGGGATGGGGCCGGGATCATCGATGTCGGCGGAGAATCGACGAGGCCCGGTTCCGGCGCGATATCGGCCAGCGAGGAACAGGCGCGTATCCTGCCCGTGATCGAGGCCTTGGCCCGCTTAGCCAACGTGCTGATTTCCATCGACACCTATCGTGCCGAGACCGCGCGGCTTGCGGTGGCTGCCGGCGCGCATATCGTCAACGATGTCTGGGGTCTGCAGCGCGAGCCCGACATTGCGCGTGTCGCGGCCGAAACCGGCGCCGGGCTCATTGTCATGCATACCGGGCGGGATCGCGAGAAGCTGCCCGATGTGATCGCCGACCAACTGGCATTCCTGGGAAAATCGCTGGAGATCGCCCGCGGGCACGGTGTGGCCGACGACAATATCGTGCTCGATCCAGGCTTCGGCTTCGCCAAGGAGACGGCCGAGGAGAACCTCGACCTGATGGCGCGATTCTCCGAACTCCATGCGCTCGGCTTTCCGTTGATGGCCGGCACCTCGCGAAAACGCTTCATTGGTACAGTCACCGGCCGCGATGCAGCCGACCGCGCTGTCGGGACGGCGGCGACCAGTGTCATTCTCAGGCTCAAGGGCGCACATCTGTTTCGCGTCCATGATGTCGCAATCAACGTGGACGCGCTAGCGGTGGCGGATGCTATGCTGGCGCGTGAAACCGCCACATCGGCCCGAAAACCGGAATAGATTTGCGGCAAGCACGATGCGTAGATTCAAAAGTGTTAGAGCGTATTTGTGCGTCCAAGTGGACCCACGTCGTTCTAATAGACCAGGACGCTGAGCCATGTATGTCATCCGCCTGAAGAACTGCGCTTTCTTTGCCCGGCATGGCGTGCTGGACGAGGAAGAGACGCTCGGCCAGCGTTTCTATGTCGACGCGGTGCTTTCGGTCGAACCCGGACGCGCGCTTGTCGACGACGCCATCGGGGAAACGGTCAATTACGGCATCGCCTTCGCGGTGATCGAGAAGATCATCACCGGCGAGCGGCGTTTTCTGATCGAGGCCCTGGCGATGGAGGTGGCAAAGGCGCTGACCGAGCGGTTTCCTCAGATCAGGAAGGCCGAAATCACCGTGCGCAAGCCAAACGCGCCGGTGCCCGGCGTGCTCGATTACGTCGAGGTGACCGTTGTCTGGCCCGAGTAACACCGTCTATCTCAGCCTTGGCGGCAATCTGGGGGACCCGGCGGCCTCGATGGCCGCGGCGCTGCGTATTCTCGATGCCGATGCGGAGACGCGCGTCACCGCCGTCTCATCGCTCTACCGCACGCCGCCCTGGGGCAAGCTCGACCAGCCGGATTTTCTCAACGCGGCCGCCGAACTGTCGACGCGGCTCTCGCCGCGGGCGCTGCTTGATCTCTGTCTCGATGCCGAGCGCAGACTGAAGCGTGTGCGCGAAGAGCGCTGGGGGCCCCGGCTGATCGATATCGACATTCTGGTGTTCGGCGACCGCATCATCCACGAGACCGGGCTGGAAGTGCCGCATCCGCGCATGCTGGAGCGCGCCTTCGTGCTGGCGCCGCTGGCCGAGATCGCGCCGGATCTTGCCGTTGGTGGGCGAAGTGTATCGGAGCGCCTGGGCGTCGTCGACGCGGCCGGCATCGAGCGCTTGCCATCCGGCCGTGACTGGTGGCTGCGGTAGGCAGGCGTCAGCCTGAGAAACCGCCTTTATCCAGGAATGCCTTTTCCTCGGCCGTGGTTTCGCGGCCAAGCATCCTGTTGCGGTGCGGAAAGCGGCCGAAGCGCTGGATGATGTCGCGGTGCTCTTCGGCGTATCTGAGATAGTCCGGCGCATGGGCCTGGGTGAGTTCCACCGACCTCTCCTGATCGGCGAGCAGTTCCGAATGTTCGAATGGCAGGTAGAGGAACACGCGGAACTCCGGTTCGAGCAGCCGATCCTGGCCGGCCGTGACAGCTTTTTCAGCGAAATGCCTTGCCAGCGGGTCGGTGGCGTACATGTGGCCGGTGCCGCGAAAGCAATTGCGCGGAAACTGGTCGAGCAGGATCATCAGGGCCAGGGAGCCTTCGGCGTGGTTTGACCAGTCATCGCACTCGCGCCGGGCGGCTGCGTAGTGCAGGTCGAGAAACTGGTCGCGAAACGCGGTGTCGAAGGCGTCGCTCTTCTCGAACCAGGCATCCTCGCCGGCGTCACGCCAGAATTTGGTGACCGACAGGGCTCTGCTGTCCAATTCCATGCTTGTTTCCCTGTTCAATCGGCGGTTTCGGATTTGTGCAGAACGCCCGCCGTCTCTTCATTGAGGGCCTGGCCGGTGCGGCGCGGCTGGGTGAGGGGGGTGGGAATGGGCGTGCCGATGTTGCCTCTCAGGAAACGTTGCCCGGCGCGAATGCCTTCGGCGAGCTGAGTTTCGAAACGGGCGGCGTCGCGGCGCCTGACGTCCTCGATCGTATCCGCGACCTCTTCGGGATCGACACCAAGCGACTCTAGGGCCGAGCCGCCGAAAACCAGTGCCGATTCGAAAGTCTCGCGCAGCTGGTAGTCGACGCCGACGCGGATGAGCTGCAGCGCGGTGCCGCGATCGAAGGCACGGGCCAGGACTGTCAGCAAAGGAAACTCGGCCTTGACGAGTTCCGCGATGCGGACAGCGGCATCTGCCTTGTCTACGCAGATGAGCACGGCACGTGCCCGGCCGGCACCGGCGGCATGCAGGATGTCCAGCCGGGTGCCGTCGCCATAATAGACCTTGAAGCCGAAATCGGCTGCCGCCTGGATCATCTCCACGTCATTGTCGATGATCGATACGTCGATACCGCGCAGCAGCAGCGGCTGGCTGGCGATCTGGCCGAAACGGCCAAAGCCGATGACCAGCACGCTGCCGGTCAGGCCGTCGGCGACATCGACCCCGTCGAGTGACTGCTCGTCGCGCGGGGTGACGTACCGCAATGCGATGATCGCCAGGGGTGTCAGTACCATGGAGATGATGACGATCGCCGTCAGGGTGGCGTTGGCCTGGCTGTCGATGATGCCGACGGCAGCGGCGGCGGAATAGAGGACGAAGGCGAATTCGCCGCCCTGCGCCATAAAGACCGCGCGTTCGAGCGCTTCACGATGGCCTGTCCTAAGGACGCGGGCGACGATGTAGATGCCGAGAGCCTTCATCACCATGTAGGCGACGACATAGACGGCGATGAGCCTCCAGTTCGCGGCCACCACATGCAAGTCCAGCGACATGCCGACCGCAAGGAAGAAAAGGCCGAGCAGGATGCCGCGGAACGGCTCGATGTCGGCTTCGAGCTGATGGCGGAAGGTCGATTCGGACAGAAGAACACCTGCCAGGAACGCGCCCATCGCCATCGACAGGCCGCTGAGCTGCATGGCAAGCGCCGATCCGAGCACGACCAGAAGTGCCGCGGCCGTCATCACCTCACGGGCACGGGCATCCGCCAGGATGCGGAAAAAGGGGTTGAGCAGATAGCGTCCGGCCAGCACCAGCCCGACAATCGCCGCAAGGCCGATGCCGACCTCGGTCAGCCGCTCCGACAGGCTGGTGTTGGCACCGCCTGGCGCCAGGAAGGCGATCAGGGCCAGCAGCGGCACGATAGTCAGATCTTCCAGGAGCAGGATGGAGACAATACGCTGGCCTTTCGGCGAGGCGATTTCGCCGCGTTCCTCAAGAAGCTGCATGACGATCGCCGTCGAGGTCAGCACGAAACCAGCGCCGGCGACGAAGGATTGCGAGACTGGAAAACCACCGGCCATTCCCACGCTGGTCAACAAGACGGCGCAGACCCCGACCTGAAGCGCACCGAGGCCGAAAATCTCGCGGCGCAGGCCCCACAGGCGCGACGGCTGCATTTCCAGTCCGATGATGAACAGGAACATGACGACGCCGAGTTCCGCGACATGGAGAATGGCGCCCGACTCGGAAAAGATGCGCAGGCCGAAGGGGCCGATCACCACACCGGCTGCGAGATAGCCGAGAATGGAACCCAGGCCCATGCGCTTGAAGATGGGGACGGCGACGACACCCGCGGCGAGCAGCGCCACCACCTGAACCAGATCGCTGCCCGATGCCTCTGCCGCCATGCCTGTCGTTCCATTCGTTGGGACCACAGCACGTGCGGTCGGGATCAAGGCGCCACGGCTGGTCGCCAGGGCAAAGGATAGGGGCTTCGGTGGGGATCGAACAGCCCGAATCCGGAGCACTGGCAATGTTGCAGCCAGGTTACACAAGTTGAGACTGACGCCGCGTTGCATCTTGCCGTGATCGGAGGTTAAGCACGCTCGGCTTCGGCCATTGGAGGGTGAGCGACGATCGAGTCGAGCCCTTTTTGAGGAGATGACTAACATGAAGAAGTTTTTGCTTGTTGCCGTCGGCATGGCGGTGCTTGCGGGGTTCAGCCTGTTCGAAAGCGCCTGAGTGCACGACGGAGATCGCCACCAAGAAAGCGCAGGACATGGCCGCCGCGCTGCAGGAAGCGATCACCAAGGATCCGTCCAAGGCAGCCGACCTGACGGCCAAGGTCCAGGCGGTGACGACCAAATACCAGGGCACAACCAACCCGGCCGACGCCTGCAAGGCCTATGACGAAGCGACTGCCGCGATCAAGGGCTGACGCCCGGTTCGACTGTTTGAGGGAGACGGTGGCGATGGGCTGCCGCCTCTTTGTTTTTGGGGGACGTCGGACAGGACGTGATAAGCGCTCAGTTCGGCGCGATGGAGCCGACTTCGACGGCGTCGACGCGCTTCAGGTTCATGCCGATGACAGGCACTAACTGGTCCTGGACGCGGACCGCGACCGTCACGGTCATCGAATTGTCGTCGGGAATGCGAGCCTGCATGACGCCGCGCAACTGATTGCGGTTGATGGTGAAGACCACTTTGCGGGCGTCGACGACGTTGCCGCCGATGATATCGAGGCCTGCGCCGGCAGAGCCACCCATGAAGGAGCCCTTGTAGTCGCGGCCCTTGCGCTCGATCTTGGCCGACATCGGCTGGGTGAACATGCCGACCCGGCAGCCGCCATCGAGCGTCATGCCCATCGTGCCGTCGGGCGTGGAACCGGTGAAGCTGCAGTTGAATTTGGTGCCCTTGTACTTGCCGGCGACGATCTCGCCCGGGCCGACCCACTTGCCTTCGGCCGAATGGAAGAACTGCTTGTCCGGTTCCGCGGCGGAAGCCGCCGAGGCAATGCCGACGACTGCTGTGATCGCGGCCGCCAGGGGCAGGACGCTGGACAGAATTACGCTTTTCATCGACGACACCCGGCAACAACGAGGCTGTTTGAAACCAGTTCGACCATGAACAAGATTGGTTAATGCTTCGTCACTGCGAGCCTTCGAACCACAATCTGTTCGCCGTCCCTGATAGCAGCGCGTTATTTGCCGGAGCTGGCCGTTTCTATGTCTTTCTTGGCGGCAAACGATGTCAGTGCCGAGAGGAAATCGCCCAGCCCCGGGCGTCTTGCGGCGCTGAAGGGCAGGGGGCGTGCCGTTTCCATCGCCGCAATGCCGATGCGCGCCGTCATCATGCCGTTGACGACACCCTCGCCAAGCTTTGCCGAGAGGCGCGCCGCCAGGCCGTGACCGACGATCTGCTGGACAAAACTGTCGCCGACGGCGATCGAGCCGGTAACCGCCAGATGCGCCAGCACGCTGCGCGCCAGGCGGAAGAAACCCAGCGTTCCCGGCCGTCCGCCATAGAGTTCCGACAGGCGGCGAATGAGGCGTCCGGCCTCGAACACGACGTAGGCGACGTCGACGAGCGCACGGGGGCTCACCGCCGTCACCAGCGAGACGCGTTTGGCGGCCTCCAGAATCATCACCTTCGCCCTGGCATCGAGGGGGCCCAGAATTTCAGCTTCGGCCAGACGCACCAGATTGCCGCCGTCGATAATTTCGCCGCGCAACTCGGCCAGTGCGCGCCGGCCGGCAGCGGTCTCGGGCTTGGCCGCGACGAAAGCCGAAAGCGCGTCGACCACCGATCGTGCCGCCTTGGGATCGTCGCGCGCGATGGCATCGAGCGCCCGCTTTTGCAGGTTTTCGACTTCGGCGAGGCGCACAATCGCCAGGAACTCGCGGATCAGGATCACCAGAAGCGCCAGCACGGCGATAACAGCCATGCCTGCCGCCAGCCAGCCCAGCCATTCGGCGCGGGCGAAGAGATCGCGTATCAGTTGGTCGGTCCACAAGCCGACAGCCAGCGAAACCAGCACGCTCATGGCGCCGAAGAAGATGGCGCCAAACAGCGAGCGTTTTCTGGGGGCGATCGCTGGCGGCGGCTCGGCGGCAATCATGTCGGGTTCGTCGAAAACATCGACCTCGGCCGGTATGACCAGCGCAACATCGGCTTTCATGGCTCGGGGTTTGCGCGACGGTTCCGCCTGGCGCGCCCTTGGCGCCTCTTGTCTCTGTTGTCTCGTCCCGGCTTCCGGCTCGATGCGGAATGCCGCCGGCTTGCGGGGCTCGGTCATGCCAGATGGTCTCCGATCAGGAACTGCAGGGCACGGTCGAGCCTGATATGCGGCAACGACAGCGTGACACCCTCGGCCGTGCATTCGAGCTTTGGCGGGCGGAACCGGACGAAGCGGATTGCCGGGTCCGCGGAATCCTGCCTGTGGTCGGGCCCCGAAAGATCGAACACCGCATCAATTTTCTCCGGTAAGTCACCGGGAAATATGGCTGTTTCCGTCTTTCCGTCGAATATTTCGCCGTTGATCCTCTCGCCGGCTATCGGCGTGCCGATGATAACAGGCAATGTCTCACGGCCCTGCTTGACCGTGCCTTCGCGCGTCGCGCGCACCGCCGCCATGGCGACCACGTCGACGTCGGCTCCGGTAAAATTCGCCCGCGCCACGGCGCGATCCGCCAGTCGCCGCACGATCGCCTGCAGCTGGTCATGGCTTTCATGGTGCAGATGATCGGCCTTGGTCGCTGCAACCAGGATGCGGTCGATGCGCCGCGAAAAGAGGTCGGTGAGGAAGCTGCCCCGGCCGGGACGGAAACAGGCCAGGATCTCGGTCACCGCCCGCTCCAGGTCGGCCATCGCGTCGGGGCCGGCGTTCAGCGCCTGCATGGCGTCTATCAGCACGATTTGGCGGTCGAGACGCGTGATGTGCTCGCGGAAGAAAGGTTTGACGACATGCGTCTTGTAGGCTTCGTAGCGCCTTTCCATCATGGCCTGCAGCGAGCCGCTACGCGGGCGCCTGTCGTCGAGGCCGGCCAGCGGCGCGAAGGTCAGTGCCGGTGAGCCTTCGAGATCGCCAGGCATCAGGAAGCGGCCGGGCGGCAGGGTGGATAGGGCCCTTTCGTCGAGCTTGCAGGCCTTCAGATAGGCGGCGAAGCTTTCGGCCAGGCGGCGTGCCGTCATCTCGTCGGCGTCGGCGTTCGGGTCGATCTCGGCGGAGATCACCCGCCAGGCCCGCGACAAATCCTCGCGCACGGGCAGCGCGGCCATTTCGAAGGCTTCGCGCGAAAAATCAGCGAAGGATTTACCCAGCAATGGCAGGTCGAGCAGCCATTCGCCGGGATAGTCGACGATGTCGACCGACAGTTTGCCTGACGAGAACATACGGCTCCAGCCTGAGGCCGATTCATATTCGATCGTCAGCCGCAGTTCCGAAATGGCGCGCGTCGAATCAGGCCAGACGCGGTCGTTGACCAATGCGGCGATGTGGTCCTCGTACTGGAAGCGCGGCACGGCGTCATCGGGTTGTTCTTCGAGGAAGGCGCGCGCGATGCGCCCGGATTTCTGGGCCTCGAACAGCGGCAGGCGTCCGCCGTGGATAAGATTGTGGACGAGGGCCGAGATGAACACCGTCTTGCCGGCGCGCGAAAGGCCCGTGACACCCAATCGCAGAGACGGAGAAAAAAGCCCGGTGGCGCGTCCCGACAGCGTATCGAGGGCAATTCTCGCCTCGTCGGTGAAGGTGGTCAGCGATGATGCCAAAATGCGGTCTCTCGGGCTTCGGTCCGTCCGATATAGGCTCTGGAACCCGGCTTTGAAATGGCACCGGAGATCGACGTCAAAGATCGGCCGGTGTCAGAAACGCTTCGAGATAACCCGCTTCCTGGGCTGCCTTTGCCAGATCATCCAGGAAACGCACGACCGCCAGCCCCGAAGTGGGGAAGCCATAATTGAGCATGGCCCGTGCCGTCGCGTCGCCGTCGCCTGAAACCGCCATGGCAAGATCCTCCGTCATCGGGTTGTGGCCGATGACCAGCAATGAACCAGGGCCGCCGTGCTCCCGGATGAGGCTGAGATAACCGGCCGCGTCTTCGCTGTAGAGCGTGTCGAAAAACAGGACCTTGCCGGTGTCTGTCTGGCCGGCCAGGCCTTCGAGCGTTTCCCTGGCGCGCCTGGCATTGGAGCACAATGTCAGGTCCGGAACATAGCCGCGAGACCGCATGGCGGCGCCTATCAAGTCGGCATCGGCACGGCCGGATGCGTCGAGCGGGCGATCGAAATCGCGCATCCCGGGCTGTGCCCAGCCGGCCTTGGCGTGCCGTAACAGATAGAGCCTGCTCACCCAACCCCCCATGATGCCGAAAGCCAGTCGCACCGCGATTAGCCACAAGAACGGCTCGGCGCACAACTGGTTCGTGTTCTCCGGCGCGACGAATAAGACCGGCGCCCTGTCGCCGGAACAGCTTGATCTTGCTCCGATCAAGGCCGTCGGGGCACTTTAACAATTGCGTGACCCGGTGGCCGATTGCGCTTGTGCAGGCGTCGGGTGGCGAATATATAAGCGCCAAATTTGGGGCTGTTTGGGTGAGTCGAATGAACGACATCGTTACCGCCGATTACGTACCCTCCGAAGACGAGCCGTTCATGAACGAGCGGCAGAAATCCTACTTCCGCCTGAAGCTCGTCACCTGGAAAAATGACATACTGCGCGAAGCGCGTGAAACTCTCGAAATCCTGCAACAAGAAAACGCCAACCATCCCGACCTTGCCGATCGCGCCTCTTCGGAAACCGACCGCGCCATTGAGCTCAGAGCCCGCGACCGTCAGCGAAAACTCATCTCGAAGATCGATTCGGCGCTCCAGCGCATCGACGAAGGCACTTACGGCTATTGTGAGGAAACAGGCGAGCCGATCGCGCTGAAGCGGCTCGACGCACGTCCGATCGCCACCTTGTCGATTGAAGCGCAGGAACGGCACGAGCGCCGCGAAAAGGTCTATCGCGACGACTGATGCGTCGCTTCCGGGCCGCGCTCAGTGCAGCTCACGACGAGGCAACTATCAAAATGGCCGGACTTTCCGGCCATTTTTGTTGACAGGCGGTCTCCCCAAACAAACCAAAGCTAACGCCACCGGGCCAAATTCGAGCTGACGGCCGGCTCGGCCGACAATCATCTCTTCTGGCTTGAAAGTTCGCCCAGAAGCTTGGTCATCTCATCGTCGAGCGACTGCGGCGCCTTGGCAGCCGGTTTGGTCACCGGGCCGCCGGAGCGAGGCTGGTCCAGCGAGACTTCGAGCTCCTTCATCAGCGTATCGTCGATGCTTTCCTGCCGCGGTGGCGGCGGCGCGTGTTTGACAACGCTGGCGTTGGCGGAGCCATAGGCAGGCAGCGGCGTGACATTGGTCGACTGGTGGGGGTGAGCCGCCGGCTTCGGTGCGGGCGCAGGGGTCGGCGGTGGAGCGGCGGGGCGCGGGCGGACAGGCGGCGGTGCAGCCACCGGCTGCGGAGCCGGCGCCGGCCGTGCCGGTGCCTGTGCGGGAGCCGGCTGAGGCGGCCGCGGTTTTGCCGCCGGGGCCGCGGCCGGGACGGGCTGCAGGCCGCTGTCCCCGGTCAGCGCCGGACGGCGGGGGGCAGCCAGACGGATATCACGTTCGACGACGACATCGGTCGGGCCGCCGATCAGAAGCAGATGTTCGATGTCGTCGCGGCGCACCAGAACCAGCCGGCGATGGCTGTCGACGGCGGTGGCGTCCATGACGGCGAGCCGCGTCTTGCGGTTCCGGCCCCCGGCGACAAACGTGCCGAAGGTCAGGTTGCGGACGAGCCTGATGATGATGAGAACGATGACCAGCAGGATCAGCGCCGCGAAGGTCCACAGGAGTGCCGCGGCATAACCGGGACCCGCCACGCTATCCAGCCACTGCATTGGTTTCCCCTGATCGGTTTTTGGAAAGTGACGAGACACTAGACCGTTGCGGCTGGCCACCGCAAGTTGCCTTTCGCGCATCGTGAACAGCTCGAAACACTCCACGCCCGGCCGGCATCATTTTTATCTGACATTTGCCGCCCGGGCCTTTTCCGGACTAGGAGAATGTGATTCAACCCGCTAGGGGCGGGTGTCGGAACATCGGACTTCACGAGCAGGGGGCATATGGCCAAGGAAGCGCGCGGCGATTTCTATCCGGTACCGATCGTCGACCAGAACACGCGACCGGGCGCGGTCACCCGGCTGGTCATCTTCATCGTCGTTCTGACAGGGGCCGCGATCGTCTTCGGCCTGTTCCGCGAGCGTCTCGGCGATCCCTTCCTGCTTGGCATGCTCGGCGTGCTGGCGATGATCGGCGTCGGCTTCCTGTTCGCGACCGCGATCGGCTTCGTGCAGATCACACCACGCTCGACCGGCGATGAACTGTCCAAGGCTTTCGTCGATTCGATGTCGCAGGGCCTTCTGGTGACGGACACCAAGGGCCGCGTCGTCTACGCCAACCGTGCCTATGCCGAAATGACCGGAGCCTCATCGGCCGCCGATCTGAAGACGGTCGAGGGGCTGCTTTCGGATGTTCCCGAGGCGTCGGTGACCATTTACCGGCTGGCATCCGGCCTGCGCGACGGGCAACCGGGCGACGGTGAGTTCCGGCTGGCGCAATCGATCCGGCCGGGCGCCGAACCTGGCGCGCGCTGGTACAGGACCCGCGCCCGCACCTTCAGCGTTCCGGGCCAGCGGCTGCCCATGCTGGCCTGGCAACTCGCCGATATTTCGCAGGAGCGAGCCGAGCAGGAGCGGTTCTTCCTCGACCTGCAGAAGGCCATCGATCACCTCGACCACGCTCCGGCCGGCTTCTTTTCCGCCGACCAGGACGGCCGTGTCACCTACATCAACGCCACGCTCGCGGAGTGGCTTGGTATCGATCTCGCCAGCTTTACGCCTGGCGCCGTGACCTTGCCTGACATCGTTGCCGGCGACGGCATGGCGCTGGTGCGCTCGGTCAAGGCGGACCCCGGCACGACGCGCAATGCGGTCATCGATCTCGACCTGACGACGATGACGGGCGAGGCGCTGCCCGTGCGCTTCATGCATCGCGTTTCAGCCAGCCGGGAAGGCGTCGGCGGCCCGACCCGCACGATCGTGCTCAACCGCACGCAGGGCGAGGATGCTTCGGCCGATCTGCGCGCTTCGGAAGTGCGCTTCACCCGCTTCTTCAATTCCACGCCGATGGCGATCGCGGGCGTTGATGCCAACGGGCGCATCCTGCGCACCAATGCGCCGTTCCTGTTGCTGTTTTCCTCGGTGGTCGACCGGGACGCCGTGGATCGCCGCGTGCGCCTCGATACGGTGATCCATGAGCGCGACCGGCCGGCCTTTGCCGCTGCATTCGAGAAGGCCCGGCAGCGGCAGGCCGACATCGACCCGATCGACACTGTGCTGCCCGGCAATGAAGAGCGGCACATCCGTTTCTACGTCAATGCCGTCGCCGACGGCACCGGCGGCGAGGGGGCCGAGGAATCGGCCATCGTCTACGCCGTCGAGACGACCGAGCAGAAGGCGCTCGAAGGGCAGATGGCGCAAAGCCAGAAGATGCAGGCGGTCGGCCAGCTTGCCGGCGGCATCGCCCACGATTTCAACAATGTGCTGACCGCCATCATCATGGCGTCGGACCTGCTCCTGACCAATCACCGGCCGTCGGATCCATCCTTTCCCGACATCATGAACATCAAGCAGAACGCCAACCGGGCGGCCTCGCTGGTGCGGCAGTTGCTGGCCTTCTCGCGCAAACAGACGCTGCGGCCGGAAGTGTTGAACCTCACCGACGTGCTCGCCGATCTCAGGATGCTGCTTGCCCGCCTGGTCGGTAACGATATCAAGCTGAAGATCGACCACGGCCGCGATCTGTGGCCGGTCAAGGTCGATATCGGCCAGTTCGAGCAGGTGGTGGTCAACCTGGCCGTCAATGCGCGCGACGCGATGCCGGCCGGCGGCGACCTCACCGTGCGCACCCGCAACGTGACCGCCGAGGAGTGCAAGACCTTCCCCTACCGCGAACTCACCGCGGCAGACTATGTCGTGGTCGAAGTCGAGGATAGCGGCAGCGGCATCGCGCCCGACGTATTGAAGAAGATCTTCGAGCCGTTCTTCACCACCAAGGAGGTCGGCAAGGGCACTGGCCTTGGCCTATCCATGGTCTATGGCATCATCAAGCAGACCGGCGGCTTCATTTTTTGCGATTCCGAGGTCGGCAAGGGATCGACCTTCCGCATCTTCCTGCCGCGCCACATTGCGGAAGCGAAGAAGGCCGCCGAACCGGGTGACACGCCGAGCTCAGCGCCTGTCAAACCGGCTGACAACACCAAGGACCTGTCCGGTTCGGCTACCGTGCTGCTGGTCGAGGATGAGGACGCCGTGCGCATGGGCGGCGTGCGGGCGCTGACCTCGCGCGGCTACACCGTGCATGAGGCATCCTCGGGCGTCGAGGCGCTGGAAGTGTTCGAGGCCCTTGGCGGCAAGGTCGACATCGTCGTTTCGGACGTGGTGATGCCGGAGATGGACGGGCCGACCCTGCTGGGCGAATTGCGCAAGCGCCAGCCGGACATCAAGTTTGTCTTCGTGTCCGGCTACGCCGAGGACGCGTTCGCCAGGAACCTGCCGGCGGAGGCGCATTTCGGCTTCCTGCCGAAGCCGTTCTCGCTCAAGCAGCTGGCAACGATCGTCAAGGACATGCTCGAGTCGTAGCGTTCTCCCGTAATCCGTCTTGCGCAACGCCCCGACAACGCCATGATTGCGGGCGAACGGGCAGGCCGGCTTGGGGAAGCAACTGTTGACGCCACACATTGAAGCAGACAGGGGCGACTACGCCGATACGGTGTTGCTGCCGGGCGACCCGCAGCGCGCCGAATGGATGGCGAACACCTTTCTGGAAGGGCCACGTTGCGTCAATCGCAGGCGGGGCGCTCTGGGTTTTACCGGCCTTTATCGAGGCAAGCGTGTCAGCATTCAGGCAACGGGCATCGGTGTTTCGTCGTTCCTGATCTATGCGCATGAACTGTTGGATTGTCATGGCGTCCGGACTTTGATCCGCGCCGGTACCTGCGGCAGCCTGACCGCCGAGGTTAAGCTGCGAAGCCTTGTCATTTCGCAATCAGCGCGGCCCGAAAATACCCAAAGCGGTCAGGTCTTTGGTCTCTACGGCGCTGCCGCCGGCCCGGATCCGGCGCTGCTTGTCCTTGCTTTGGCCAAAGCTGCTGAACTCGGCATCGCCCTCCATGTCGGTCCGACCGTCTGCAGCGACATCTTCCATCATCCGGATGGCCGTGCCCGGTTTGCCGAGGCGCGGGCGGGCGGGGTCCTGGCGGTGGATATGGAAACCAGCGCGCTTTACCGCATTGCCGGGCATTTCGGGATCCGTGCGCTGTCGATCTGCACGGTGGTCGACCATATCGAGACCGGCGAATTGACCGACTATTCCGAACGCCAGGGGCTTTTCACCGACATGAGCCGCCTGGCCCTCGAACTCGCCACGGAAGGGCGCTGATCATTGCCACCTCAGGGGCGCGCTCGCCTCCTTTTGTGGCGCTGACCGTTATGCCCCCACCGGCTGGCCGTCCTTGCGGCGAATGGCGACAACCGAGGGCCGTGGCGGCTGGCCATCCTTGAAGTCGGGCCACAGCGACTGCGCCTTCTCAAGCGTCTCGGCGTCCTCGGATGGATGCTGGACCGAAAGGAACAGCGTGGTGCCATCCGGCGTGAAGCAGGGGCCGGTCGCTTCCGCGCCGTGCGGGCAGGTGAACAGCAGCTTTGGCAGGCCACGCGCCGGGCCTTCCGTGTCGACGCCATAGACGCCGTCGGGGAGATCGAAATCGTTGGCACCATCGGTTGCCACCCAAAGGCGGCCGGCGGGGTCGAAGGTGATGTTGTCGGGGCAGACGAACCAGCCATTGTCCGACGTGTCGGGATGGAAAGTGGCGCCGATTTTTGCATCCTTCGGATTGCCGCACAGAACGAACAGATCCCAGGTGTATTTGTCGGCGGTGTGGTCGGCGTCCGCGCCACGGCCGCCGGGGGGAATCAATTCGACGATATGACCCCAGAGATTTTCGGGCCGCGTGTTGGCCGGGTTGACCTTGGATTCGTCGCGTTTCTTGTTCTTGGTCATGACAGCGTAGACGCGGCCGGTAACTGGATTGGTCTCGATGTCCTCCGGGCGGTCCATCGGGGTCGCGCCAAGCGCATCCGCCGCCAGCCGCGTCTTCAGCAGCACCTCGGCCTGGTCGGCAAAACCGTTCTCGGCGGTGAGCTTGCCCTGGCTGTGAATCAGCGGCAGCCATGTCATCGAGCCATCGGCGTCGTAACGGGCGACAGAGAGCACGCCGTCGTCCAGGAGGCCATTGCTCGAAGCCGGGTTCGCCTTGTCGTACGCCTTTTTCGAAACGTAGCGGTACATGTATTCGAAATAGTCATCGTCGCCCATGTAGACGACGATGCGGCCGTCCTTGTTGACGACGACGGTCGAGGCCTCATGCGACATGCGGCCAAGTGCCGTGCGCTTCACCGGCTTCGAGCGGGGATCGTAAGGGTCGATCTCGACCACCCAGTCGAAGCGGTTGGCTTCGTTGGGCTCCTTGTCGATGTTGAAGCGATCATGGAAACGGCCACGGCCATAGATGTCGGAGCCGTCAAAACCATAACGGTCGAGAATATCCGCGGTCGGCGCCTTCTTCGGATCGCCGCCGAACAGGTCGCAAACGCCTTCCTCACAGGTCAGCACCGTGCCCCATGGGGTGACGCCGCCGCTGCAATTATAGCTGGTGCCCAGCACCTTCGTGCCGTTCACATCGGCCGAGGTTTTCATAAACGCATGGCCGGCCACCGGCCCGGAGACGGTCATTTCGGTGTTGGCGGTGATGCGGCGATTGAGCGGGCTATCCTCGATGGTTTGCCACTTGCCGTCCTTGAGCATGATCTCGACGATCGAATGCCCCATCGCCGCCAGGCCGAGATCGACCTGTTCCCTATTCATCGTCTTGCCGGCGCCGTCCTCGGTCATGCCGGGGAACATCACATTCGGCGAGATGTACTCGTTGTTGACGCAAAGCAGACCATGGTCGGAGTTCACCGAACCCTTGGGCAACGGCATGAAGGCGATGTAGTCGCAATTGTAGCCGAAGCGCTTTTCCTGTTCGTCGGCCGCGACCGTGTTGCCGTCGAAATCCGGCAGGCCGGCGACAAGCGGATCGCCCCAGCGAGCAACGATCGTCGTTTCGTAGCCTTCGGCGGCGGCGTGGTTCTTGTCATAGACGCGCTTCAATTCGGGAAAACCGAGGGCGGAAAGCGCGGCAATGGCATGTGTTTCGCCGGCAAACAACGAGCCGACAAAGCCGCCGCCGGCGACGAGGGCGCCAGATGCAAGGCTGCCTTTCAGGAGGGCGCGGCGCGAGACGCGCTCGGCGATGACGTCGCGGATGACGGGGGAGGATGAAGACGGGAAGTCGGCCATATGTCTGCCTCTCGAGGTGGATGTGACGGCGCACCGCTGCCTATCCAGCTTCGGCAACATGTCGATGACATCGAGGCAAGTTCGAGCCGCCGAGGACACGGCCGTCGTGCAGGGTTGGGCTATTGGCTGCCGCCCTTGGTGCAGGTCGAAGCGGTGTAGGCCCCGTCGGGTTGCTTCATGATGATGTCGAAGGAGGGCGGGTTCTGGCCGTCCAGGGTTGCCTGGGTCAGTGACAGGGAATTGCCGCCGGTGGTGTAACCGCCGAGCGGTCCCAACCAGGAGATCACGCCGTTCGCGTCCATCTGGTAGTTATAGCCCTGTCGGACGGTCCCGAAGGTGACGGGGCCCGTATAGACGTTCCCCTTGATGGTGATATCGCCCAGGTTGAGGAACATGCCGAGCAGGTAGACTTCGCAGTGATAGCTGCCGTCAGGCATCTTGCCGTCGCTGAAGTCGGCCCGCGCGGTTCCTGTTGCCGCCACCAGAAGCGCCATGCCGATGAATATGCGTGAAATGCCTGTTACCATGACCTTGCTCGCCTGCAGGAGACAGCTTGCCCCAATTCCGCTCGATGCCGCAACGCCGCCATCAGACGAATGCCGGGAGAGATCAAGGCTTGGGCATTTTTTGATGACTGGATGAAAATTGAGCAAATGATGATGCGCTGCACAATTTTCTGCCCTTGAGCTTCTTATCATCGCCGTCACCCATTCAGGTGATGTCATGATAAGGCACTAATAATGTTGTGTATTTTTCCTTTCTCGGCTTGTCCCATCGGTTGGCATGGCGGTTGCTTGGCATTGTGCGGCGCCCACGGCCACACCGGCTGTCGGGCGGAAGCGTTGCCTTCGAGGGGAAGGCGCTCGACCGGAGCGCGGCGCATGACCGCGCCCGGTCGGGCATCGCATGCTGCCTTTGAGCAGAGAGATCTTTCCGCTTCTCACAGCGCGGGAGAATCTCGAATGCGGACGCCAGCAAGTTCCTTTCCGTCTAGAATCGGCGATAGACTTCGGATAGCGATCCGAACTCCGTGGCAAGCCCAATATTTGTTCCGTCCAGCCGTCTGCATCCCTGGTGAATCGGGGACTGCATGCTAGTCTTTTCTTGGCTTTTGTGAGTCGGCCGCTTCCGTATCAGTCTGGTTATCGCAGATCGAGGAGCGGCGAAGGCCGTGCAAGTTCCACGCAAGCAAAGCTTCCTAGCCTCCTGCGATCTGATTGTCGTTCAACGCGTTTGGGCACACAGGCTAAGGGACAGCCATGGAACGTTTCGTCGAAGATTACCAGAAAAGGCGGCTCACAGAGCGTGTCGACATCATAGCCGCCATCAATATCCTGAGGTCACAGGGCTGCGACTACGACGATCTGATCGAGGAGATCACCAAGGTCTTCTACGTCGACCTCGATACCTTCAATGAAATCGTGATGGCGGCGTAGGGCCGCTTTCGCCCGCCCGACAAATCACAGGCTCGATATCGATCCGCGCGGTCAGCTCGCGCGCCGCAATGGAGAGGCCGTGACGCGATTGCGGCCGCCGCGCTTGGCGTCATAGAGCGCCTTGTCGGCGGCGCTGAGCACCTTGTCGAAGCTGAGGCCTTCCTTGCTGCCAAACGCAAAACCAGCGCTAACCGTGCACGTAAGCGAGCCGGTTTCGGTCTCTATCAGGCGCGTCGAGAAAGCTGTCCGGATGCGCTCCGCCGCCGCCTCCACCGTTTCCGGCAAAGTGCGCTTCAACACCAGCGCGAATTCTTCGCCGCCCATGCGCGCGGCGACGTCGGTCTGGCGAAGATTGCCAGCGAGTTCGCTGGCGAACACCTTCAGCACCTCGTCGCCCGCCGCGTGGCCGAACTCGTCGTTGATGGCCTTGAAGTTGTCGAGGTCGAAGACGACCACCGCGGTAAAGGCGCCGACCGGGACATTACCATGCATGTCGAACAGAGCGCGCCGGTTGAGCAGGCCTGTCAGGGGATCGGTCAGGGCATTGCGGCGGTGGTGCCTCGCCAGACGACCCTGATTGAGGGCAAGCGAGAGCGCGCCAATCCCCGTCATGCTGGCGATAACCACGACGAGGCTCAATTCCTCGGCCCAGTTGCTCGGCGCATGGCCCAGGACAAGTTTTCCATCCCAGGCAAGCACCATGGCGCAGAGCGCGAAGGAGGCGGCGGTGGCCGAATAGAGCGCGGTGATGCCGATCGTCAGGGCAGGGGCTTCGTCGCGGCCTCTCCAGTATTCGAACGCCGTCGCAAACAGGAGCAGGGCGGCGAACAGGTTCTCGAACATGAAGCCGAGGCCATCATAGCCCAGAGCCATGGGCGGCAGCGCCACCGCTAGCGAACAGCAGCCAAACATGGTGTGCCGCAGCGGCGAGCCGCCCGTCCTGAACTGGTAGGCGGCACCCAGCATGACTGAGAAACCAATCAACAGGAACGCCAGAGCGGCGATGCCAAGTAGGCGCCCAGGCATGTCGATATAGGCGTCATAGACGAAGATATCACCGACCACGAACACGAGGCTGATAGCCCATGTCAGCAGGAATCGCTCCGTGCGCGCGGTCAACCACATGCCGAACAGTGTCAGGCTCAGGCAGGCGGCGGAGAATCCGACAGCCAGCAGAAGTGAAGTGTAGTCGAGCGACATGCCCCTCTTTTCCCTGCCGGCGGCGGTTCCAGCTCTGCGGCTTGGCGTCCGCGCATTCATGTAGCAAGGAAGTGTCGATAAGGTTACGATGACGCCGAAGATGCCGCGAATAGGCGCTCTGTTACGCGCAAAAGGCATTGGTGACGAGCTAACAGCGCACCCGGATGCCGACTGATGCTCGTCAGTCGGCTATGCGCTTCATCAGCGCCATGGCCCCGAACGGCGCGCGTACCTTGCCCTCGGTGATGAAATAGACAAACACGTCGCGTGGCTGCACCGGCGCGTCGGTTGCGGGATCGGCGCGCCGCAAATCGGCCGGCTGTCCGCCTTCCGCCCAGATCTTTGCCCGCGCCGCCCATTCGTCGAGGCCCTGTGGTGTGTAGCAATCGGGATTGTCGTCGCTGCCGGTCTGCAGTCGCGCATACACGAAATCGCCGGTGACGTCGGCGATATCGGGGTATTTGGCATGATCGGCGTAGACGATCGCCGCCTTGTATTTGCGCGCCAGCGCGGGAAATTCCGGGACAATGAAACTGTCGTTGCGCACTTCAAGCGCATGGCGCAACGCGACACCGTCCTGCTTTTCCGGCAGCAGTTTCAGAAAGGCTTCGAAATCGTCCGGATCGAATTTCTTCGTCGGCGCGAACTGCCACAGGATCGGCCCGAGCTTGTCGCCGAGCGCGGCCACACCCGAACCGAGGAAGCGCATCATCGATTCGCCGGCCTCGCCGAGCACGCGCCGGTTGGTGACGAAGCGATTGCCCTTCAGCGAATAGACGAAACCGTCCGGCGCTTCGCTGGCCCATTTGACGAAGGTCGGCTCCTTGAAGCTCGAATAATAGGTGCCGTTGACCTCGATGCTTGGCACCTGACGGCTGGCATATTGCAACTGCTTCGCCTTCGGCAGTTTGTCCGGATAGAAGGACGTGTCCCAGGGCTCGAAGGTCCACCCGCCCATGCCGGAGCGGATTGTTCCCGATTTGCTCATTGTGGTCCTCCCAAGTGCAGAAGTCTGGCCGAGTTCAGAAAGATCAGGCTGCCGTGATTTCGCCGACCGGCTTGGCCATGTCGACGAGCACCCATCCTGGCCGGTAGGGATTGGGCCGGCGACCCGTTTCGCGATAACCGTAAGCGAGATACAGCGCGATGTTCCGCTCCATCCTGGCGTTGGTGTAGAGCCGCACCTCGGGCAAGCCCCAAAGACGTGCCTGGTCATCGGCGTGCTTGAGCAGCGTTATGCCGAAGCCCTTACCCTGGAAGGCAGGTGACACCGCGACGGAGAAGATCATCGCGTGATCGGCGTGACGCTCTAGCGTTATCAGACCGGCGAGCTCGCCGGCGCTCTCCAGCAACCAGACCTCGCCCTGGGCGATGCGCGGCGCGTAGTCCTCGGTAACCGGGATCGGCGGCGCGTCGAGTATGGCGTCGTAGGGAGCATAGGCTGCTTTCGTCAACGCGACGATCACGGCAAGATCATCGCGGCAGGCGAGCCTCATGATTGATCCATTCCAGCAGCAGAGGCGATCACCTTTTCCATGCCGGCGGCCATCGCCACGACCGCGGCACGGCTGGCGTCGCCCAGGCCATGGCGCCCGGCGATCCAATTCGCATCATTGTAGGACAGCCAGACCTTGCCTTCTTCATCTTCCCAGGCCAGCGCCTTCACCGGCAGGTCGATGCCGGCAAGCTGCCTGTCCTGCATCAGTGGTGTGCCACCTTTGGGATTGCCGAAGATCAACAGTTCGGTGGGGCGAAGTGCGGCGTCGACATCGCGCGCGCCGGCTGCGTGATCGATTCGCGCGAAGACGCGCAATCCCGCGCGCTTTACCGCCTCAGCCATGCGGTTGATGGTTTCGGTCACGCCAAAGCGGCTCTGGACCGTGATGAGACCATCCCCAGCCATCACTCCGCAGCTTCTCGTTTGCCCCCGGGCCGGCGCTCCAGCAGTTCCTTAAGGAACTGGCCGGTGTAGCTGCGCTTCTCGCGCACGATCGCTTCCGGCGTGCCGGAGGCGACCAGCTCGCCACCGCCGTCGCCGCCTTCAGGGCCGAGGTCGAGCACCCAGTCGGCGGTTTTTATCACCTCGAGATTGTGCTCGATGACTACCACCGTGTTCCCCTGGTCTACCAGTTCGTGCAGCACTTCCAGAAGCTTGGCGACGTCGTGGAAATGCAGGCCGGTGGTCGGCTCGTCGAGAATGTAGAGCGTCTTGCCGGTCGCCTTGCGCGACAGTTCCTTGGCGAGCTTGATGCGTTGCGCCTCGCCGCCGGAGAGCGTCGTCGCCTGCTGGCCGATATGGATGTAGCCGAGGCCGACCTGCTTCAGCGTGTCGAGCTTGTCGCGCACGCCGGGCACGGCGGCGAAGAAATCGACGCCTTCCTCGACCGTCATGTCGAGCACGTCGGCGATCGACTTGCCCTTGAACAGCACGTCGAGCGTCTCCCTGTTATAGCGCTTGCCGTGGCAGACATCGCAGGTGACGTAGACGTCCGGCAGGAAGTGCATCTCGATCTTGATGACGCCGTCGCCCTGGCAGGCCTCGCAGCGGCCGCCCTTGACGTTGAACGAGAACCGTCCCGGCTGATAGCCGCGCGCCTTGGCTTCGGGCAGGCCCGCGAACCAGTCGCGGATCGGCGTGAAGGCGCCGGTATAGGTGGCGGGGTTCGAACGCGGCGTGCGGCCGATCGGCGACTGGTCGATGTCGATGACCTTGTCGAGGAACTCCAGGCCCTCGATTCGGTCATGTTCGGCCGGATGCTCGCGCGATCCCATGATGCGGCGCGACGCCGCCTTGAACAGCGTCTCGATCAGGAAGGTCGACTTGCCGCCGCCCGACACGCCGGTGACGGCGGTGAAGGTGCCGAGCGGGATTTCGGCGGTGACGTTCTTCAGATTGTTGCCGCGCGCGCCGACGATCTTCAGGCGCCGGTTCTTCTTTGCTTCACGGCGCACGGCCGGCGTCGCCACTTCGAGTTCGCCCGACAGATATTTGCCGGTGATTGAATTGGGGTTCGCCATCACTTGCTGCGGCGTGCCCTGGGCGATGATTTCGCCGCCATGGATGCCGGCGGCCGGGCCCATGTCGACGACATAGTCGGCGTGCAGGATGGCGTCCTCGTCATGCTCGACGACGATCACCGTGTTGCCGATGTCGCGCAAATGCTTGAGCGTATCGAGCAGCCGGGTGTTGTCGCGCTGGTGCAGGCCGATCGATGGCTCGTCCAGCACGTAGAGCACGCCGGTAAGGCCGGAGCCGATCTGCGACGCCAGCCGGATGCGCTGGCTTTCGCCGCCCGACAGCGTGCCGGAATTGCGCGACAGCGTCAGATAATCCAGCCCGACATCGTTGAGGAAGCGCAGGCGCTCGCGGATTTCCTTCAGCACGCGCACCGCGATCTCGTTCTGCTTGTCGTTGAGCTTCGCAGGCAGGTCGGTGAACCAGCGATCGGCGTTGCGGATCGACTGTTCGGTGACTTCGCCAATATGCTTGCCGGCGATCTTCACAGCCAGCGCTTCCGGCTTCAACCGGTAGCCCTTGCAGACCGGGCAGGGCGTGGCCGACATGAAGCGCTCGATCTCCTCGCGCATCCAGGCGGACTCGGTTTCCTTCCAGCGCCGTTCGAGATTGGGGATGACGCCTTCGAACGTCTTGGTGGTCTTGTAGGAGCGCAGGCCGTCATCGTACTGGAAGGTGATTTCGCGCTCGCCGGTGCCGCGCAGGATCGCCTGCTGGGCCTCGGTGCTCAAATCCTTGAACTTGTCGCCGAGCTTGAAGTTGTAGGCCTTGCCCAATGCCTCGAGCGTCTGCACGTAATAGGGCGATGTCGACTTCGCCCACGGGCTGACGGCACCGTCGCGCAGCGACACGTTCTCGTCGGGCACGACGAGATTGGGATCGATGGCGCGCTGGCTGCCGAGACCGTCGCAGGTTGGGCAGGCGCCGAACGGGTTGTTGAACGAGAACAATCTCGGCTCGATCTCGGGAATGGTGAAGCCGGATACCGGGCAGGCGAATTTTTCGGAGAACAGGATGCGCTCATGCGTCTCGTTCTTCGATTTATTGACCGAATCCTCCCCGGTCTGGCTGGCGTCGAGCGGCTTGTCGGCGAACTCGGCCACCGCCAGCCCTTCGGCGAGCTTCAGCGCCGTTTCGATGGAATCGGCAAGCCTCGTGGCAAGATCGCCACGCACGACGATACGGTCGACGACGACATCGATGTCGTGCTTGTACTTTTTGTCCAGGGCCGGAACGTCGGCGATTTCGTAGAAGACGCCGTCGACCTTGACGCGCTGAAAACCCTTCTTCTGCAGTTCCAGCAGTTCCTTGCGGTACTCGCCCTTGCGGCCGCGCACGATCGGCGCCAGCAGGAACAGGCGTGTGCCTTCCTCGACCGCCAGCACCCGGTCGACCATCTGGCTGACCGTCTGGCTCTCGATCGGCAAGCCGGTGGCCGGCGAATAGGGCACGCCGACACGGGCGAACAAAAGCCGCATGTAGTCATAGATCTCGGTGACGGTGCCGACCGTCGAACGCGGGTTCTTCGACGTGGTCTTCTGCTCGATGGAGATGGCCGGCGACAGGCCGTCGATCTGGTCGACATCGGGCTTCTGCATCATTTCGAGGAATTGCCGCGCATAGGCCGAAAGGCTCTCGACATAGCGGCGCTGGCCTTCGGCATAAATGGTGTCGAAGGCGAGCGACGATTTGCCGGAGCCCGACAGGCCGGTCATGACGATCAGGCTGTCACGCGGCAGGTCGAGATCGACATTCTTCAGATTGTGTTCGCGCGCCCCGCGAATGGAAAGAAATTTATGGTCGGCCATCGCCGGTCGCCGCCTCAGATCTGGAATTCCTGGGATTGGCGGGGTTTTCCCGGCCATCCCCTATGTAGGTTTTTTTGCCGCCACGTCGAGAGACGCCACAACTCCCGACAGAAGTCGTTTAACCGCCTTTCGCGCGAACGGGCAAGCGGAAAGAACAAAGGCCGAACACGCTCCTGACAAACCTGTGCGGAAACTGACCTGCACGTAACCCCCCGCGATCACATTTTTCCGTAACCGGCTATTGATGGTTGACGCGGCCGGCCCACGGGGGCAGTCTCGGGTCGTCAACGAAGCCGGCTGTCTTTCGATGGCCTCGCCGCCCAGAGGTGGCCTGCGAGACGCCGCAGGCATTTGCGATTTGCGCTTCGGGACGAGATGTCGCAACGGACAGAGGAGCGGAGCATGACGCCACCGGACAGTCCCTTGAGGCTCCACGTGTCGCTGGAGCCGCGGCAGGCATAAGTGTCAAGGGTTTAGCGTTTGCGCCACCCGACAAACCGTGACCTGCCGTAACCCACCAAAAATCAGAGACTGCTAGTCGGATCGTCGGCTGCAAGCCGCGAAGCATCCGAAATCTAACGCCGGCAGTACACTCCCGGCAAAAGATTGGACTATAGATCCAGGAAAGCCCCGGCCGTTTGCCTAGAGCACGGCGGGGCTGTTCTTTTGGGCGGCAGCGCCGCCGGCCATAGCTACCTGGGAGACTTTATACCGCCTGTGCCGACATCGACGGTGATGCTGCCGGAAATCCTGACATCCGTATCGCCTATCCTGAACTGGCCGTTCCCGTCGCTGGGGAACGCGTCGGGCTCGGGCACGGGGGTAGGCTTGGCGATGCGATAGTCGGCGGCCACGCCAGGCAGGGCGCCTGTCTGGGCCGGCGAGGAATTGTCCCCGGCGAATGCCGCGCTGGAGGTCGCGGCGGTGACCGCAATCGATATGATCAGTCTGTTCAGGCGGTGCTGCATTGCAAGATTATAGTGCCGCGCTGCAGGCGAGGCCAGACCGGCGGCGCCGAAATCGATCTTGGCCGGCACACATCAATCCGCATACTCGCCCTGGTTGCAAGTAATCAAATTCCATATTAGTTTGGTGCAGGACGTGCTGGCTCGCCTGGTTGCCAGTTGCTAAAATCCATATGGCAGCGAATGGACACGCCTTCGAGTCGTACATCGCCTCCACGTGCCAAACATTCATACCCTCCGGTGCCATTGACCAGTAAGAAAAATGCCATGCATATTCCTGCCATAGATAATATGGCGCGGAATGCCCGTTTGTTTGGATTGCTAGGCGTTAGCATTTATGTCTCCGCTCATAATTAAACGGATCAAATTAACGTCGAATTTATTGATAGGTGATGAAAAATGTTTTCTCGATTTGGCACATCTGCATTTGATTATTGTGTGTGGATTCCACCAAATGACCTTATGCGGCCGCTTTCTTGCGGGTGTTGTAGACATGGTCGACAATACCCCATGACTGCGCTTCCCGCGCCGTCATGAAATGGTCGCGGTCGAGCGTGCGTTCGACCTCTTCATAGCTGCGGCCACAATGCTGGGCATAGAGTTCGGTCATGTGGCGTTTGGTTTGGCCGATGCGCTCGGCATGGCGCTGAATGTCCGAGGCCTGGCCCTGGAAGCCGCCCAGCGGTTGATGCAGCAGGATGGTGGCGTTCGGCAGCGCGATCCGGCGCCCCGCCGTGCCTGCCATCAGCAGGAACGATCCCATCGAAGCAGCGAAGCCCATGCAGACAGTCGACACAGGACAGCTGATGTATTGCATCGTGTCGTAGATGGCGAAGCCGCTGGTCACCATGCCGCCCGGCGAGTTGATGTAGAGCGAGATCTCCTTGTCGGGATTGTCGGATTCCAGCGACAGGAGCTGTGCGCAGACCAGCGCCGAGACGTCGTCATTGATCTCGCCGTTGATGAAAATGATGCGCTCGCGCAGCAGCCGTGAGAAAATGTCGAAGGCACGTTCGCCGCGGCTCGATTGCTCGATCACCATCGGCACCAGACTGGCGAGGCCGCTCATTTTTCTTCTCCGATTTCCGTGTTCAGGCCGCGTGCAGCAGCAGGGATGGTGTGTTCGCGGCGATGGGCTTTCCGGCCTCGCGCAAGCCGAGCGAAAGCCGGCAGCCGGCGCCCGCCATGGCAACAGCGGGCATTGCCTTGCGGCCGAAACCGTCATGGACAATGCGCAGATGCGTGCCGCCGGAAACAGTGCGGGCGAGCGTGAAGGTGACGACACTGTCGAGCGGATCCCGGCGCGCGGCGTCCCCCGGCTGCTCCCGCCACGAATAGCGCAAGAGGCGTTCGGGTTCGGCTTCGAGGATTTCGCATTCGATCGCCGCATCCTTGCCGGCGAAGGCAAAACGGCTGCCGGTCCGCGGCGTGATGTCGTTCGGCATCATCCAGGCGGCGAGCAGTTCCGGTACGGTCAGTGCCCGCCACACTTTTTCCGGGGGCTCGGCCAGATCGTATTCGAACTCGATCGCATCCGGGACGACTTCGCTTTGGTTTTTGGCGTTCATCGATCCTACGTCCTTCACTGATCCCGGATCTTTCACTGATCCATGTCCTTCAAAACCGTCTTCAGCCTTTCGATGCGCTCCGGCCAGAAGGTCCGGTAGCGTTCGATCCAGGAGAGCAGCGGGACAAGCCCCTGCGGATCGGCTCGATAATAGGCGTTGCGGCCGGCCCGCCGCTCGACCACCAGCCCGGCGCCGCGCAGCACCGCCAGATGCTGCGACACGGCCGGCTGCGACACCGTCAGGCCGCTGCGCAGTTCCGACACACTCATCTCGCTTGTCGCGAGACGCTCGAAGACGGCGCGTCGCGTCGGGTCGGCCAGTGCGCGGAAAATCTCTGCTTCGATCATGGCAAAAGCATAAGTCGATACTTATCGATTTGGCAAGCGCTGTTTTGAAACCCATATGATGGCCTCAACCATTGCTGCCATTCCTTGACAATCAGCAGCAGTGCATATAGGAACGAAAAGGGAACAAAAAACCTTGTGGGAAAAGCCAGCCTTGGCAGGCGGCTGACGTTCGCAGCCTGTAAGGTGCTGCGACAAAAATTTGTTTCGGATGAGCGCGGAGAAGTATCATGGCGGGTAGCGTCAATAAGGTCATTCTGGTCGGCAATCTCGGCGCGGACCCTGAAGTCCGCCGCCTCAACTCGGGCGAGCCGGTCGTTAACATCCGCATCGCCACGTCGGAGAGCTGGCGCGACAAGAATTCCGGCGAGCGCAAGGAAAAGACCGAGTGGCACAATGTCGTCATCTTTAACGACCAGCTCGCCAAGGTGGCGGAGCAATATCTGAAGAAGGGCATGAAGGTCTATGTCGAGGGCCAGCTGCAGACCCGCAAATGGCAGGACCAGACCGGCAATGACAAGTACACAACGGAAGTCGTGCTGCAGAAGTTCCGTGGCGAGCTGCAGATGCTCGACGCGCGCGGCCAGGGTGAGGGCGGCCAGGTCGGCGGTTATTCCGGTGGCGGCAGCAGCCGTGGTTCCGATTTCGGCCAGTCTAGCCCGAACGAAAGCTTCAATCGCGGCGGCGGTGCACCGAGAGGCGGCGGCGGCTCATCGCGCGAACTGGACGACGAGATCCCGTTCTGATCGAAGGCAATACCGAACGGCTGACGTCACGTGATCGACATGCCCCGAAGGTCCTGCGTGGACTTTCGGGGTTTTGCATCGTTGGCCTGAGCAGGCGCGATCAAGGACTGAAGGGACAGGGCAGTGAAAGCACGGGTAAAATGGGTCGAGGAGCGCACCTTCGTCGGCGAGTCCGGCAGCGGCCACAAGCTTGTGCTGGGCACAGCCTCCGGCCCTGATGGCAAGACACCGGGGCCAAGCCCGATGGAGCTGGTGCTGATCGGCACTGGCGGCTGCTCTGCCTATGATGTCGTCCATATCCTGGAAAAAGGCCGCGAGGCGGTCGAGGACTGTGTGGTCGAACTCGATGCCGACCGGGCCGAGACCGACCCAAAAGTGTTCACGCGCATCCATATGCACTTCATCGTCAAGGGCAGGGCGCTCTCGACCGACAAGGTCAAGCGGGCGATCGGCCTGTCGATCGAGAAGTACTGCTCGGCTTCCGCGATGATGGCCAAGACGGCCACGATCACCCACGATTTCGAGGTCATCGATACCGCGGCGAAATAAGACCGACAGGAGCGCCCTGTCGCGGATTACCCCACCATCAGCGCCTTGATGCCGTCGGCGACGAACTGCACGGCGAGCGCGGCCAGGATGACGCCGAGCAAGCGGGTCAGGATCGAGCGGCCGGTCTGGCCAAGAATGCGGTCGATGCGTTCCGACAGGACGAACACCAGATAGGTGATGACGAGGCAGGCGAAAATGATGCCGACCAGTGCCGCCTGCGCGGCAAAGCCCTGAAACGAGCCTGAAAGCAGCACCGTCGCCGAAATCGCGCCGGGGCCGGCGATCAGCGGGATCGCCAGCGGGAAGGCGGCGATGTTGTGGATCATGTCCTTGGTGATGGCGACGTCGCCGATCTTCTCCTTGCGGTCCTGCCGGCGCTCGAACACCATTTCGAAGGCGATGAAGAACAGGAGAAAACCGCCGGCGACGCGGAAGGCGGGCAGGGTGATGCCGAACACCGACAGGATCGAGGCGCCGGCGATGGCGAACAGCGCCATCACCAGGAAACCGATGACCGAAGCGCGCACGGACACCTGCTGGCGCTCATCGCGGTTCATGCCGCGTGTCACGGCGAGGAACAGCGGCGCCAGCCCGGGCGGATCGATGGTCACGAGAATGGTGACGAAGGCATTGAACAGGCTGTCGAAACTCGGCATCGCTGACCCCTCCCGCCGGGCCGAGCCCGCACCCCGACATTGGTAGAGCAAAGCCTGGCCGGTGGGAACAGTCAGGACCGCGAAACCACGGCGCCCGACAGAGGGTCAGCCGGCCGCACCGTAATAGGATGCTTGTCGCGCGTCGCGGTGCGGCGAAGGTTTTCTCCATCGTTGGTTGCTTGCGTCAGGGTGCCGTTGCTCGGCGCGCCAGGAACTCGACTTCCATCCGCCAGGTCGCGCCATCGTCGTGCGAGCGCTCGCCGAGCCAGCGGAAGCTATCCGTCGTGATGCGCGAAAAGCTCCAGCGCACCGAGGCGCCGGTGCCATCGGCGCCGACCTGCACGATCGTGTCGCCCTCGGCCCGGCCGAGCTGGCGGCTGAAATACTGGTTGCGCGGATCGATCCAGAAGATGTGCCAGGCGTCTGCGCCGGGATCATAGACACGTAGCGTCGTGCCGTGGAAAGTCCACTTGCCGAGCGACGGCGAGGGGCCGGCGTCGCGCGCGGGCAGGATCCAGACATCCTGGATGGCGCAGCCTTCCAGCACCCAGCCGAAATGCACCTCGCCGCGGCCGGTCAGCACGGTGCCATCCTCGAGGCGACGCGAGGCGTCGAAAGTCCAGGCGCCGATGAAGCGACCGTAGAGGTTCAGTTTCTCGGCAAGTCCGTCGTTCGGTCCGGCACTGTGCAGGGCTTCGGCAAAGGAGGATGGGACGAACATGGCTGCGGCCTCTTCTTCTTGTCAGGAGACCGGAGGATTAGGCGCGGACGGGGTTCTGGGCTTGGGAAAAATTGCTATATTTGGGCCATGGCAGCGACCACCCGCGTTCTCGCATCCGGGGCCGGTTGGCACGTGGCGGATGTGATCTGCACGGCCGGCGCCGGCGACCGGCCGTTCGAGGAGGCACATCAGGATTTCTGCGTCGCGGCGGTCACCGGCGGCACGTTCCGCTACCGCGCGCAACAAGGCACCGCCATGCTCGCGCCGGGCAGCCTACTGCTCGGCAATTCCGGCACGTGCTATGAATGCGGGCACGAGCATGGCAGTGGCGACCGCTGCCTCTCGTTCCATTTCAGGCCGGCTTACATGGAACGGATTGTGGCTGGCGTGCCTGGTGCCAGGGCGCTGACCTTCGAGGCTCCGCGCTTGCCGCCCTTCCCAACGTTGGCGCCGTTGCTGGCCGAGGCGGAAGCCGCGCGTGAAATGGCTGACACGGAGGCGTTCGAGGAACTTTCCCTGCGCATTGCAGCCGCCACCGTGGCCACGGTTTCCAACGCCACGCCGGTCCGGCGTGCGCCGAGCCGCCGCGATCAGAAACGGGTGGCCGAAGCCGTGCGGCGGATCGAGCTGGATGCAGACGGGCCGGTCTCGCTGTCGGCACTGGCGGATGAAACGGCGACCAGCCCGTACCATTTCCTGCGTACCTTCCGGCAGGTCGCCGGCATGACGCCCTACCAGTTCCTGCTCAAAACCCGGCTGCACAGGGCGGCGGTGCGGTTGCGCCTGTCAAATGACGCGATCTCGGCGATCGCCTTCGACGCCGGCTTCAACGACCTGTCGACCTTCAACCGCCGGTTTCGACGCGTCATGGGCGAGACGCCAGGCAACTATCGTGCCCGCCGGCCAAGCGGTTGAGACGAGTTCAGTCGGTCGTCGGCCCGCACCAGCCTGGCAGATAGTCCGCGTCCTTGCCCTTGGACATGCGCAGCGCTTCTTTCATCGCCTTGTCGAAGTCCTTCGCCACGGCGTCCGGCGTGATGCGCCGGCGCAGGAAGTCCGCCCACAGGAATTCGCTGAACGGCGTCGTGTCCTTGGCGAAGCCGCCTTGCCTGCGCAGTTCGCCCGCCATGCTCCGGTAGGGGTCGTCGACGAGTTCGGCCATGGTTTTTGGAATGGCGTCGTAGGCTTGACGCCTGCCATTCTCGTCGAACGGATGCATCCAGCCCCTGTTATCGAGCACGACGAAGAAGGCCTCCTTGTCGAGCCCCGACAGGTCGCTGACCACCGTGACCAGGACATCCCTGACACCCTCCTCGATCAGGGCACGGGCGAGATGATGGTGATCGGTGACATAGTTGCGCTTCTTCGGCCCGCGCACGACGGGAACCATGTGGCTGCCGAGAAACGCGCCGGTCTTTCGGGCGCTCTGTGAGCGGATCATCTGGCGCTTCAGGGCCACCTCGCGCATGCCGACAGTGATCTGCGTCGGTCGCAAGTCACTGACAGGGACTGGGTTCAGCAACGGTTCCCGCTGGGTCATCATTTTGCTTTGTCCTGCTGTTGCGGCCGCTGGTCGAGACCGAGGGTCCTGATCGCGGCATCGACACTGTGAAAGATCCGCTGCGGGCCGACGAGGTCGGCAATGCCGAATCGTGCCAGCGCCGCCTGGGCGCGCAGCGATTCCAGCCGCGCGACGGCAAAGACGGCCCCTGCCTCGCGGCAATGATGGACGGTGTCGATCAGCGCTTGCGCGGCGGTGTAGTCGATTTCGACGATGTTGCTGGCCTCCAGGACGACCAGTTTCACTGTATCGTTCCTGGCATCGACAAGATCGAAGAGACCGCGCTTGAAGCGATCGGCGTTGACGAAGGACAGTGGGGCCTGGAACGCCGCGACCAGCACGCCTGGAAGCTGTTCGCCGGCACTTGGCTCGCCAGGCGGCCACCACACGGAAGTGCCCGGCACCTGTTCCAATTCGAGCACCTGCGTCCTTGTTGCGCTCCAGGTTCCGTGCAGCAGCGACAGGCCGATGCCGACCGCCACGCCGGTTTCGATCGGCAGCACGACGATGGCCGCCATGGTGATCAGGATCAACGCGAATTCAACCGGCGCTTGCCGGTAGACGTCGGCGAACACCTTCCAGCGCAGAATATGCTGGGCAACGAACATCAGGACCCCGGCAAGGGCGGCCTGCGGAACATCGGCGAGCAGGCCGCCGCCGAAGGCACCGAGCAGCAGCACGATGGCCGCGGCAATGAGACTTGAGAGCTGCGAGCGGCCACCCGACTGGGAGACGATTGCCGTGCGCGGCGGACTGGCATTGACGGCGAAGGCGCCGAACAGGCTAGCCGCGATGCTGCCGGCGCCGACACCAACGAAATCGCGATTGACGTCAGGCGCGTCGCCCTGCGGGGCGAAGGAGCGGGAGGTGGCCGCCGTCTGCACCATGACGACGATGGCAATCAGCAGCGCCAGCGGAACAAGCGCCTGCACATCGTCGAGACCGGCAAGCGGCGGTCCCGGCTGCGGCAGGCCATTCGGCAAGGCGCCAAGCACCTCGACGCCATGATCCTTGAGGCCGAAGACGGCGACCGCGACGGTGGCGAGCACCATGCCGATCAGCGCGCCGGGGACGCGGGCGCTGATGCGCTCGGAGCAGAACACGATCGCGAATACGCCAAGGCCGAGCGTCAGGCTCCAGGGGTTGGTCAGATGGAGATTGCCAGCGATCTCGCCGATGCGCCGCACGGTTTCGCCGCTTTCGGAGGGCAGGCCGAGCAGTCCGGGCAATTGCGAAACGATGATATGGATGGCGATGCCGGCCAGAAAGCCCGTGGTGACCGGCACCGACAACAGGTCGGCAACCCAGCCAAGGCGAAAGACACCGCTCAGGATCACGATAAGCCCGACCATCAGCGCCAGCATGGCTGCCAGCGCCAGATAATGCGGCGAGCCAGCGGTGGCGAGCAGCGCCAGGCTGCCGGCGAACAGAGGCGTGATGGTCGAATCCGCGCCGGCCGAAAGGTGGCGGTTGGCGCCGAACAGGGCAAACGCCACCGAACCGGCGACAAAGGCGAAGAAGCCGATCTCGGGAGCGAAGCCGCCGAGCCGGGCCGTTGCCATCTGCTCGGGAATGGCGATCGCGGCCAGTGTCACGCCGGCGATCAGATCACCGTTGAGATCCCGGCGCGTCCAGCCGCTCATCGCTCGCAGAGGCAGCCACGGGGTCCAATTCATTGCGCTCGCGGCTTTCGTTCGGGGAAATTGGTCCATTGCCGGCTTTTGCCTTGCTGGCGGCGAAAAGCACCGTGGCCATATCGTCGCAATCAGCGGTATCCTTTTGAAATTACCACCAAAAATGACACTGGAAAAGTGCCGCGAACGTTGGAGTTTCGGCCTGGCTTCCTATATAAGCAGCAAGTGATTCCTGAATAGATTGTGATCCGATTTGACCGACCAAAAGACACCGCGCGGCGCCGACGGCGGCCCCACCGGCATCGAGCCGATCTCCATCATCGAGGAGATGCAGAGCTCCTATCTCTCTTACGCCATGAGCGTGATCGTCAGTCGTGCGCTTCCCGATGTGCGCGACGGCCTGAAGCCGGTGCACCGCCGTATCCTCTATGCCGCCCATGAGAGCGGCTACCACTGGAACCGCAAATATGTGAAGTCCGCGCGTCCCGTCGCCGACGTGATGGGTAAATACCATCCGCACGGCGATGCCTCGATCTATGACGCTTTGGTACGCATGGCGCAGGACTGGTCGCTGCGCGTGCCGCTGATCGACGGGCAGGGCAATTTCGGTTCGATCGACGGCGATCCGCCGGCGGCCATGCGTTATACCGAATCGCGGCTGACCAAGGTCGCGCATGAGCTGTTGGAAGACATCGACAAGGACACCGTCGACTTCCAGGACACTTATGATGCCTCGGACACCGAGCCGAAGGTCCTGCCGGCGCGCTTTCCCAATCTGCTGGTCAATGGTTCTGGCGGCATCGCCGTCGGCATGGCCACCAACATCCCCCCGCATAATCTCGGTGAAGTCTGCAACGCCGCCATTGCCGTCATCGACAATCCGGCGATCGACCTGCCGGCGCTGATGGAGATCATTCCAGGTCCCGATTTCCCGACCGGCGGCATCGTGCTTGGCCGTTCCGGTATCTACAGCGCCTATTCCACCGGCCGTGGCTCCATCGTCATGCGCGGCAAGGTCAACATCGAGCAGCGCGGCAACGACCGTGAATCGATCATCATCACCGAGGTTCCCTATCAGGTGAACAAGGCCTCGATGATCGAGAAGATGGCCGAGCTCGTGCGCGACAAGCGCATCGAGGGCATTTCCGACATCCGCGACGAGAGCGACCGCCAGGGCTACCGGGTCGTCGTCGAGCTGAAGCGCGATGCTGTCGCCGACGTCATCCTCAACCAGCTTTACCGCTTTACGCCGCTGCAGACCTCGTTCGGCGCCAACATGGTGGCGCTGAACGGCGGCAAGCCGGAACTGCTGACGCTGACCGACATGCTGAAGGCGTTCGTCACCTTCCGCGAGGAGGTGATCACCCGGCGGACGAAATTCCTGCTGCGCAAGGCGCGCGACCGCGCCCATGTGCTGGTTGGCCTGGCGATTGCCGTCGCCAATATCGACGAGGTCATCAAGCTGATCCGTACCGCGCCGGATCCGCAGACGGCGCGCGAACAGTTGATGGAGCGCCGCTGGCCGGCCGGCGACGTCGAATCGCTGATCCTTCTGATCGACGATCCGCGCCACCGCATCAACGAGGACGGCACCTACAATCTGTCCGAGGAGCAGGCGCGCGCCATCCTCGAACTGCGCCTGCAGCGCCTGACCGCGCTTGGCCGCGACGAAATCGCCGACGAATTGAACACGATCGGCGTCGAGATCATCGACTATCTCGACATTCTGTCGTCGCGCGCGCGCGTCCAGCAGATCGTCAAGGACGAGCTCGCCGCCGTGCGCGACGAGTTCGGCACGCCACGCCGCACCGAACTCACCGACGGCGGCGCCGACATGGAAGACGAGGACCTGATCCAGCGCGAGGACATGGTCGTGACGGTGAGCCATTCCGGCTACATCAAGCGCGTGCCGCTGTCGCTCTACCGGGCGCAACGCCGCGGCGGCAAGGGCCGCTCCGGCATGTCGACCAAGGAAGAGGATTTCGTCACCAGGCTGTTCGTGGCCAATACGCACACGCCGGTGCTGTTCTTCTCCTCGCGTGGTATCGTCTACAAGGAAAAGGTCTGGCGTCTGCCGATCGGCAATCCGCAGTCACGCGGCAAGGCGCTGATCAACATGCTGCCGCTCGAGCAGGGCGAGCGCATCACCACCATCATGCCGTTGCCCGAGGACGAGACGAGCTGGGGCGAGCTCGACGTGATGTTCGCCACCACGCGCGGCACCGTGCGCCGCAACAAGCTTTCCGACTTCATCCAGGTCAACCGCAATGGCAAGATCGCCATGAAGCTGGAGGAGGAGGGCGACGAGATCCTCGGCGTCGAGACGTGTACCGACAATGACGACGTACTCCTGACCGCCAGCTCCGGCCAGTGCATCCGCTTCTCGGTTGGCGACGTGCGCGTCTTTCAGAGCCGTAACTCGGTTGGCGTGCGTGGCATCGCGATGGCTGACACCGACAGGGTGATTTCCATGGCGGTCATCGAGCATGTCGATGCGCCGCCGGCCGAACGCGCCGCCTATCTCAAGCGGGCCGCGTCCGAACGGCGGTTGGCTGCTGGTATACCGGGCGAAGAAGAAGAAATCGCGCTGACCAATGAAGAGGTCGACGAGGAAGCGGAGCTGTCCGACGAACGCTACGAATTCCTCAAGGCGCATGAGCAGTTCGTGCTGACGGTCACGGAATACGGTTACGGCAAGCGCTCCTCGTCCTACGATTTCCGTCTGACCGGACGCGGCGGCAAGGGCATCCGTGCCACGGACGTCTCGAAAACAGCCGAAATCGGCAGGCTGGTGGCAACCTTCCCGGTCGGCAATGACGATCAGATCATGCTGGTATCCGATGGCGGCACCGTCATCCGGGTGCCGGTCAACGGCATCCGTTTCGCAAGCCGGGCCACCAAGGGCGTGACCATCTTCAATACCGCCGAAGGTGAAAAGGTGGTTTCGGTCGAGCGCATTTCCGAGCCGCAATCGGACGAGGAGAGCGAAGAGACCGTTGAGGGCGGCGCCGAAATCACTCCTGCGGCGGACGCCGGCCCGGAGACTGCGGAGTAAGTCCGAAAGCGGGTCTTTAAACATGGCAACGCCGGCCCATCGGCCGGCGCGGTAGCAAGTCCAGACAGACTTGGTTCAGGCTGGCTTAGTAGTGGCGATACGGCTTGCGGGGGCCGAAGCCTTCGAAGCGTTTCGTGGTTGCCTTGACGCGGGCGCGTTGCGCCTCCTGATGCAGCCCGAATACCGTGGCGATCAGCATGGCAACGGTCATTGCGGTGGCGAGCATGTAGATCAGCATGTGCGTGTTCTCCTGCGCCTTACAACGGGTAGATGGGGTTTTGGTTTCATCTTATTAAGGTGCAACCTAGTGAACGCTCCGTGAAGGCTTCGTGATTGGCGTGTTCATCTGTCGTTCATGTGCCGGACAAGGTTCACGGACATGATCTCGATCGGATTTGCCTTTGTGAGAGAGGCTCGCTAGAAGCTCCGGCATGACCGAACGCACAGCCCTCTATGCCGGCTCCTTCGACCCGCTGACCAACGGCCATCTCGATGTGCTGAAGGCGTCGCTGGCGGTTGCAGACATTGTCTATGCCGCGATTGGCATTCATCCGGGCAAGAAGCCGCTGTTCTCCTTCGAGGAGAGGGTGCACCTCATCGAAGCGGCGACGAAGGCTGAATTTGGCCGCGACGGGGCCCGCATCAGGGTGGTCGCCTTTGACGGGCTGGTCATCGATGCCGCCAGGAAACAGGGAGCCTCGATCATGATCCGCGGCCTGCGCGACGGTACCGATCTCGACTACGAGATGCAGATGGCCGGCATGAACGAGACCATGGCGCCGGAATTGCAGACGGTCTTTCTGCCCGCCAGCCCTTCGGTGCGCACCATTACCGCCACACTTGTGCGCCAGATAGCTTCGATGGGAGGCGACATCCGCCCCTTCGTTCCGGCGGCGGTAGCCGGCGCGCTCACCGCCAAATTCGCAAAATAAAGTTTCTCGGAGAAGACCATGCAGCTGAAAAAGCTTGCCTCGTTCCTCGTCGTGCTCGCCGGTCTCGTGACCGCATCGGTCTCGGCCTATGCCGCCGATCCCGAAAACACCATGGTCATCACGCTGAAGGACGGCGACGTGACCATCGCGCTTCGGCCCGATCTGGCGCCCAAGCATGTCGCGCAGATCAAGAAGCTCGTGCGCGAGCATGCCTACGACAATGTCGCTTTCCACCGCGTCATCGACGGCTTCATGGCCCAGACCGGCGACGTCAAGTTCGGCAACATGAAGAAGGGTTTCAATGCCCAGGCCGTCGGCACCGGAGGTTCCGATCTTCCCGACCTGCCGGCCGAATTCTCGCAGACCGAGCACTACAAGCGCGGCGTGGTCGGCATGGCCCGTTCGCAGGACCCGAACTCCGCCAATTCGCAGTTCTTCATCATGTTCGCGCCGGCACCGCCGCTCGATGGCCAGTACACCATCGTCGGCAATGTCGTCAGCGGCATGGAACTGGTCGACAAGATCAAGAAGGGCGATGAGGCGGACAATGGCACGGTTGCCGATCCCGACCGGATGATCAAGGTGCGCATCGCCGCCGACAAATAATTCTGTTTTGAAAAGGATATCTGACATGGCCGAAATCAAGGACCGCGAGAACGCGCTCATCATGGAAACGACCAAGGGCGAGGTCGTCATCGAAATGTTTCCCGACCTGGCGCCCGGCCATGTCGCCCGCATCAAGGAACTGGCGCGTGAGGGCGCTTATGACGGCGTGGTGTTCCACCGCGTTATCGAAGGCTTCATGGCGCAGACCGGCGACGTCAAGTTCGGTAATTCGTCCAAGCCGACTTTCGCGCCCTCCCGCGCGGGCATGGGCGGCTCCGACAAACCGGACCTGAAGGCAGAATTCTCCAACGCCAATCACGGCCGCGGCACCTGCTCGATGGCCCGCGCCCAGAACCCGAACTCGGCCAATTCGCAGTTTTTCATCTGCTTCGACGATGCCGCGTTCCTCAACCGCCAGTACACAGTCTGGGGCCAGGTGATCGAAGGCATGGACAATGTCGACAAGATCAAGCGCGGCGAGCCGGTGCAGGACCCCGACAAGATCGTGTCGCTCAAGGTCGCGGCCGACGTCAAGTAAGGCAGATAACAATGATGGGCGTCGTCTGGTCGCTTCTCGGCATCCTGTCCGGCGCCTTCATTGCCATTCAGGCGCCGATCAATTCGCAGCTGGCGCGCGGCCTGGGGCTCCCGGTCGCGGCGGCCGCGTTTTCATTCCTGTCGGGCGCTATCGTGCTTGGCATCATCTCCGTCACGGTGGTGAAGCTGCAAGGCATTTCGCTCGACTGGAAGGCGCCAGCGCCCTGGCTGTTCGTCGCCGGCGGCATGCTCGGCGGCTTTTATGTCACGCTCTCGACGATTCTCACGCCGCGCATCGGCGCTGCCGCGCTGATGGCGTTCCTGGTGGCCGGCCAGCTGCTGGCCGGCATGCTCATCGACCGCGTCGGCTTCCTCGGTGTCGCGGTGCGTGAAATCTCGCTCGGCCGCGTTGCCGGCGCGGTGCTGCTCTTGGTCGGAGCACTGCTCGTCCGGCTCTACTGATGCGTGTCGACCTCTTTGATTTCGTCCTTCCGGAGGAGCGCATCGCGCTTCGCCCAGCAGAGCCGCGCGACAGCGCCAGGATGCTGGTGGTCAAACCGGGCGCAGCACTCGACGACCGGACGGTTGGCGATCTGCCATCCTTGCTCATGGCCGGCGATGTGCTGGTGTTCAACGACACCAAGGTCATTCCGGCGCAGCTCAAAGGCATCAGGCGGCGCGGCGAAGCACAAGCGCAGGTCGAGGCCACGCTGCATATGCGCATGGCGCCGGATCGGTGGCTGGCCTTCATGCGGCCAGGCAAGCGCGTCGCCGTCGGCGACCGCATCCATTTTGGCCATGACGGCAATTCCTGCTTCCTCGGCCAGCTCGATGCCACCGTGATCGAGAAAGGCGAGGGCGGCGAGGCGCTGCTTGGCTTCGACCTGTCGGGGCCTTTCCTCGACGAAGCGTTGCACGCCATCGGCCACATTCCGCTGCCGCCTTACATCGCCTCGAAGCGCGCCGACGACGACCGCGACCGCGCCGACTACCAGACCATCTATGCCCGGGAGGAAGGGGCGGTGGCGGCGCCCACCGCTGGCCTGCATTTCACGCCGGAGCTTTTTGCGGCACTCGACGCCAAGGGGGTCGAACGCCGCTTCGTCACCTTGCATGTCGGCGCCGGCACGTTCCTGCCGGTGAAGGCGGACGACACCGCCGACCACAAGATGCATGCCGAGATCGGCTCGGTCAGCGAGGCGACCGCCGAAGCCTTGAATACAGCGAAGGCGAGGGGCGGACGCATCATTGCCGTCGGCACGACTTCGCTGCGTCTTCTGGAGAGCGCTGCACGCGACGATGGCACGCTGGCGGCCTGGTCCGGACCGACCGATATCTTCATCACTCCCGGCTACCGCTTCCGCACCGCCGATCTGCTGATGACCAATTTCCATCTGCCGCGTTCGACGCTGTTCATGCTGGTTTCGGCCTTCAGCGGCCTCGACACGATGCGTGCGGCCTATGCGCATGCCATCGCTAACCACTACAGGTTTTATTCCTACGGAGACGCGAGCCTGCTTTACCGCGCGCGGATGAGCGATGGACGATGACCTGCGCGATCCGATACCGCCGGTCGCTCAACACGCAGGCGCGGGGCGGGCCAAACCATGACAAGGAATTCAATGGTTAAGCCGTTCAGCTTCAAGGTTCTGGCGACCGATGGCAAGGCGCGGCGCGGTCTGATCGATATGCCGCGCGGCGAAATCCGCACGCCCGCCTTCATGCCGGTCGGCACCGGCGGTACGGTCAAGACTATGTACATGGATCAGGTGCGCGGCGTCGGCGCCGACATCATCCTGGGCAATACCTATCATCTGATGCTGCGGCCCGGTGCCGAGCGCGTGGCGCGGCTCGGCGGTCTGCACGAATTCGCCCGTTGGCCGCATCCGATCCTGACCGACAGCGGCGGTTTTCAGGTGATGTCCCTGTCGAAGCTGAGAAAGCTGACCGAGAAAGGCGTCACCTTCCGGTCGCATATCGACGGCGCCCCTTATGAAATGTCGCCGGAGCGTTCGATCGAAATTCAAGGCTTGCTCGATTCCGATATCCAGATGCAACTTGACGAGTGCACGGCACTGCCGGCAGACTTGAAGGAGATCGAGCGCGCCATGGAATTGTCCCTGCGCTGGGCCGAGCGCTGCAAGGTGGCGTTCGGCGACCAGCCCGGCAAGGCGATGTTCGGCATCGTACAGGGCGGCGACAACGCGGCGCTCAGGGTGCGTTCCGCGCAAGCGCTGAGCGCGATGGAGTTGAAGGGCTATGCGGTTGGCGGGCTGGCCGTCGGCGAGCCGCAAGCGGTGATGCTCGACATGCTCGACATCACGTGCCCGGAACTGCCCGCGGACAAGCCACGCTACCTCATGGGCGTCGGCACTCCGGACGATATCCTGAAATCGGTGGCGCGCGGCATCGACATGTTCGACTGCGTGATGCCGACGCGGGCGGGCCGCCATGGCCTTGCCTATACAAGGCGCGGCAAGGTCAATCTGCGCAACGCCCGCCACGCCGACGACCCGCGCCCGCTCGACGAGGAAAGCGACTGCCCGGCGGCGCGCGACTATTCGCGTGCCTATCTGCATCATCTGGTGCGCTCGCAGGAGGCGCTCGGCGCGATGCTGCTGACCTGGAACAACCTGTCCTATTATCAGAAGCTGATGCAGGACATCCGGGCGGCGATCGAGGCCGGCAGCTTCGAGACGCGCGGGGCCGAGATTGCCGAGGGCTGGGCGAGAGGCGACATACCGGCGCTGTAACCGCTCAAGTGCTGACCGAATTCGACGCGCGCAAGCTGCAGCCGGTGATCTGGAACGTGCCGTCGGACTGTTGCTGTAACGTGTAGACCGCCTCGTAGTCCTTGCCGTCGGGTCCGACGATCAGCACCTGTTGGACGACCGCACCCGGGCCTGTCTCCTCGACCTTGCCGAAGGAGTAGGTCTGCGGCTTGCGTACCGGCGCATAGCCATTGGTGACCATGTTCATGAAGGTGTCGACGGTCGGGAAGATCTGCTTCACATTCGGCGCCGCGAAGCTGTAGGCGGTGGCGCCGTCATTGGCGATGAAAGCTTTCAGTTGGCCATCTATGGCTGCCTGGGCCGCCTTGATATCGGCATCGCCGGCAAACGCGGAGGAAGCGAGTATCAGCGGAACCAAGGCGAATGCGAAAAGCGTGCGGCGCATGACCGATCTCCCTTGTCCTCGAAAGCCGCCATCGAAAAAAGCCATCGGCGGGTATTCTAACATACGCATGACGACGCTTCACGGTTTCAGCGGCCGCAAATATTCGTTCGCTGCGGCAGATTGCTTATGCTGATGGCCAATGAGCTGGGCTTTCCGAACACCGCACTAACGATATTCTCGGCTCCGTAGGGTCGACATCGCCAGTGCCCGCGCCGGCTAAGTGCGCATTCCAACGCTTGAAAGGCCGCCTCCAGTCTGCCAGAAGGGCCGCTTGGACCTGGAAGTTTAGCGGGACGAAGCCATGAAGGCGTTTTTCGTGCAGATCAAATGCGAACTCGGCAAATCTTATGAGGTTGCCAGCGCGCTTGCCGATGCCGAGATCGCGTCGGAAATCTATTCCACCGCCGGCAATTACGATCTGCTCGCCAAATTCTATGTCGACGACGAGGAAGACGTCGGACATTTCGTCAACGAAAAGGTGCAGGTTCTGCCGGGCATCAAGGACACCTTCACCGTCGTCACGTTCCGCGCCTTCTAGCTGCCGAGCGGATTTGCCCCGGTATCAGGCAAAGCCCGAGCAAGTGATATTTCAGCTGCCTTAAATTTAGGCAGGCGCAAGATACTGATCGGCTGCACCCCTCAAATCACCGATTGCGCTTGATTTTCTCCGGCGACGCCAGTGAAATGGCGTCACAGGGGAGTTTGCGATTGGCAGCGTTCGATGAAATGCTTCCGGAGGTCTCCGGACTTAGAAGACCGTATTCGGCTTATGACCGCTGGCTGAAGGAGCAGGATCCAGCCAGGCTAACCGAGAAGATGCAGGACGCCGAGCGCGTTTTTCGCAAAACCGGCATCACCTTCGCCGTCTATGGCGAGCAGGAAGCCTCGGAACGGCTCATTCCTTTCGACATCGTTCCACGCATCATTTCCGGCCAGGAATGGCGGCGCCTGACCCAGGGCATCGAACAGCGCGTGCAGGCGCTGAACGCCTTCCTCGACGATATCTATCATCGCCAGGAGATCCTGCGCGCCGGCCGTGTCCCCAAGGACCTGATCGCCAGGAACGAGGCTTTCCTGCCGGAGATGATCGGCGTGAGGCCGCCGGCCGGCGTCTACACGCACATCATCGGCGTCGATATCGTGCGCATCAGCGAGGACGAGTTCTACGTTCTGGAGGATAATGCGCGCACCCCGTCCGGTGTCTCCTACATGCTGGAGAACCGCGAGACGATGATGCAGTTGTTTCCCGAGCTGTTCCAGAAGATCAAGGTGCGGCCGGTGGAGAACTACCCGCAACTGCTGCGCCAGTCGCTGGCGGCGGTTCGCCCCCAGAGCACCAAGGGAGTGCCGACCATCGCGGTGCTGACGCCTGGCAGCTACAATTCCGCCTATTTCGAGCACGCCTTCCTGGCCGACCAGATGGGTGTTCAACTGGTCGAGGGCCAGGATCTGCGCGTTATCGACGGCCACGTCGCGATGCGCACGACCGAAGGCTACAAGCAGATCGACGTGCTCTACCGCCGTGTGGACGATTCCTTCCTCGATCCGCTGACCTTCCGGCCGGATTCGGCTCTTGGCATACCCGGCATCATGGATGTCTACCGCGCCGGCAACATCACCATAGCCAATGCGCCGGGCACCGGCATCGCCGATGACAAGGCGATCTACTCCTACATGCCCGAGATCGTCGAATTCTACACCGGCCGCAAGGCGATCCTCGGCAACATTCCCACTTGGCGCTGTTCCGAGCCGGACAGCCTGAAATATGTGCTCGAGCACATCCACGAGCTGGTGATCAAGGAAGTCCATGGCTCCGGCGGCTATGGCATGCTGGTCGGACCGGCCGCGACCAAGCAGGAATGCGAGGACTTCGCCAAGAAGCTGGTCGCGAAGCCTTCCAACTATATTGCCCAGCCGACACTGGCGCTGTCGACCTGTCCGATCCTGACCGAGAAAGGGTTGGCGCCGCGCCATGTCGATTTGAGGCCCTATGTGCTGGTCTCCGACCGCATCCAGATCGTGCCGGGCGGGCTGACGCGGGTTGCGCTGAAGGAAGGTTCGCTGGTGGTCAATTCCTCACAAGGCGGCGGCACCAAGGATACCTGGGTGCTGGATGATTGAGCGAGTAGGGAATAGTGAGTAGGGAATAGTGAGTAGTGAGTAGTGAGTAGTATTGAATAGTCAGCTGTTGGGGGAAGCGCATGCCACATTCTATTGAGATTCAACCACTCACTACTCACTACTCACTACTTCCTATTTGTTCACTATTCCCTACTCGCTAGCCCGAAGGGCCGCTTCCCATGCTTCTCGGCCGCACCGCCAACGGGCTCTACTGGATGAACCGCTACATCGAGCGGGCGGAAAACATGGCAAGGTTGGTCGATGCCGGCTTGCGTATGGCGCTGACGCGCACCCAAAGTGCATCGGAGGAATGGAATTCGGTGCTGCTCAGTGCTGGCTCCGACGTCGTTTTCAAGCAGAAATATTCGGACTATACGGCGGCCAATGTCGCCGATTTCCTGCTGCGCGACACGTCGAACCCGTCGAGCACGATGGCGTCGATCGAGACGGCCCGCAACAATGCGCGCATGGTGCGCACCGCGCTGACGCGCGAGACATGGGAAAGCATCAACGAAGCCTGGATGGCGCTGAAGCGGATGCTGGCGAGGCCAATCGACGAGCGTGATCTGCCCAGCGTACTCGACGCCATCAAGCGCGAGACGGCGCTGATCCGCGGCTCGTTCTACGGCACCATGCTGCGCAACGAGATCTTCGACTTCTCGCAGCTCGGCACCTATGTCGAGCGTGCCGACAATACGGCGCGCATCCTCGACGTGAAATACTACGTGCTTCTGCCGTCGATCTCCTGGGTTGGCTCGACACTCGACAACTACCAATGGGAATCGATCCTGCGCTCGGTGTCGGCGCATCGCTCCTACCGCTGGGTCTATGACGCCGACTACAAACCGACCAACATTGCCGATTACCTGATCCTCAACGTCCGCATGCCGCGATCGCTGACCTTCTGCTACCGCTTCCTGGCGGAGCATCTGAAGTTTCTCGGCGACGACTATGGCGAGCGCCATGCCTGCCATGCAACGGCGGAGAAAACGCAGGCGATGCTGAGGGCAGGGTCGATCAAGGACATTTTCGATACCGGCCTGCACGAATTCCTGGCCAATTTCATCCGCGACAACACCAGGCTCGGCGATGAGATCGCACAGGACTACAGGTTTAATTGACCATGTTGCCCAACCGAAGGACCGCGTTAGCGAAAAATGGTTGCCGGTTTTCGGGCAAGTTCATGCATTCAAACGGACGATAGCCATGCGGCTGAAAATCTCTCACCGGACCGAATACCGCTATGATGCGCCCGTTCAATACCTGCTGCAGCGGCTGAGGCTGCTGCCGGTAAGCGGGCCGACACAAACGGTGCTGTCCTGGGCGTTGAAAGTCGACGGCGCGCGCGAGGAGGTGAGATTTACCGACCACTATGGCAACGACAACAGGTTGTTGAGCGTCGAGGGCGACCACGACTTCATCACGGTCGAGGCCTCGGGCGAGGTGGTGACGCGCGACACATCAGGGGTCAGCGGACCGCATCAGGGCTTCGCGCCACTCTGGTTGTTCGCGCAGGAGACGCCTTTGACCACCATAGGCAGCGGCATCCGTGGTCTTGCAGAAGCGGCCGGTACGGGCACCGATATCGAGAGGCTGCATCGGCTGATGGCAATCATAGGCGAGCGCGTCGCCTACACGCCGGGCACCACCAATGCGGCGACCCCGGCTGAAGAGGCCCTCGCGCTAAAAACCGGGGTTTGCCAGGACCATAGCCACATCTTTGCCGCCGCCGCGCGCGCCATGGGTTTTCCGTCCCGCTATGTCAGCGGCTATTTGATGATGGAGGAGGCTGTCGAGCAGGCGGCAAGCCATGCCTGGGCCGAAGCGCATGTTCCAGGCCTCGGCTGGGTTGCCTTCGATCCCGCCAATGGTATTTCTCCCGACGAGCGCTATGTGAAGGTGGCCACCGGCCGTGACTATCGTGACGCCTCGCCGGTGTCGGGAATTCGGCTGGGGCAGGCGGAAGAACAGCTTGCGGTCACCGTCACGGTAGAGCAGTAATCCCTCAGGATTCGCCGCTCAAGCAATTCCAGGAAAAGTGTGAAACGGTTTTCCGTCCGGAATTGCGTCACTCTAGAAGAGATTCCATGACCTATTGCGTCGGCCTGAAGATCGATCGCGGGCTTGTGTTCATGTCGGACACGCGCACCAATGCCGGTATGGATTCGATCTCGACTTTCAAGAAGATGCATGTCTGGGAACAGCCGGGCGAGCGCGTCATCGTGCTGATGTCCGCCGGCAATCTGGCGACGACACAGGCCGTGGTCAGCCTCCTCGAGGAGCGCACCAAGGCCGTGGCGGACCGCCATACCACGCTGCTCGAAACACCGTCGATGTATCAGACGGTGCGGCTGGTCGGCGACACGGTCAAGGAGGTGATCGCCCATTCGTCGCCTGTCGGCGAGAAGGCCGATTCCTATTTCAATGCCTCTTTCATCCTGGGTGGGCAGATCAAGGGCAGCCCGCCACGGTTGTTCATGATCTATCCGGAAGGCAATTTCATCGAATCGACCGACGACACTCCATTCTTCCAGATCGGCGAGACCAAATACGGCAAGCCGATCATCATCCGCGCCTATGAGCGGACGATGAGTCTTGCCGAGACCGTGAAGCTGCTTCTGGTCTCATTTGATTCGACGCTGAAGTCGAACCTGTCGGTTGGTTTGCCGCTCGACCTTCTGTTCCTGGAGAAGGATGCTTTCCAGGTCGGGCTGAAGAAACGGATCAGTCAGGACGACCAATATTACCGCGCCATTTCCGAAGGCTGGTCCAATGCGTTGAAGTCAGCCTTTGCCAGCCTGCCGGACTTTCCGGGATAGTGCTGCCACCAGGCCTCTCGCAGGTTGCTCCAGCGTATTTAACATGTTAATTAAATGGACGGCTGGGGCAATTTAATTAAATGGACGGCTGGGGCAACCAGCCTGCTCGCCGGCTGTTGGGAGAAAAGCATGGACAATGAGGAGTTCCGCGACTGGTCGAGGCGAGCCGCCGACTGGGGCGCCGACTATCGCGCCAGCCTGCGCGACCGGCCGGTGCGGCCAGCGATTGCCCCGGGCAAGATATTCAGGAGCATCGAAGCCTCTCCACCCGAAGCTTCGGAGCCGATGGACACGATCTTCGCCGATTTCGAAGCGAAGATCGTGCCCGGCATGACGCATTGGCAGCATCCGCGCTTCTTCGCCTACTTTCCGGCCAACGCCGCGCCGGTCTCGGTGGTGGCCGAGTATCTGGTTTCGGCGATGGCCGCGCAATGCATGCTCTGGCAGACCTCTCCGGCGGCAACCGAGCTTGAAACGCGCACCGTCGACTGGATGCGCCAAGCGCTCGGCCTGCCGGAAGGGTTCTCCGGCGTGATCCAGGATTCGGCCTCGTCGGCGACGCTCAACGCGGTGCTGACCATGCGCGAGCGGGCGCTGGACTGGCAGGGCAACAAGAAGGGACTGGCCGGGCAGGCGCGGTTGCGCATCTATTCCTCCGACCAGGTGCACACGTCGGTCGACCGCGCAATATGGGTTGCCGGTATCGGCGAGGACAATCTTGTCCGCATCCCGGTGGCAGGTCGCTTTCGCGCAATGGACACCGCAGCTCTTGAAGCGGCGATCGTCGCCGACAGGAATGCGGGCCTGCTGCCGGCGGGCATCATCGCCTGTGTTGGCGGCACAAGCACTGGCGGCACCGACGACATCTCCGGCGTAGCCGCCGTCGCCAGGCGGCATGGCCTTTACCTTCATGTCGATGCCGCATGGGCCGGGTCGGCGATGATCTGTCCGGAGTACCGGCACTTCTGGACAGGTATCGAAGGTGCGGATTCGATCGTCTTCAATCCGCACAAATGGCTGGGCGCGCAGTTCGACTGTTCGATCCAGTTCCTGCGCGACCCGGAAAGCCATGTCAGGACGCTGGCCATCAAGCCGGACTATTTGAAGACCCATGGCCACGACGGCGTCATCAACTATTCCGAATGGTCAGTGCCGCTCGGCCGACGCTTCCGTGCCCTGAAACTGTGGTTCCTGTTGCGTGCGCATGGGCTGGAAAACCTGCGCGCCATGATCCGCAACCATGTCGCCTGGAGCGAAGGCCTTGCCGCCCGGCTGGCCGGGGAGGCTGATTTCGAGATCGTCAGCCAACCGATGCTGTCGCTGTTTTCGTTCCGGCACAAGCCGGCCTCAAGCGCCGATGACGATGAGCACAATCTGCGGCTGGTCAATGCGATCAACGATGATGGCCGAATCTATCTGACGCAGACGCGGGTCGATGGGCGGGTGGCAATTCGCTTCCAGGTCGGGCAGTTCGAAGCGACCGCTGAAGATGTCGATGTGGCTTTTGCCGTCATCAGGGAAATCGCGCGCGGCATGGCCTGATCCGGCCCGGGCGAGGTTGCGTTCCCGCCTGCATCCGCACGCAGCCAATTTCCGTTGGCCGGCTCACGCCTTTTCACTGCTTTCGTTTTCAGCTATAGACAAGAAAAACGAAAAGGGGAGCTAACCCGATGTATCTGTCGCCGCGCCATGCCGAGATCGTCCAGATGGCGAAGGACCATGGACGCGTGCTGGTCGACGATCTGGCCACGCATTTCAACGTGACTCCGCAGACCATACGCAAGGACCTCAACGATTTGTGCGACCAGCGGCTGCTTTCGCGCATCCATGGTGGCGCGTTGTTCCCGTCCGGCATCGAGAACATGGAGTATGAGGCCAGGCGCAAGATCGCCGCCGAAGAGAAGGAATCGATCGGCCGTGCCGCGGCCAGGCTGATCCCCGACAACGCCTCCCTGTTCATCAACATCGGCACAACGACGGAGGCGGTCAGCAAGGCCTTGCTCGATCACAACGGCTTGATGGTGATAACCAATAACATCAATGTTGCCAATAGGATGCGTATCTATCCCTCGATCGAGGTTGTGATTGCCGGTGGCGTGGTCCGCGGCTCGGACGGCGGCGTCGTCGGTGAGGCGGCGGTCGACTTCATCAGGCAATTCAAGGTCGACTATGCTGTCATCGGCGCCTCGGCCATCGACCATGACGGCGCGTTGCTCGACTTCGATTTTCGCGAAGTGAAGGTGGCGCAGGCGATCATCGCCAATGCCAGGCACGTCATCCTGGTATCCGACCAGACCAAGTTCGAACGAACCGCGCCGGTGCGCATCGGCCATCTGTCGCAGGTCAACACTTTCATCACCGACCGCTGCGATATCCCGTCGGTGCGCAAGATCTGCCAGGAGGCCGAGGTTCAGCTAATCGAGACGGCACTCGGCTGAAAAGCGGCACTGCCATCGCCAGGGCTCTGCGATATTTCGTTTGACATTCGTTATCGGTTCGAAATAATTCCGCCACGGTTTCGCTAAATGCCCAGAAGGTGCAGTGCGAAATCGTGGAGGGCTTTGTGGACGCATCTTCAATCCGTGACATCTTCGTCATAGGTGGCGGCATCAACGGCTGCGGCATTGCCCGTGATGCCGTCGGGCGCGGGTTTTCGGTCTTTCTGGCCGAGATGAACGACCTTGCCAGCGGAACCTCCTCCGGCTCGACCAAGCTGATCCATGGCGGCCTGCGCTACCTCGAATTCTACGAATTCCGCCTGGTGCGCGAGGCGCTGATGGAGCGCGAGGTTCTGTGGAAGAACGCGCCGCACATCATCTGGCCGATGCGCTTCGTGCTGCCCTATGCCAAGGGCCTGCGTCCCGCGTGGCTGATCAGGCTCGGCCTGTTCCTCTACGACCACATTGGCGGGCGCAAATTGCTGCCAGCGACCAGGACACTCGACATGGCGAGCGATCCGGCGGCCAAACCTCTGAAACCATTGTTCAAAAAGGCTTTCGAATATTCAGACGGCTGGGTCAATGATGCGCGCCTGGTGGCGCTCAACGCACGCGATGCCGCCGATCGCGGCGCGACGATCCGGACCCGCACGAAGGTGGTCGGAGCCCGTCGTGAAGGCGGCATGTGGGTGATCAAGATCGAGAACCAGCAGACCGGCGATACCGAGGAGATCAGGGCCCGATTGCTGGTCAATGCCGCCGGACCGTGGGTCGACCACGTGCTCTCCGACGTCGTCGGCCTCAACGATGTGCACAATGTCCGTCTCGTGCAGGGCAGCCATATCGTCATCGCCAAGAAATTCGACGATCCGCGCGCTTATTTTTTCCAGAACAAGGATGGCCGCGTCATTTTCGCCATTCCGTACGAGGAAGAGTTCACGCTGGTCGGCACCACCGACCAGGACTATCCCGGCGATCCGCACGACGTGAAGATCAGCGATGCCGAGATCGACTATCTCTGCGCCGCGGCCAGCGAATATTTCGCCCAGCCTGTCAAGCGCTCGGACATCGTCTGGACCTATTCGGCCGTGCGTCCGCTCTATGATGACGGTGCCTCCAAGGCGCAGGAAGCAACGCGCGACTATGTGCTGAAGGCCGATGGCGGCGAGGGGGCCGCGCCGATCGTTAATGCCTTCGGCGGCAAGATCACCACCTACCGCCGGCTGTCGGAATCGATGCTGGAGAAGATCGAGGGATTCCTCGGCAAGCGCGGCAAGCCATGGACCGCCAACGCCCCCTTGCCGGGCGGCGACTTCCCGGCCACCGGGTTCGACGCGCAAGTGGCGAAGCTGAAGGCCGCCTATCCGTTCCTCGACGCGCGCCTCGCTCGCCGCCTGACCCGGCTTTACGGGACGCGCGCTCAGGTTCTGCTCGGCTTGGCAAAGTCGAACGCCGAGCTCGGCCGCTATTTCGGCGGCGACCTCTACGAGGCCGAGGTGCGCTATCTCGTTGAAAACGAATGGGCGGTCACATCGGAAGATGTGCTGTGGCGCCGGACCAAGCGCGGCCTGCATCTCAACCGCGAGCAGGTCGCGGCACTCGATGAATTCATGAGCGATCTAAGCCGGCGGCATGTAGCCGCTGCCTGAACGAAAAGGTTTTGACTCGAGAGCTGGCAGAAACAGAAACGATCCTATGCGGGCGCTCGCGCCCGTGTGAAATTGGGGGAGGCGGCATGTTGCCCGTCTCCCTTCTTTATATCAAGCGGAGGACGTTTGAATGAGCGGTTTTGTGCTGGCAATCGACCAGGGCACGACATCAACCCGGGCAATTCTGTTCGATGGCCAGATGAAGGTCGTGGGCACCGGCCAGCAGGAATTCACCCAGCACTATCCGGCATCCGGTTGGGTCGAGCATGATCCGGAAGAAATCTGGGCAACCGTCGTGACGACCGTGAAGGCCGCGCTGAACAGCGCCGGCCGGGATGCGTCCGAGGTGGCCGCGATCGGCATCACCAACCAGCGCGAGACCGTCGTCATCTGGGACAAGGCGACCGGCAAGTCGGTCCACAACGCCGTCGTATGGCAGGACCGGCGCACCGCGCCGCTTTGCCAGAAGCTGAAGAAGCGGGGATTGGAAGAGAAATTCACGCGCAAGACAGGGTTGCTGCTCGATCCCTATTTCTCCGGCACCAAGATCGCTTGGATGCTCGACAAGGTGAGGGGCGCAAGGCGGCGCGCCGAGAAAGGCGAATTGCTGGCCGGCACCATCGACTGCTTCCTGATCTGGCGGCTGACCGGCGGCAAGGTCCATGCCACCGACGCCACCAACGCCTCGCGCACGCTTGTCTACAACATCGCTGAGAATATTTGGGACGATGAACTGCTTTCGATCCTGCGCATTCCCGCCGCGATGCTGCCCGAAGTGAAGGATTGCGCCGATGACTATGGATTCACGGATAAAAGCCTGTTTGGCGCCGAGATAGGAATCCTCGGTGTCGCCGGCGACCAGCATGCCGCGACCATCGGCCAGGCCTGCTTTGAGCCAGGCATGATGAAATCCACCTATGGCACAGGCTGCTTCGCGCTGCTCAACACCGGCGGCGATCTGGTGCGTTCAAGGAACCGGCTGCTGACCACCATTGCCTATCGGCTGAACGGCAAGACGACCTATGCGCTGGAAGGCTCGATCTTCATAGCCGGGGCCGCCGTGCAATGGTTGCGCGACGGCATCAAGGTGATCGGCAAGGCCGAGCAGAGCGGCAAACTGGCTGCAGAGGCCGATCCGACGCAGAACGTCTATCTGGTGCCGGCCTTCGTCGGATTGGGCGCGCCGCATTGGGACGCGGAGGCGCGCGGCGCCATTTTTGGGCTGACCCGCAATTCCGGCCCGGCGGAATTCGCCCGCGCGGCGCTCGAATCCGTCGCCTACCAGACCCGCGACCTGCTGGACGCCATGCACAAGGACTGGAAAGGCGCCGCAGCCACGGTGCTTCGCGTGGATGGCGGCATGGTGGCGTCGGACTGGACGATGCAGCGCCTGGCCGACATACTCGACGCGCCGGTCGACCGCCCGACCATACTGGAGACGACCGCGCTGGGTGCGGCCTGGCTCGCCGGCTCGAAGGCAGGCGTGTGGCCCAAGGCGAAGGAATTCGCCAAGACCTGGGCGCTCGACCGGCGATTCAAACCGGACATGGACGTCGCCACACGATCCGCCAAACTGGCAGGCTGGCGCGATGCCGTGCGCAGGACGCTGAGCTCGCAATAAGGGACATGGGCGGATTGATGTGGGGGAAATGAAGCCAGATTGGTATTCTGATTGGCGCGACGAGGCCTTCGAACAGCTGAAGGTCAAGAACGAGCGCCTGCACAAGGATTTCCGCCTCGGCACCTGGCCGCGCTATGACTACGACCTGAAAACTGGGAAGCTCCTGTTCTCGGAGGAAGGAACGGTCAAGGTCGTTGCCGAGATCCAGATCGCGGGCACCACGAGCGCCAAGGCAAACAACTGGCTCTGGGCCTGGGCAAACCTAAATTTGCCTGGCGAACTCCTCGGCGACGCAACGCTGGTTCGGTCCTTCGGGGAGAAGAATGGCATAGACGAACTGGCCCAGGCCTATGTGACGGATGGGAACGACGACCTTGAACCGCTCGGTTGGGAACTGACCGGAGCAATGGTGCGGATTTGCAATGCCCTTGGCGCCTATCGCTCTCCGAGCGGCGAAAGCGGTGGACTGTATCTGATCATCAAAAGTATCGGTTGGGCCAATTGATTCGGTCTACGATTTCAACACCATGGGAAACCCCGCGCCTTTCCGGCGCGGGGTTAAAGAGACTCGTCAGCAGTCCTTGCTAACTCCAATCAGTAGGGGGAGCGGCACTCCCGGCGAGGACCATTGTTCGGCTGGAAAGTATTGTCCGAGGCGCGGTAACTCCGGTAATGGTCGTAGCACCACTGCACGTGGGCATCGCCTTCGTAAACGCGATTGTTCTCGCTGTTGACAATCGCGCCAGTGATCAGCGCGCCGGTGGCGAAGGCCGCGAGCGGGAACCAGTAGTCGCCATGGCGGCGATAGCCGCGATGATATTCACGATAGCCGCGATGGCCATTCCAATACATGTCGCCGTTGCGAGCAAAGCTGCGATTACGCGAGAAACTGCGATTGAACGGACGGTTTCGCCTCCATTCCTGATATTGCACCGTCTGCACGTCCGGCGTTGCGATCTTGGGCAGGGGCACGTAGGTCGGCTGGGCGTTGGCCGGCACGGCCTCCGCAGCAATGAATGTGGCTGAGAGGGCGACAGCAAGAAGGCCCGATTTGACTCTGCTCATGGTATTCTCCTCGAGGGTTTTGCGAACGTCCCTGTCGACGGGAAACGAACGTCGCACGCGATTTGTTCCGCGGGAGGCGGGCAGGGTGAAGATCGTGGCCCACTCCTGACGTGCTGCCCGCCCGACCGGTACCAGCAGGCAAAGGGGGTCGCGATTTAGGGCGAAGAAGCGGCTGCCGAGCCGTCTTTTCCGGTTGACCGGTCGCGGCACTCTCCCTATGTTCCGCGCAATTTCGGGGGCGGCCTTTTCGAGCCCGCGGGAGCGCGTAGCTCAGCCGGTAGAGCAACTGACTTTTAATCAGTAGGTCATGGGTTCGAATCCCATCGCGCTCACCATCGCTCAACGTCACATGCCGGCGCTTGATTCGCCATGAACCGTTGCGGCACAAGGTGATCGACCGCTCAGCCGCTTTGCGACAAATGAACGTGCAGAACGGCGGCTTTCTTTGCAATCAGTCCTTCCAAATCCGCGTCCGACCGTTTGGTGCCGGTACGTTCCCGCAGCAGCGAGATCACCGCTTTCATAGAAAGCTGGGCCGTCTGACCGCTCAGGATGGCATCCACCGCGCCGGCAACATCCGGGGTCTCCGTTGGTGCTCGCATGATCGGCTCCTTTCTGTTCAGGTCGGCCTCGGTGCCGGCGGGTCCCCTGACGCCGCGGTCGAAGAAGACGGGCAGGCCGTTCTTGACGGCGAGGGCGGCGACCATATCATCGAGCTTGCGGTCGGAGAGTGCCGGGTCCGAAGGAGCGGGTTTCAGGATTCTACGGATCACTCGGGCAGCCTGGTCCGTCGACACAAAACCAAAACGCCGTTTTCTGGCCTCGACATATTGTTCGATGATCATGCTCAGACGTCGGGCTGCAACATCCTTCGGTTCCTGCACCTGGGCCTCCTTGGCTGCCATGCGTGCGATCTCGGCAGCACAAACAGGAAATAGGGCGGCTTGATCGAACATCAAACAGGGGAATTGGCCATCATTCGCCCCCATCTTCTCGTAAGACAGGAACGATCCCGCGCCTGAAGCATTTCGCTCTATGACCAGCTCATTGAGGGAACGCCGGGCCATGAAGATTGCCCATGTCGCACCGCTTTACGAATCCGTGCCGCCAAGGCTCTATGGCGGCACCGAGCGTATCATCTCCTACCTTACCGAGGCTCTCGTCGACCTTGGTCATAGCGTGACCCTGTTCGCCAGCGGCGATACGAAGACCTCCGCCAATCTGGTGCCATGCCGCGAACGGGCGCTTCGTCTCGATCCCCGTCCGCTGAAATCCGAGATAGCGGCGCATTTGTCGATGCTCGACGAGGTGCGCAAACGGGTCGACGATTTTGACGTCATTCATTTTCATCTCAGCCATTTCCTGCATTTCCCGTTTTTCCGCGACATGCCGCAACGCACCGTGACGACGCCACATGGCAGGCTGGATTACGCCGACCTCCCGCAAGCCTACGATCGGTTCCCGCGGTTTCCGATGATTTCGATATCCCGCAGTCAGCGAGCGCGGTTCGCATCCGCGAACTGGCTGGCCACGATCCATCACGGGCTGCCGGTCGAGCTCTATGAGCCCGATTTCGAGGCAGGATCGGATGGCTCCTATCTTGCCTTTCTCGGCCGGATGTCACGTGACAAGCGACCGGATCGGGCGATCGAGATCGCCCGCCGTACCGGCCTGAAACTCAAGCTCGCGGCCAAGATCGGTGATGGCGACCGCGCCTATTTCGAGGAAGTCGTCCAACCGATGATCGATGGCGACCGGGTCGAATATGTCGGCGAGATCGGCGAGGACCAGAAGAGCAGGTTTCTTGGCAATGCGGCAGCCTTGCTGTTTCCCATCGATTGGCCCGAGCCCTTCGGCCTTGCGGTGATCGAGGCCATGGCCTGCGGAACCCCTGTGATGGCCTGGAGTTGCGGCGCCATGCCCGAGATCATCGATCATGGGGTCAGCGGCTTCGTCGTCGAAACCATTGAAGATGCTGTGGCGACGATGCCGGCTCTCCTCCAACTCGACAGGCGGCGAATAAGAGCGGTTTTCGAGAGGCGGTTTTCAGCCGACAGAATGGCCAGGGATTATGTCGCGGCCTATTCCCGGGTGAGCAACGGCCATCAGCAAAGCAGAGCCTCCTAGGCCCCCTTCACCCGTTCGGAAACCCAACACGGGGACAGTCTTCTTGACCATCATCCAACTCGACGAACGCAAGCTTGATCCGGCGATAGCGCTGGCTTCACTCGATGAAACCGCACCCAGGGAGCCGCACCGGCTCTTCGCGCTCAAGCATGGCGATTGCTTTGCCGTCGCCGATGCCTATGGCGACATCCGTGGTGTCGGCGACGGGTTCTTCCGCGATGACACGCGCGTGCTTTCGGAATTTCGCCTCGCGATCGGCGGCCGTTCGACATCCCTTCTTGGTGCGTCGCTCAGCCAGGACAACGTCCTGTTCACCACCAATCTCACCAATCTGCCGATCGAAACCCTTGGTGGCCGGCCCATTGCGCAAGGCGCCATTCACATCGAGCGCGTCAGGCTGCTGTGGCAGGACCGCCTCTATGAGCGGCTGACGCTGTCGAACTACGGCCGGGAGCATTCCACCATCCTGCTTTCGCTTCGCTTTGCCGCCGATTTCCGCGACATGTTCGAAGTTCGTGGATCGACGCGGCCGAAGCGGGGCACCTCACATACGGCCGAGGTTGGCCGGAGCTCCGTGATGCTTCGCTACGAGGGGCTGGACAAGGTCGAGCGCAAATCGGCGATATCGTTTTCGCAAGTGCCCGACGAACTGACCTCGGAACGAGCGGACTTCCTCATCGCCGTCACCAAGCGCAGCCGCAAGACGCTGTATGTCGAGGTTGGCACCGACGCCAGGGATACGCCCGAACGTGAGCGGTTTCGCGCTGCGGCCGCCCGCGCTCGTTTCGGCATGCGCGCCAAGCGTCGCCACGGCGCTACGCTGCACAGCTCCGGCAGGGTGTTCAACGACTGGATCGAACGGGCGCGTGCCGACGTGGCGCTGCTCACCACGGAACTGGCGACAGGTCCCTATCCCTATGCCGGCATTCCATGGTTCTCGACGGCCTTTGGCAGGGACGGGGTGATCTCCGCGCTGCAAATGCTGTGGCTCAACCCCGGTCTGGCGCGCGGCGTGCTCGCCTTTCTGGCGCAACACCAGGCAACCGAAACCTCGCCCTTCAGCGACTCCCAGCCCGGCAAGATCATGCACGAAACGCGCAAGGGCGAGATGACGGCGCTCAGCGAACTTCCGTTCGGCCGCTACTATGGCGGTGTCGACACCACGCCGCTCTATGTCCATCTTGCCTGTGCCTATGCTGACCGCACCGGCGACACGGACTTCATCGATGGCCTGTGGCCGTCGCTGTGCGCCGCCGCCGAATGGATCGAAGCCGCGAGCCAGCCGACAGGATTTGTCACCTACCTTCGTGCGGCGGAATCGGGCCTAGCCAACCAGGGTTGGAAGGACAGTTTCGATTCCATTTTCCACGCCGACGGTCGCATCCCGAAAGGGCCGATCGCGCTGGTCGAGGTCCAGGGTTACGTTTTCGCGGCGTTCCAGGGGTTGGCGAAGCTGGCTCGGCTGCGCGGCGAAGACGAGAAGGCCGAAGGTTGGGAGAGGCGCGCTCAGGAAATCCGTCAGCGGGTCGAAAGCCATTTCTGGGTGGAGGAGCTTGGCTACTATGCGCTGGCCCTGGACGGCGACGGCCAGCCTTGCAAGGTGCGCACGTCCAATGCCGGACACCTGCTTTATGTCGGCCTTCCCGACCCGGATCGCGCGCGGATCGTCGCTGACCAATTGCTGTCGGCTTCATTCCACACAGGCTGGGGACTGCGCACGCTGGCGGATGACGCGATCTTCTTCAATCCGATGTCGTACCACAATGGCTCCATCTGGCCACACGACACCGCGATCTGTGCGGCAGGCCTTGCGCGATACGGCATCCGCGACAGCGTGGTGCGGCTAATGAGCGGTACATTCGAATCCGCCGTCCATTTCAACATGCGGCTGCCTGAACTGTTCTGCGGTTTCACCCGCGCACCTGGCGAGGCGCCGATCGCTTATCCGGTCGCGTGCTTGCCGCAGGCCTGGTCGGCAGGCTCGGCCTTCATGCTCATGCAGGCGTGTCTCGGCCTTCAGATCGACGGCTGGACCGGCGAAATCCAGGTGACACGGCCGCGCTTGCCAATAGGCATCGACAATCTGGTGGTCCGCCATCTCGCGGTCGCGGGTGTTGCTGTCGATCTGACATTTCAGCGGGTAGGGGACCGCGTTGGCGCCTTCCTGGCCGATCGCCATGAGGGGCTGGTGCCTCTCGTGGTCAGAAGCTGAAAACATCGGAACCATCGCGCGCCGCGAACGTTGGACCCCCGCACGATGGGTGCCGGAACTCCAGTCGGCGAGGCCAGCTGCGGCATCCCATTAAAAGGTAATCGACTTCAAATGCCCGACAACACTTCGTACCTGGTCGCTCCTTCATCCGCTTTGTGGCTCCTTGTCCTTGTAGCTGTCGGCATCCTGATCATCGCGCGGGCGACCATGACGTTGCGGGCGAAGAGGGGCAGGAAGCTTGCCGCCGTGGCGGTTGAGCCGGCTCGCGGTCCCTTGCCGGAATTCGCGAAGAATGGGCAGTCCGCCGCCGCCGCGCTGGTGCAGTGGTCACCCGAAACGCTACGTCACATATTGGCGACGGAACTTCCCGATGCCCAGGTGATCGTCGTGTCAAATCGGGAGCCGTATATCCACAACCGCAAGGGAGAGGACATACAGTTGGTCGTACCCGCCAGCGGCCTTGTCTCTGCCCTGGAGCCGATTACCCGTGCCTGTGCAGGCACGTGGATCGCCTATGGCGGTGGGTCGGCCGACACGCTTGTGGTCGACAAAAATGACAGGGTCGAGGTACCGCCGGAAAACCCTTCCTACACATTGCGTCGTGTGTGGCTCAGCGAGGAAGAACAGCAAGGCTATTATCTCGGCTTTGCCAATGAGGGCCTCTGGCCGCTGTGCCATATCGCCTTCACCCGGCCAATATTCCGCGCCTCTGATTGGGAGTCCTACGAGGCGGTCAACCGCAAATTCGCCGACACCGTTGTCGCGGAAGCCCGCAACGAGCGGCCCATAGTGCTGGTCCAGGACTACCATTTCGCGTTGTTGCCGCGGATGATCCGGGAGCGCCTGCCGGAGGCGATCATCATCACCTTCTGGCACATTCCATGGCCGAATTCGGAGGTGTTCAGCATCTGCCCGTGGCGCGAGAAGATTCTCGAAGGCCTGCTCGGCAGTTCAATTGTCGGCTTTCACACCCAGTTCCATTGCAACAACTTCATCGACAGTGTCGACCGCTTCCTCGAGAGCAGGATCGAGCGGGAGGATTCGGCCATCTCCTACGGTGGCCAGGTCAGCCTGGTTCACGCGTATCCGATTTCGATCGAATGGCCACCGGTGCAACTCGGCAAATTGCCTGACGTGGCACAATGCCGCCAGCGTGTTCGTGAGAGATTCGGACTGGCTGAAAATATCAGACTGTGCGTGGGCGTTGAACGTCTCGACTACACCAAGGGTATCCTTGATCGCTTCAACGCGCTCGATGAACTGTTGAAACTCCATCCCGAATGGATCGGCAAGGTGGCGTTCCTGCAGATCGCCGCGCCCAGCCGCGGAAGCTTGCCTGCTTATCAGCAGTTGCATGAAGAGTGCCTGCGTCAGGCAGAGGATCTCAACCAGCGCTATGGTCGCGAGGGTTACACGCCCGTCGTGATGGTGACGGAACACCACTCACAACAACAGGTCTACGAGCTCTATCGCGCCGCTGATGTTTGCATGGTCACAAGCCTGCATGACGGCATGAACCTGGTCGCGAAGGAATTTGTCGCGGCGCGCGACGACGAACAGGGTGTCCTGCTGCTCAGTATGTTCGCTGGAGCTTCCAAGGAGTTGCTTGAGGCGCTGATCGTCAATCCCTACGACGCGGCGATGATGGGCGACGTCTTGCTTCAGGCTTTGACCATGTCGCAAGAGGAGCAGCGCCAGCGCATGCAGCGTATGCGTGAGGTCGTTCGCGACAACAATGTCTATCGATGGGCAGGCAGCATGCTGCTCGACGCCGCGCGCTTGCGCAAACGTATTGAAATCGATCGCGCCGTCGGTGCCGCTCCGGTGGCTCCACGTAACGTGATATCGTTGCTCGACCGCAAGCGGGTGGCGGCTCTGTGATGTCGATACTTCCGAACCTGCCCGCGCCTGACGTTCCCCAAGGGCCATGGGCCTTGTTCCTGGACATCGACGGCACGCTTCTTGAACATGCCGCGCATCCTGACGCAGTGGTCGTCAATGACGCGTTGCGCATGCTGTTGGCAAGACTTGAAACGCAATTGGACGGAGCGTTGGCGTTTATCACGGGACGGTCGATTGCCGCTGTCGACCATCTCTTTCAGCCCCTTCGATTGCGCGCCGCCGGGCTTTACGGTCTCGAGCACAGGCTCGCTCGTGACGGTCCGGTCGAGGCGGCGGGCGAGCGGGCCGACATTGCAGCACTTGCCGGAGAAATCGAAGCGGAACTGGCCAGCGCTGATGTCTATATCGAACGCAAGGGACCGATCCTGGCCATTCATACACGCGCGGCGCCGCACTTGCTTCAGCGTGCGACACAGTTGGTCGAACAGGCATTGGAGAGGCTGCCCGCGGGATATCGGGTGCTGGCTGGCAATGCAGGGGTCGAGCTGATGCCGCTGGAGGCGGCCAAAGGAGCGGCGATCAGGCGCTTCATGGCGGAGCCAGCTTTCAAGGAACGATGCCCGGTGTTTCTTGGCGACGACACATCCGATGAGAACGGATTCGAAACCGTCAATGAGATGAACGGCATATCGATCCGTATTAAACCGCAAGGCCAAACCGCGGCGCGCCACAAACTGGCCGACGTCGGCGAGGTTCTTGCCTGGTTGGACACTCTGTGCCTAGGCAGATTCCGCGCGACGGTCCAACCCTAAGCAGTTTGCAGGAGTTGATCGATGGCTCAGTTCACCAGCCTGATTCAGGAAATCATCCCGAACTGGCTTCGCCGCCGCTCACACAAATCGGGCGCCACTTTCGAGCCACCGCGTTCCGAAGACGCCGACGCGGTGTGGCGCAAGGTGGTGGAGAAAGATCTGTTCGGTGCGAATACATCCGACTATGCCGAGACCGAGGAAGAGAGCAGGGGGAAGCACTGACGTCTCGTCCGATCTTTCGAAATCAGCGCGATGCACTCACTGGTGTTTCCGTTTCCGGCCGCTATCAGACCACTTCAGACATCAGCTGCTGCGCAATCGGCTGCACATTTTCTCGATAGGTGATGGATCTCTCGTAAAGCTTTCTCGCCACCCGCTCCTTGCCTATCCGCTCCCATTCAGGCGTCCAGTGGGTGTTCCAATCGAAATTCTGCGCGATGAGAATCTCCCTGTCGAAACATTGAGGATCGCGATCCAGAATCTGGCGGGCTTCATCGGCAAGTGGCGTATAGGCTTGCACTGCAGCTATCTTTCTGGCGCGGGCAGCAGCATCCAGTTGAATTTCCACCTCGACAACGCCAGGCACGTTGGGAACCGCAGCGGAACAAAGGTGCTTGCGACCCGGTCTCGCACCGCGCAGCCAGACATTGAGGACATTGCCAAATACGTGGGCCAGATCGTGGATTGGATTGTAGCCGTCAACTGCGTCGGAAACGACTTGAACGTCCTGACAATCCATCAAATCGAGCCGGATTCTCCTGAGCACGTCGGCAAAGAAGCCCGTATCCGTGCTCAACAACGCCTTGTACCACGCGGCGTCAGGAGTTTCTCCAAAGATCGCTCCGGCGGTCGCGCCGGCGGCGTCCACCACCTCACGTGAGAACTGGGTTCGAGCCGCGTTGCGTCCGCCCGAGCCATCCGTGAGAAGGTAGATTCGCGGCCTGTTGAGCTCAAGCCAGTGGTGGATTCTAAGCTCATGTCCCGGATGTGCGAGGATTAGCACATGTTGCAACTTTTCAGGCACGGCATCGCTCCACTCAAGCTTCGGCGCGCGATCCCACCCCGTGGATATCGCTGAAACACGCTGCGCCAGAATCCCATGCAATGACTGGCGTAGGCACCGCGCTGGTGCCACATGGAAACTTGTTTGGTCGACAGCTTCGAACTAAGAAACGCTGCCTAGCTAGCACCTGTTGTCTTCGTCGCCAACGCAAAACAGGCAAGGAGGCAGCCTTTGCGGATACTCATTACCAACCTGTCGGTGTCGCAAAACAGCGGCTCCGAATCCGTTGTCGAATTGCTGGCCGACGGACTTCGCGGCGCGGGTCACCAAACCATGCTGCTCGCGCCAACGCTTGGCGACATGGCTGATAGACTCCGCATCCGTGGACACCAGGTCGTGGACCGGATCGCCGAGATCGTCGAAAGGCCCGATGTAATCCACGCCCAGCACCTGACCCCATGCCTGACCGCGCTGGCAAGGTTTCCTGACGTGCCAGCCGTCTTTTCATGTCACAGTGCCGTCTTCGAGGTCGAAACTCCAATGCCTCACCCTCAGATCCGCCGCTGGATCGCGGTCGACGAGGCGTGCAAGGTAAGGTGCCTGTCGCGCGGTGTGCCGGCAGACAAACTGGATCTCGTCTTCAACGCGGTCGACCTCGAACGTTTCAGGCAAAGACCTTCTCTGCCCGCGAGGCCGAAGCGGGGGCTGTTGCTGACCAAGAATTTCGAGCACCAGCAGGCGGTGCGTGAAGCCTGCGCCAAAAGCGGCATTCAGCTTGATGAGCTGGGGCCTGCCACAGGCCGGTATTCATATCAGCTCGAAAAGGATTTGCCGCAATACGATATCGTGTTTGCGACCGCCCGCATGGCCATCGAGGCGGCCGCCGTCGGATGCTCGGTTGTGGTTTGCGACGCTCGTGGCTTCGCCGGCCTGCTTGACACGGAAAACATGACAGCATGGCGGCGTATGAACCTCGGCGTCGGTCTTCTGACCAGGCCGACCACTGTTGACAACCTTTTGCAAGCGATCTCGAAATTCGACGCCGACGATGCGGCAGCCGTTTGCATTTATTTTCGGAAGGTTGCAGGTGTGGCCTACTTTGTCGAGGAACATCTTCGAATTTATAATCAGGCTATCCAGGAACATGGCGCCACGACCGCGGACGAACGATCGCTCGCTACAGCCTGCTGGATCGAAGAAATCGGCGTTTCAGCTACGCATCGCAAATGGTTCCAGATTGCCAAGGAGCTGCACGGGGTGGCGGATCCACTCCGTCAGACCGCCTTGCTGGAATTACTGCGATCAAATACGGAAATCCTAAAGAGGAGTGCTGTGGCGTGGACGGACCTTGGTGGCCAGATCAATACGATTAGACTTGATACTGCCCAAATCCATTCGGTCTCTGATGCTTCCGTTTCGCTCGTTACCGTAAGCCAAGTTACCTTGGAAAGATTATCTCGAATCGAGCATAGTTTGGAAATCATTGCGGAATTCGTAAGCAAGGTAAAGCTGCTGTACAACGGCCTGCTTCCCTTGTTTCTTCGAAAAATACTTCTCAAGGCGCGAGGAAAAATTTGAAAATAACGAACGGAATTCGAGGTTATGCAATTTGTACGTCGCCAAGGTCGGGAAGCAACTTCTTTTGTCAGCATCTCAGTAGCACCGGGGCGCTCGGGCATCCACTTGAATACTTCAATTGGAGGGCTCGTCGATTTTTTGATCATCCAAACTTTCCGGAACGTGTGAGCGGTCAGATCGAGAAAATTCTCACCATGGGCGCGACATCCAATCGCATTTATGGCCTGAAAATCTTTGCGCACCAGCATGATTGGATTTCAGGCGAAATCGACTGGACCGATGCGCTTCCGAATCTTCACTTTGTGTATCTTTCCAGACGAGACCTTCTCCAGCAGGCGGTATCTTGGGCGAAAGCCATCCAAACAGGGCAGTACCGATCGACGCAACCGCCAAACCAAACAGCGGTTTTTGATCCCGAACTGATTCAGAGGCAACTCGATGCCCTGGTTCGGGAAAGGGCGCGTTGGGAGATGTTTTATGCGCGAACTGGAATACAGCCCCTGAGAATCGAATACGAGCCACTCGTCGCCGACCCGCTAGATGCGGTCAGCGAAGTGGCCAATATGATGGGTGTCAAATTGCAACCCACGCAAGATTTCAGCAGGGTCGTGATCCAGAAACAGCGAGATTTGATCAGCCAAGAATGGGCCGATCGCTTCAAGATGGAACGCGGCAATCGAAATATATTGGATATCGTGTAATGCCTAGAGCCGTCACAAGAGTACTGGAGGTTTCGCAGAACGGCACGGCTTCAGGGATCCCCGAAAACCAGTGAAACATGGCCGCCCGCATGACGTTCGAGCCGGCCGGCGAGATCGAGTTCCAGAAGCACCATGAAAACCTGGGCCGGGTGGAGGCCGGTGTGACGGATGATCTCGTCGACCGACACCGGCGTCGGGCCGAGCGCTTCGATTACCTCTGCGCGGTCGCTCTCACCAGGCGGCGGTGTGGCCGAAAAATCGGGCGGGTCCTCGAACGGCGGCACATCAGGTGCCCTCATGCCGGTCAACGGCGCGATTGCCCTGGAAATATCCGATGCTTCGGTGACCAGCGTGGCGCCGTCCTTGAGCAGGCCGTTCGTGCCGGCTGCACGCGGATCGAGCGGAGAGCCGGGCACGGCAAAGACCAGGCGGCCCATTTCGCCGGCAAGCCTGGCGCTGATCAGGGATCCCGACCGCTGCGCCGCCTCGATCACCACCAGCCCAAGGGCGGCACCCGCGACGAGGCGATTGCGGCGCGGGAAATCCTGCGCACGCGGCTGCCAGCCGAATGGCATCTCGGAGATGACCGCGCCATGTTCGGCGATTTCCTCGCACAGGCCGGCATTTTCCGGCGGGTAGGGCAGGTCAAGGCCTCCGGCCAGCACACCGATCGTGCCGGTCGACAGGCTGCCCTGATGTGCCGCTGTGTCGATGCCGCGTGCCAGGCCGGAGATGATCCCATATCCATCGCGCCCAAGGTCGGCCGCCAGCATGCGCGCCATCTTGATGCCAGCCAGCGATGCGTTGCGCGCGCCGACGATGGCTACGCCTGGTAACCGGAACACGGCGGCATTGCCCTTGACCGCCAGCAGCGGTGGCGGATGGTCCATGCTGCGCAACAGCGGGGGATAATCGGCCTCACCGATGCCGACAAAGCGTGCCCCATTGCGCCGGGCTGCTTCCAGTTCGGCTTCTGCCTCGGCAACGGAAGGGATGCGGACCATCCGGTTGGCGCCACCGGAAATCATCAGTTCCGGCAGCATTTGAAGCGCGACTTCGGCCGACCCGAAGCGGTTGATCAGGTCCCGGAAGGAAGCAGGGCCGACATTCTGGGTGCGGATCAGCCGCAGCCAGCTCAGCCGCTGCCGGTCGCTGAGGCGCGGACCGGCGACCGGCTCGCTCATCCCTTGGCTCCGATCTTGCCCTCTGTGCCGGCAAGCAGGCGTGAAATGTTGGCGCGATGCTTGATAAGGACGACGATGCTCATCACCACGAACAGAGTGGCAATCTGTGGTGTGCTCAGAAAGTAGAGGGCGATCGGTACAACGACAGCAGCCGTCAATGCCGCAAGCGACGAAAAGCGGAACAGAAAAGCCGTCACTAGCCAGACGACGGCGAAGACCAGCGCCACCTGCCATGCAAGGCCGATCAGCACGCCGAGATAGGTGGCGACGCCCTTGCCGCCGCTGAAGCCCAGCCATGCCGGGAAGAGGTGGCCGAGAAAGGCGCCAAGGCCGGCCCAGACCGCTGTTTCAGGCGCGAAATGAGCAACTATCAGCACGGCGGCCGTGCCCTTCAGCGCATCGAGCAGCAAGGTCGCGGCGGCAAGTCCCTTGTTGCCGGTGCGCAGCACGTTGGTGGCGCCGATATTGCCGGAGCCGATATTGCGCACGTCCCCCAGGCCGGCGGCTCGCGTCAGCAACAGGCCGAAGGGAATCGAGCCCAGAAGGTAACCGAATACCAATGCCAGGATCAGGCCGTAAGTCATTGTTTCCCCCGCATTTCCCCCTGGCCAACTTGATCAGACGCGACTGGCGCGTCCGGTCTATGCCGAGAACACTGTGCGGCCCGCGACCAGCGTTTGCAAGACCTTGCCTTGCAGGCGCGCACCTTCGAAGCAGGTGTTTTTCGAGCGTGAACGAATGCCGCTTTCGCTGACGATCCAGGGTTCATCGAGATCGACAAGGGCGAGGTCGGCGACAGCCCCCGGCTTCAGCGTGCCGCCGGGCAGGCCGAACAGCCTTGCAGGCGCGGTGGAGAGCGTTTCGACCAGCCGCAGCAATGGCACGTCGCCATTGTGGTAGAGCCGCAAGGCGGCGCCGAGCAACGTCTCCAGCCCGATGGCGCCGGCTGCCGCGTCGGCGAAGGGCAGGCGCTTGGTGTCGACATCCTGCGGATCGTGCGAGGAGACGATGATATCGACCGTGCCGTCCCTGATCGCTTCGATCATCGCCAAGCGATCTTCCTCGGCGCGCAGCGGCGGCGTCAGCCGGAAGAAGGTACGATATTCGCCGACATCGTTTTCATTGAGCGACAGATTGTGGATCGAGACGCCTGATGTAACCGTCGCGCCGTCGGCCTTCGCCCGCGCCACCGATCCCGCCGCCATAGCCGTCGAGATCTTGGCCGCGTGGTAGGAGCCGCGTGTCAACCGAGCCAGCGCCAGGTCGCGCTCGAGCGGAATGGATTCGGCTTCACGGGGAATGCCGGAAAGGCCGAGCCAACTCGCGTAAAGGCCCTCATTCATCACCCCGGACGAGGCAAGATCTGCATCCTGCGTCTCATGCACGATCGTGGCGCCGAAGTCGCGCGCATAGGTCAGCGCGCGGCGCATCACCAGCGCGCTCGAGATGGTGTGGCGGCCATCGGTGAAGGCGACGGCGCCGGCTTCGCGCAGCAGCCCGAATTCGGTCATCTCGCGCCCGTCGAGGCCCTTGGTGATGGCCGCCGCCGGGAAGATGTTGACGACCGCCGTATCCTTGGCGGTGCGCAGCACGAACTCGACCAGCGCCACATTATCGATCACCGGGTCGGTATCGGGCATCATGACGATGGAGGTGATGCCACCGGCGGCCGCCGCGACACTTGCCGACGCAATGGTTTCGCGATGCTCGCCGCCGGGTTCGCCGATGAAGACGCGGCCATCGACAAGGCCGGGAATGATCGCCTTGCCGGCACAGTCGATCAGCGCGGCCCCATCGGGCGCGCCCTGGTTCAGCGCCGCCTTGCCGGCGGCAACGATTTTCCTGCCGTCGACAATGACGGAGCCGACTTCGTCCATGCCGCGCGAAGGGTCGACGATGCGGGCGCGCTCAAAGACCGTCGTGCTCATGCGCCGCGGCCCTCATGGTTGCGGCCCTCTTGATTACGACGGGGGTCGAGCAGCGCTTCCATCACCGCCATGCGCACGGCGACACCCATTTCCACCTGTTCCTGAATGACGCTTTGCGGGCCGTCGGCGATTTCCGAGGCGATCTCGACGCCACGGTTCATCGGGCCGGGATGCATCACCAGCGCGTCGTCCTTGGCGGCTTTCAGCTTTTCGGCATCGAGGCCGAAATAGCGGAAATATTCGCGCACCGACGGTACGAAGGCGCCTTCCATCCGCTCACGCTGCAGGCGCAGCATCATCACCACGTCGGCATCCCTGAGGCCTTCGGCCATCGAACGCGACACGATCACGCCCATTCTGTCGATACCGGAGGGCAAAAGCGTCGAAGGCGCGACGACCCGCACCTGCGCGCCGAGCGCGTTAAGCAGCATGATATTGGAACGCGCCACGCGCGAATGCAGGATGTCGCCGCAGATCGCCACGATCAGCTTCGACAGCGGGCCCTTGGCGCGGCGGATGGTCAACGCGTCGAGCAACGCCTGCGTCGGATGCTCATGCGCGCCGTCGCCGGCATTGACCACCGAGCAGCCTACCTTCTGCGCCAGAAGGGCCGCGGCACCCGCCGACTGGTGGCGGATGATCAAGATATCGGGCCGCATGGCATTCAGCGTCATGGCGGTGTCGATGAGCGTCTCGCCCTTCTTCACCGAGGAACTCGCCACCGACATGTTCATGACATCGGCGCCGAGCCGCTTCCCGGCCAGCTCGAACGAGGACTGCGTGCGGGTCGAGGCTTCGTAAAAGAGATTGATCTGGGTGCGGCCGCGCAGCGTCGAGGTCTTTTTTTCGGATTGGCGCGAGATCGCGACCGCCCGATCCGCCCTGTCGAGCAACAGTTCGATGTCTCCAGGCGAAAGATCGCTGATGCCCAGAAGATGGCGGTGGGGATAGAGTGGCAGGGACGAAGCGTCGGTCATCTCAAGGGGCTGCTATAGGGTGCGGATTTCGTGCCCGCAAGCGCCCGCTTTCGATTGGCGCCATTCTCCCCGGTATTTTCGTCGCGCGCCCGCCAACGCTTGGGCTATATCTAGCCGATGGCTTCGGATTCGTGGCTTTCCGGCAATAGGGGCCTTTCTACCGATAGAAGGATTGGGCGTGACCGACGACGTAACGAACCAGCCGCCGCCGTTGACGGGCGGCAACGCCTGGCGAGGCGATCCGTTGCTGATCCAGCTTGCCGAGCGCTTTTCCGATCCGGTACGCAAGGACCTCGATGGGCTCGGCCGTTTCGTCTTGACGCAGGAAGCGCAGGAACTGGCGCGCCTGGCCAATGTCGAGACGCCGAAACTCAGGACGCATGATCGCCAGGGACGGCGCATCGACCTGGTCGAATTCCATCCGGCCTACCACGCCTTGATGCGCCGCTCGGTGGCGAACGGGTTGCATTCTTCGGTCTGGGAAAATGGCGACGCCGAGATCGGCCGCCGCCATCAGGTGAGGGCCGCCCGTTTCTACCTGACCGCCGAACTCGAGACTGGGCACCTCTGCCCCATCACCATGACCAGCGCCTCGCTGGCGGCGCTGATGGCCAGCCCGAAACTGTTTCGCGAATGGGCGCCGCGCGTGACGACGCGCAAATATGACCAGAGCCAAAAGCCGCCGGTCGAGAAGACCGGGCTGACGCTTGGCATGGGCATGACCGAGAAGCAGGGCGGCACGGATGTGCGCGCCAATGTTTCCAGGGCCGAGCGCGTCGGCAGCGGTTTCTACCGCCTGACCGGGCACAAATGGTTCATGTCTGCGCCGATGTCCGACGCCTTCCTGGTGCTGGCGCAGGCGCTGGAGGGGCTGTCATGCTTCCTCGTGCCGCGCGTCCTCGGCGACGGGTCGGGCAACGGCTTCCGCTTCCAGCGCCTCAAGGACAAGCTCGGCAACCGCTCCAACGCATCTTCCGAGGTCGAGTTCGTCAACGCCATCGGCGAGATGGTCGGCGAACCCGGCGCCGGCGTGAAGACGATCATGGACATGGTGACGCTGACGCGGCTCGACTGCGCGGTGGCGTCTTCGGCGATCATGCGGGCGGGGCTGGCCGAGGCGGTTCATCATGTCCGCCATCGCCAGGTGTTCGGCGCCAATCTAATCGAACAGCCGTTGATGCAGCGCGTGCTGGCTGACATGGCGTTGGATGTCGCTGCCGCCACGGCACTGTCGTTCAGGCTGGCGCGTTCCTTCGACGAGGCGGCGAGCGACCGCGGCGAGGCGGCGTTTGCCCGCGCCATGACGCCGGTCGTCAAATACTGGGTGTGCAAGATCGCGCCACCGTTGCTCTACGAGGCGATGGAGTGCCTTGGCGGCAATGGCTATGTCGAGGAAGCGCCGCTCGCCCGCTACTATCGCGAGGCTCCGGTGAACGCCATTTGGGAAGGGTCGGGCAATGTCATGGCGCTCGACGTGCTGCGCGTGCTCGGCCGCGCGCCTGGCCTGTTCGAGGAGGTGCTGGCCGGCATCGACCGTGACCTCGGCGCCGGTGGGCGTGGCACGATCGGTGTGCTGAAGGCGGCGATGCAGGTCGCCGCAACCGACGAGGGCTCGGCCCGACTGCTGACGGAACAACTGGCGCTGTCGGCGGCGGCGGCGGAACTGCGGAGGCTGGGGGCAGGGCGGATTGCCGATGCCTTTGTCGAGACCCGCCTGGCCGGCCAGTGGCGCAACACCTATGGCATGCTCGATTCGCGCCACGACGCCCGCATGATCATCGATACGCTCTATCCGCCGTTGACCTGAACCAGACGCCGTCCAAGGACGGTGCCATCCATCTTTAGGGGTGCCATCCTTTAGGGGTGCCATCGGCATTCTGATCCGAGGCGCGTTGCCGTTAACCTTAACAAATGGTTTCCGTTGCGGCGGCGAAGCGCAAAGCCCACTGTCATTCCTGTCGAAGCAGGAATCACGATGCGACACGTATTGACGTCTTTCTTGTCCGTGCACTGGGCGATCGTTTTCGCCCTGCTCGCGCTGATCTGCATCGATGGAAACCGGGGCGTGGCGGCAGCTCTGGGCGTGCTCGGCGTGAGCATTGAGAGCGCTCGCTTCGTCAATCTGGAGAACGTCGTCGTGGTCGCGCCGCTGGCGATCGCATTGCTGGTCGTGTCGGTGCTGTTCTTCTGGGCCTTTGTCGACACGCTGATCAACGACACGGCCAGCCCGGGCGCGGACAGCGTTGTTCGCATAGCCTTCATCTCGGCTTCCGGTGTGTTGTCGATGATCCTGATCGGCGGCGCTGCCCAAGGCATCAACGGCCTTTTCATGGTGGTGGCCGTGCAACTGGCCGCACTCCTGGCCTCCTATGTCGCGATGCTCGCCGAGCGGCGCTCGGCAGCGGTGTCGGATGATGCCGATTTCCGCGCCACGGCGCACGGCATGGCGAAGGCCGCCGCCCATAGTTCGCTGCTCTCCCTGATATCTGGCCGGGTCGGCCCGAACGGGAAGGGAGGCCGCTGATGCGCTACATCTTCGCGATGTGGGCGGGCCCGATGGCGATTTTCTGGGGCTGGTTCTATCTGTCGGCCAACGACATCAATTTCGGCTACGTCATGTTCACCCGGCACACGCACGACTTCTTCTTCCAGCTCTACGGTCAGATGCTGGGCATCGACCCGTCGATCATCCCCGGAATGGTGGCGAAGACGTGCATCTTCGACGGACTTCTGCTGATGGCGCTGTGGGCGTTCCGCCGCCGTCGCGAAATCTGGGGCTGGATCAAGGGGCGGACCACGGATCAGGCTCCGTTCGAGCGGCTGCATCGAGTGACTGAAGCCGGTCCAGAACTCCCTGCAGAATAAAGGCCGCCGCGGCCGAATCGATCTTGCCGGCGCGTTTGGCGCGCGAGAAATCCATTTCGATCAACGTCCTTTCGGCCGCGACCGTCGACAGTCGCTCATCCCAGAACACGAAGGGCAGGTCGCTCAGCTGGGCCATGTTGCGCACGAAGGCGCGCGATTTCTGCGCGCGCGGACCTTCGGACCCATCCATGTTGATCGGCAGTCCAATCGCTACCGCGCCGACGTTCTCCTTCTCCAGCAAAGCCAGCAAGGCCGCGGCATCGAGCGAGAACTTCTTTCGCACGATGACCGGGCGTGGATGAGCGAAGGAGAAACCCCGGTCGGAAACCGCGACGCCGATCGTCTTGTCGCCGAGATCGAGCCCCGCCAGCGTCCTGCCGTCGACGAGCCGTGCCGGCAATTGCTCAATTGTGATGACAGCCAACGGTTTTCCCTCGTCTTTTTCAGCGGTCTGCGTCTTTCCTAACGCGCGGCAGGCACTATACCCTTTGATCTCGGGGCTATCGGCGTTCTATCCTGTGGCCCGGCAAAAATCGAGGAATGCATCCATGAAACTGACCTGGTACGGCCACTCGGCTTTCCGCATCGAAGCCGGCGACGCCAAGATCCTCATCGACCCCTATCTGGTCGGCAACCCGTCCTGGACGGGCGGCTGGGAAGGGCCGGCGGAGGGGATCACGCATGTCCTTTTGACGCACGGGCACAGCGACCACATCAGCGGCGCGCTGGAAGTACTCGGCAAGAGCGGCGCTCAGTTGGTCGCCAATTTCGAGATCTGCATGTATCTGGTCGGGAAGGGCGTCAGCGACAAGAAGATCAATCCCGGCAATATCGGCGGCACGGTCGATTGCGGCGGCTTCACCACCACGTTCGTCCAGGCGCTGCACTCCTCCTCGTTTGGCGAAGAAGGCGGCAAGAACGTCTATCTCGGCAATCCCGGCGGGCTGGTTCTGCATTTCCCCGAGGACAGCACGCTCTACCACATGGGCGATACTGACATCTTTTCCGATATGGCGCTGATCAATGAATTGCATGAGCCGAAGATCGGCATCGTGCCGGTCGGTGACCGTTTCACCATGGGTGGCGCGGTGGCGGCGCTTGCCTGCCGCCGCTTCTTCAAGTTCGAGACGGTCGTCCCTTGCCACTTCGGCACCTTTCCGATGATCGATCCGACCGCCGAGAAATTCGAGACCGGCATGGAAGGATCCGGCGTCAAGGTCGCTTTGCCGAAGATCGGCGAGACGATTACGATCTAGAAAAAGCCAGCGCGCAATGGCAGCTGGAGATCGTCAGCGGAGGCTTTTTTGATCGCCGTCCTCCGCTGCCGGCTATCCTTGCAGCCGCTCCCTGATGCGCGGCTGACCATCTCGGTCCATCACGATACCGATGAGTGCGGACAGAGGCTAAACGGTTTCGATTCGCCATGGAGGAGGATGCCTGCGGCACGCCGGCCCAGGCTTCGCATGATGCATGTTGCGCACCGCGTGCCGCGCCGCTATAGCCCGGACTGGTTTTCCCCGAGGCAAATACATGTCCGTTGATCTCAAGACAGTGAAGCGCGTCGCGCATCTCGCCCGCATCGCGGTGAGCGAGGAAGATGCCGAACGCATGACCGGCGAATTGAACGCCATACTGGGCTTCGTCGAGCAATTGAACGAGGTCGATGTTTCCGGTGTCGAACCGATGACCTCGGTGACCCCGATGGAGATGAAGAAGCGCAGGGACGTCGTCACTGACGGCAACAAGGCGGTCGACATCGTCGCCAACGCACCGGCGGCCGAAGAAAACTTCTTCCTCGTGCCGAAGGTCGTGGAGTAACGCGCCGATGGCAATCGAGATCGCCATCGAGACGCCGTTGCAGGACGACGTGCGCGGCCTGGTCAGGGAACTCAATGAAACCCTGCTCGAATTGACGCCGCCGGAGCATTGCTACCACCTGACAGTCGAGCAGATGGCAGGCCAGGACACGACCGTTTTCATCGCCCGCGATAGGGGCGTCGCCATCGGATGCGGTGCGCTGAAACGCCATGGCGACGGCATTGGTGAAGTCAAGCGCATGTACACGCGGCCTTCGCATCGCGGCCAGAAGATCGGCGCCAGGATCGTTGAGCGGGTGGAGGCGCTGGCGCGCGATGAAGGGCTGAAGCGGCTGGTGCTGGAGACGGGTGATCGCCACCCCGCCGCATGGACCGTATACGAACGTGCCGGGTTCTCGCGCTGCGGCCCGGTGCTGGATTATCCCGATTCCGAGTGGTCGGTATTTTACGAAAAGAGCCTTTGATGAGCGACCTGACCCGACTGACGATTTCGCAGGCCCGCGCCAAGCTGCGCGGCAAGGAAATCACCGCGACCGAGATCACCGAGGCTTATCTCTCCGCGATCGATCGCGCCAATCCGGCGCTCAATGCTTATGTCGCGGTCACCGGCGACAAGGCGCGCGACATGGCCAAGGCGTCCGATGCCAGGCTGGTCAAGGGCGAGGGCGGGGCGCTGGAAGGCATTCCGTTGGGGATCAAGGACCTGTTCGGCACCGACGGTGTCCATACCCAGGCCTGCAGCCACGTGCTCGACGGCTTCAAGCCGCGCTACGAATCGACCGTCACGGCAAATCTTTGGGCCGACGGCGCGGTGATGCTCGGCAAGCTCAACATGGATGAGTTCGCCATGGGCTCGTCCAACGAGACCTCCTACTATGGCCCAGTCGTCAATCCGTGGCGGCGTTCGCGCCTCGACACGGTGGTGATGCCGACGACGCATCAGGGCGATGGCGGCTTCGTATCGGCCGGTGGCACGAAAACCCAGCGCAGCCTGGACAATGCGCAGCTGGTGCCGGGCGGTTCTTCCGGTGGTTCGGCGACCGCCGTCTCTGCCTTCCTGTGTGCCGGCGCCACGGCGACGGACACCGGCGGCTCGATCCGCCAGCCGGCCGCCTTCACCGGCACGGTCGGCATCAAGCCGACCTATGGCCGCTGCTCGCGCTGGGGCATCGTCGCCTTCGCTTCTTCGCTCGACCAGGCCGGCCCGATCGCCCGTGACGTGCGCGACGCCGCGATCCTGCTCAAGTCGATGGCCTCCGTCGATCCAAAGGACACCACTTCCGTCGACCGGCCGGTGCCGGACTACGAGGCGGCGATCGGCAAGCCGATCAGGGGCATGAAGGTCGGCATTCCCAGGGAGTATCGCGTCGACGGCATGCCCGAAGAGATCGAGGCGCTGTGGCAGAAGGGCATTGCCTGGCTTAAAGAGGCCGGCGCCGAGATCGTCGACATTTCCCTGCCGCATACCAAATACGCTCTGCCCGCCTATTACATCGTGGCGCCCGCGGAGGCATCGTCAAACCTGGCGCGCTATGACGGCGTCCGCTATGGCCTGCGCGTGCCGGGCAAGGACATCGTCGAGATGTATGAGAAGACCCGCGCCGCGGGCTTCGGCCGCGAGGTCAAGCGCCGCATCATGATCGGCACTTATGTGCTCTCGGCCGGCTATTACGACGCCTACTATCTGCAGGCGCAGAAGGTGCGCAACCTCATCAAGCGCGACTTCGAAAATGTCTTCGCCGCCGGGGTCGACGTCATCCTGACGCCAGCAACGCCGTCCGCCGCCTTCGGCATCGCCGACGAGGACATGGCGTCCGATCCGGTCAAGATGTATCTCAACGACATTTTCACGGTCACCGTGAACATGGCCGGCCTGCCGGGCATCGCCGTGCCCGCCGGTCTCGACCCCAAGGGGCTGCCGCTCGGCCTGCAGCTGATCGGCAGGCCGTTTGAGGAAGAAACGCTTTTCCAGACGGCGGCTGTCATCGAACAGGCGGCCGGCACATTCCAGCCGGAGAAGTGGTGGTAAGGGTATCGCCCGGCCAGCGCATGACCCCGAATACCGGAATCGATTTTCGGAAAGGATCATGCGCAGAATCAAAGTTTACAGCGTCCTTTGCGCGCCCAAGCACGCGCGGCGCTGTAATGGGGTGAGCGATGTTCTTCTATCTTTCCAAGGTCTTCTGGTTCTTCATCCAGCCGCTCAACCTTGCCATCTTCCTGCTGCTGGCAGGCGTGCTCGCGGCGCTTTTCGGCCGCCGGCGGCTTGCAGGCACCAGCAGCGTGCTCGCCTTCCTGATCCTCGCCTTGTCGGCCTGGACCTCTCTTGGCGCCATGATGCTCAATCCGCCGGAGGAACGCTTTCCACGGCCGCCGCTACCGGAGAAGGTGGACGGCATTGTCGTGCTCGGCGGCGGCTTCGAAGGCGCCATCAATCTCGTGCGCGGTGGATATGAACTGAGCACCAGCGGCGATCGCATGGTCGAGACCGCGATCCTGGCCCGGCGCTTCCCGCAGGCCAAGGTGGTTGTATCAGGCGGAAACGGCTCACTTTTCCTTGATGGCGAGGGCGACGCCGACACCGCGCCCCGCCTGCTCGGCCCGCTGGGTGTCTCGGCCGATCGCCTCGTCCTCGAGGACAAGTCCCGCAACACCTATGAAAATGCGGTCTTCAGCCGCAAACTGGTCGATCCGAAGCCGGGCGAGACCTGGCTGCTGGTGACCTCCGCCTTCCACATGCCCCGGGCCAAGGCATTGTTCGACAAGGCCGGTTTTCCAACCATCCCATGGCCGGTCGACTATCGTACCTCGGGCAAGGAAGGCGTCGGCCTGTTTCGCGACAACGCCGCCGATTCATTGCAGAACACGACCATGGCGATCCGCGAATGGACAGGGCTTTTCGCCTATTGGCTTTCCGGCCGTATCGATCAGCCCTTTCCGGCGCCGGGCGGCTGACCGATGACGGCGCGCCTGGCCGCCGAGAAGAACTGGCGCCGCACGAGCACGGCCAGCAGCAGAAGCGTCGACAACACGAACACCAGCGGATCGACGAACCAGCCGAGATAGCCGATCGAGAAGAACACGCCGCGCAGGCCGGAGTTGAAATGCTTGCCGGCCAGCATGTTCATCTGCGTCGCGCGCCAGACAGCCGTTTCGGTGATCGGGTTGCGCGAGGCTTCGCCATGCGGGATCGGCACGGCGCCGATCAAGATCGAGCAATAGTTGAACAGCCGGTAGGCCCAGCCGAATTTGAAGAAGGAAAAAGCCAGGATCAGCACCAGCCCGAGCACCTTGATCTGAAAAGCCGAGCGTGACGGCGCGCTGCCGAGCGGCAGGTTGCTTAGCACCTCAAGCACCCGGTCGGAGGCGCCGAGCAAGGCAAAGCAGCCGCCGAGCGCGATCAGCGAACTGGAGGCGAAGAAGGCGGTTCCCTGCTGCAGGCCGCTCATGATGGCGGTGTCGACGATGCGGATCTCGCGCTCGGCCATGGTGCGCATCCAGGCTTCGCGCTGCGCATTCATCGCCGTCGTCAGTGACATGCGGCTGATCAACCTGCCGTCGGAAGCAAGCGTGTGCAGCACCCAAGCCAGGAGGAAAAAGCCGAGCGCCGCGAGGTCGGCCGTCGACAGGTAGGAGGAATCGCCCATGCTCTCTTGTACCCTGCTTTGGCTGGCTCAGGTCGGCAAGGGTTCGGCGGCTTCCTTCTGCAAGGCCTTGATGACTTTGTCAGTGCTGGTGACCCATCCCAAGGCGTTCTCGAAATTCCACAATGTCGACTGGCGATTGAAGTCCGGACCCGAATGGTTGATCGCGTCCTCGACCAGGATGGGCCAGAACTCCAGCATGTAGGCGTCGCGCGCGGTTGCATCGACGCATATGTTGGTGGCGACCCCGGTGAACAGGAGGTAGCGGATTTTCCGGGCGCGCAGGTATGTTTCCAGGCCGGTCCTGCAAAAGCCGCTGTAGCGCGATTTGCGGATGACCTCGTCGCCTGGCTCGGGCCTCAGGGCGTCGACGATCCGCCAATCCCAACTGTCGTCTATCAGCAGCTTGCCGCGAAGCTCCGGGCGCTCGCGCATCAGCACCATCCCCAATTCCTTCTGGTAGTTCGGCGAGGAGGGGTCTCCCGCGTCACTGAGGTCGGGCCGGTATGACATCTGGAGATAGACCACCGGCATGCCGTTTCGGCGGGCGGCCGCAAGCAGGCGCCTGCTTGCTTCGATCGCCGGGGCAGCGCCTGAAATGTCCATGCCTGCCAAGTCGAACATGCCGCCCGCCGAGGCAAACGCGTTCTGCATGTCCACGACGACGACCGCTGTCCGGGCGGGATCGATATGCACCGGCTTCGGCCTGGCATCCAACACAAGCATCATAATCCCCCTGGGCAACCGCAAAAAATCGCATTGATGCGCGACGTGCAGAATAGCCGCGCCCTAATCCTCCGGCAATCAATGTCGCTGCCGGAGCAAACAAAGTCGGCAGATGCTGCGCCGCGATTGCCAAAAGAGCGGAAACATCCGGAGAATTCCTATATGTAGTCCTCGACGTGACTCAGGAGACAGCGTGTTCCTTTCGGTTTTCGACCTGTTCAAGATCGGCATCGGCCCCTCCAGTTCGCACACGATGGGGCCGATGACGGCCGCGCGGCGGTTTCTCGACGAGGTCGCGGGGGATGACTGGCCGCGGCCCGCCGGCGCCAAAATTGCCCGCATCGGCGCCAGCCTGCATGGCTCGCTCGCCTATACCGGCATCGGCCATGGCAGCGACCGCGCCGTCATCCTTGGCCTCGCCGGCCAGACCCCGCAAACGGTCGACCCTGACCAGGCCGACGAAATCGTCAGCCGCATCACCGCCGACAAGCTGGTCTCACCGCCCGGCCATCCCTCCTACCGTTTCGACCCAGCCACCGATCTGGTGCTCGACCGCAAGACGCCGCTCACCGGCCATGCCAATGGCATGGCGTTCTATGCCTACGACGCGGACGGCCGCCTGCTGCTCAAGCGCATCTACTATTCGATCGGCGGCGGCTTCGTGGTCTCGGAAGAAGAGTTGCAGCGGATGAAGGCCAAGGGGTCGGTGACGACAGAAGGCAAGAAAGTGCCGTATCCCTTCAAGAATGCGGCCGAAATGCTGAAGATGGCGGCCAAGAGCGGCCTTTCGATTGCCGACATGAAACGCGTCAACGAGGAAACTCAGATGTCGCGCGAGGAGCTCGACGCCGGTCTCGACGCCATCTGGAGTGCCATGAAGGGCTGCATCGACCGTGGTCTGTCGCAGGACGGCGTCATGCCGGGCGGGCTGAAGGTGCGGCGCCGCGCCAGACAGCTCCACGACAAGTTGCAGGAGCAGTGGCAGCAGAACCGGCCGAATCCCTTGCTCGCCAATGACTGGCTGTCGATCTATGCGATGGCGGTCAACGAGGAGAATGCCGCAGGCGGCCGCGTCGTCACCGCGCCGACCAACGGTGCGGCGGGCACGCTGCCCGCGGTGCTGCGCTACTGGCTGCATTTCCATCCCGAGGCCGACCAGCCAAGCATCCGCGACTTCCTGCTGACGGCCGCCGCTGTCGGCGGCATCATCAAATCCAATGCGTCGATCTCCGGCGCCGAGGTCGGCTGTCAGGGCGAGGTGGGCTCCGCCTCGGCAATGGCGGCGGCCGGCCTGTGCGCCGTCATGGGCGGCACGCCCGAGCAGGTCGAGAACGCCGCCGAGATCGCTCTCGAACACCATCTTGGCATGACCTGCGATCCGGTCGGCGGACTGGTGCAGGTGCCATGCATCGAGCGCAATGCGCTGGGCGCGGTGAAGGCGGTGACGGCCGCGTCGCTGGCGATCAAGGGTGACGGCGTCCATTTCGTACCGCTCGACGCAGCGATCGAGACCATGCGCCAGACCGGCCTCGACATGAACGAGAAGTACAAGGAGACCAGCCTTGGCGGCCTGGCGGTCAATGTCGTGGAGTGCTGAACGACCGCGTCTGGCACTGTGGAGAACTTGTTCAGGCCGTTGACGCGTTGGTGCGCCCGATTAAATCTTCGGGGATGGCTCTCAATCTCCTGAAACTGCGCGTCGGCTGCGACAGCGTCGAGGATCTCGAGGAATGGATTGCATTCCGCCTCGACGAACGGCGCCGGGCCGGCGAAGCGGTCGAACACTGGCACACGACCCGCATGATGCCGACACGTGCCGGAGAGGTCACCGATGGCGGCTCGCTCTACTGGGTTATCAAGGGCAGTGTCCAATGCCGCCAGCTGATCACCGAGATCCGGCCCTTCACCGATGATGAGGGCATCGGCCGCTGTCACCTGGTTCTCGACCCGCAAGTCGTGCGCACAGACTGGCAGCCGCGCCGGGCTTTCCAGGGCTGGCGCTATCTGAAGCCTTCGGACGCACCGGCAGATCTGGGCAAGGGCAAGGCCGGGTTGGTCGAGATGCCGCCGAAACTCAGGCGTGAACTCGCCGATCTCGGCTTGCTGTAGGTCATCGCGCGGAAGCGTCGCCAGTTCGTGCGCGGGCCTTTTCTGGCCCTCAATCTTGCCTCGCGCTGGACTTGCAAGCGGCGCGGCAACGCCACATCTTGAAATTCATGCGCGATGAAGAGCTGTCGAGGTCGACAAAGGCCGCGGCGTTGGAGAATCAGCCCGCAAGGCGGTCCTCCTCCTGTCCGGGTGAAGGCCATGATTCCGGCGCAGAAAAGGTGTTGAAAGGCATCACGCGGCTGTCCAGGTGGACAGGGCATCCGCGGGGCGGTGGGAAATGTTAGGCGCAATTATCGTTCTGGTCGTATTGCTGCTGGTGCTGCTGAGCGTAGCCATGGCCTTTCTTCACGCGGATCCGGCCCGTCTGGCGAACGGGACGAGAACATTAGGCCCAATCCTGCTGGCGGTCGTGGGGGGCGCCGTGCTCCTGGTCGGGCGCCAGGGCATCGGCGGCATCATCCTGTTCGCGGCAATCGGCTGGTATGCGGCCACACGCAAAACCCGACCAAATACCAAACCAACTCCTGGTAGACGCTCGACGGTGCGGACGGCAGCGCTCGAGATGGAACTCGATCACAATACGGGCGGCCTCGAAGGACTGGTTCTGGCCGGCCGCCACGACGGCAAGATGCTTGGCGCAATGGGTCTTTCGGAATTGCAGCATCTCTACCGCGAACTCTCCGGCGATGCGGAGAGCCGCCAGTTGCTAGAGACGTATCTTGACGGCAGATTTCCCGTCTGGCGCAAAAACACTGAGACGAACGGTGGCGAAGGGCTGGGTGTTGCGCCAGGTCCGGGCGCCATGACTAAGGAGGAGGCCTACAAGGTCCTTGGTCTTGAAGCGGGGGCCGCCGCGGCGGATGTCCGCAAGGCGCACCGCCGCCTGATGCAGCGCCTGCACCCCGATGTCGGCGGCACGTCTTTCCTGGCGGCGCGGATTAACGAAGCCAAGGACGTCTTGCTCTCCAATCACAACTAGTCTCCTTCGACGCAGAAATTTTCCGGGAGATTGCTTGCACGCCGTCCTATTGCTGGACGGCGTAGCAGGCGATTTTCTTCTTCTTCAAAGCGGTGCAGGCCTTCCAGGCGGCATCCTTCGAGTCGAAACCGCCGAAACGGGCGCGGTAGTAGGTCTCGCCATCCTTGTCGAAGGCGACGGTGAAGCCGGAAGCATCGGCCAGCACCTTGGGCGCTTGCTTGGTGGTCTTGTCGAGGAATGCCTGGGCTTCGGATTGTTTCGGCGAAGAGGCGACCTGGATCGCCCAGCCCGACGGTACCGACGCGGTGCTGACCGGATCGACGGCAGGGGCCGGCTCGGCATAGGCGGCCACCACCTGTGCCGTGGCGACCTTCGGGCTGGAGACTATGACCGTCTTCACCTTCTTTGCCGGGACGACGAGTTTGGGAGTCTCGGCCTCGGCAGCGCTGTCGGCATTGTCTTCATCCTGGTCGACCGTCGCGTCCTCGGCAGCGGCGTCATCCGCGCTGGCCACCGCCACCGGTTTGTCGTCCGGAGTCGGGGCGTCGTGCTTGGGCAGGAGGACTTTGGCAATTGCCTTGACCGGATTGCTGTCGGCCTTGGCAACCAGATCACCATCGCCGCGGGTCGAGGCCCTCGGCATATAGGTATGGATCAGGCTCGCCATCTGGTTGTCGCGGCTGCCGCCCGAGGTGCCGCCCATCACAACGGCGACAAGGCGGCGGTTGCCGTCGGACACGGACGAGACGAGATTGAAGCCGGAGGCACGGGTATAGCCGGTCTTGATGCCGTCGACGCCCTTGATGCGTCCGAGCAGACGGTTGTGGCCGTTGATGCGCTGGCGGCCGTAGAGAAAGGACCGCTGCGAGAAATAGCCGTAATATTGCGGGAAATGCTCCCTGAGCGCGATGCCGAGCGTGGCCATGTCGCGCGCCGTGGTGAACTGACCCGGATCGGGCAGGCCGTTGGCGTTGCGGAAAACGGTGCCGTTCATGCCGAGCTGACGCGCCTTGGCGGTCATCATGCGGGCGAAATTGATTTCGTTGCCGCCCAACATTTCGCCGAGTGCTGTCGCCGAGTCGTTGGCCGACTTGGTGACTATCGACAGGATGGCGGTCTCGACCGTGACCGAACCGCCCGGCTTCACACCGAGCTTCGTCGGCGCCTCCGCGGAGGCCTTGGCGGAAAACACGACTGGCGAGTTCTTGCCGATCTTGCCCGCCGCCATCGCTTCGAACGTCAGATAAAGCGTCATCATCTTGGTGAGCGAGGCCGGGTAGCGGCGGCCGTTGGCATCGGCTGAATAGAGCACCTTGCCGGTCTTGGCGTCGACCACTATGGCGGACGACCTCGCCGCCAAGGACGAGGCTGCGCCGGCAACGACAAACGTCATAGCCATGGCGATGATCATGATCGTTTTGAGGGGAGATGTGGATTTGGAAACGATGCCCGACAACGCCTGACGCACTGGTAGTTCCTTTGAATTTCTCGTTGCGCTGGAGGCGGCAAAGGGATCCTGCCTCACTTCGGGCCAAGCTACCGGGGCAGCGTTACCAATCCGTTTATGGTAACCGCCGCGTTCACCATTTTCTTTCGGCTTGAAGCTCTCTTTATTCAAATCTTAGCCATTGGCATTCGGGCAGTGCCTCCACGCGGGCGAAATGTTGACTTTTTGTGCAGCGCACAATATGTTACGTGCATTGCACAAAACGCCGCCCGGACAGGGCGCGTCCTATGAACAGGCAACCGTCAAGGGAATCACGAAATGACCCAGACCTACGAAGATTTCAGCAAATACGGCAAAGAGTTCGCGGATACCGGATTGAAGAGCTTCGCTTCGCTCTCGAAGGGCGCTCAGGCGATCGCCACCGAGGCCGGTGAATACACCAAGAAGAGCTTCGAAGCCGGCAGCGCCGCCTTCGAGAAGCTGTTCTCGGCCAAGTCGCTGGACAAGGCGATCGAGATCCAGTCCGACTACGCCAAGCAGTCCTACGAGGCATTCGTTGCCGAGGCCACCAAGATTGGCGACCTCTATGCCGAACTCGCCAAGGAGGCCTACAAGCCGTTCGAATCGATCGTTGCCAAGGCGAAGTAATCTTCGCCTGACAATTCCAAAGCTGGCCCCTTTGGGCCAGGACAGAACCCGGTCGCGGAAGCGCGGCCGGGTTTTTTCATGTCAATTTCCAGTTCGGAGGGGCGCGCCGCTTCACGATTGCGAAAATCCGCCAAGTTTGGTCACCTAGCCATATTGTCAGCTAACCAGAAGGGCTTAAAATCGTCCATCGAACACCTACATGTTGAACTCGCATGAGGATTCGAAGAGGCAGGATTACGTGACGATCGGTTTGACTGCCACGAAACAAGTGGCGCGGATGCAAAACGGCGGCGGTGACGGCAATGAGGCCGGCCGCGGGACGGCCGTCATCACGCGCACCAAAACCAAGACCAAGAAGCCCAGCCTTTACCGGGTCCTCATCCTCAACGACGACTACACTCCGATGGAGTTCGTGGTTCACGTGCTGGAGCGTTTTTTTCAGAAGGACCGCGAAGCCGCCACACGCATCATGCTTCATGTTCACAATCATGGAGTGGGCGAGTGCGGGGTCTATACATTCGAGGTGGCCGAGACCAAAGTGTCTCAGGTCATGGATTTCGCCCGACAGAATCAGCATCCGCTGCAATGCGTGATGGAGAAGAAGTGAGGTAACATGCCGGCTTTCTCCCAAGGCCTGGAAAAGGCGCTTCACCAGGCGCTGACGCTCGCCAATGAGCGGCACCATGAATATGCAACCCTTGAACATCTGCTGCTCGCGCTCATCGACGATACCGAGGCCGCCGCCGTCATGCGCGCCTGCAACGTCGATCTCGACGAGCTGAAGCACACTGTTCTCACCTATATCGACACCGAGCTCGACAACCTCGTCACCGGTTACGACGAGGATTCCAAGCCGACGGCCGGCTTCCAGCGCGTCATCCAGCGCGCTGTGATCCATGTGCAGTCGTCGGGCCGCGAGGAAGTGTCGGGCGCCAACGTGCTCGTCGCCATCTTCGCCGAGCGCGAGAGCCATGCCGCCTATTTCCTGCAGGAACAGCAGATGACCCGCTACGATGCGGTCAACTATATCTCGCATGGCATCGCCAAGCGTCCGGGCGCATCGGAGACGCGCTCGCCGCGTGGCGCCGATGACGAGCAGGGCGGCCAGAATGGCGCCGAGCCGCAGGAGGAAGGCGGCAAGAAGAAGCAGCAGCAGGACGCGCTGACGGCTTATTGCGTCAATCTCAACAACAAGGCCAAGGCCGGCAAGATCGATCCGCTGATCGGGCGCGAGTCGGAGATCAACCGCACCATCCAGGTGCTGTGCCGCCGCTCGAAGAACAACCCGCTCTATGTCGGCGATCCCGGCGTCGGCAAGACGGCGATCGCCGAGGGGCTGGCCAAGCGCATCGTCGAGGGCGACGTCCCCGAAGTGCTGCACAACGCCACCATCTTCGCGCTCGACATGGGCACGCTCCTGGCCGGCACGCGCTATCGCGGCGATTTCGAGGAACGGCTGAAGCAGGTCGTCAAGGAACTCGAGGATTATCCGGGCGCGGTGCTGTTCATCGACGAGATCCACACCGTGATCGGTGCGGGCGCGACGTCGGGCGGCGCCATGGACGCTTCGAACCTGTTGAAGCCGGCCCTGTCGTCGGGTGCGATCCGCTGCATCGGTTCGACCACCTACAAGGAGTTCCGCCAGTTCTTCGAGAAGGACCGCGCTTTGGTGCGGCGCTTCCAGAAGATCGACGTCAACGAACCAACCGTCGAGGACGCCATCGAGATCATGAAGGGCCTCAAGCCCTATTTCGAGGAATTCCACAAGGTCCGCTACACCAGCGAAGCCATCAAGGCCTCGGTGGAACTGTCGGCGCGCTACATCAATGACCGCAAGCTGCCGGACAAGGCGATCGACGTGATCGACGAGACCGGCGCCTCGCAGATGCTCGTGCCGGAAGCCAAGCGCAAGAAGACCATCGGCATCAAGGAGATCGAAGCCACCATCGCCACCATGGCGCGCATCCCGCCGAAGACGGTTTCGGCCGACGACGAGAAGGTGCTGCAGGGCCTCGATATCGAGCTGAAGCGCGTCGTCTACGGCCAGGACACGGCGATCACGGCGCTGACCTCGGCGATCAAGCTGGCGCGGGCCGGCCTGCGCGAACCCGAAAAGCCGATTGGCTCCTACCTGTTCTCAGGCCCGACCGGCGTGGGCAAGACGGAAGTCGCCAAGCAGTTGGCTGCTTCGCTCGGCGTCGAGCTGATCCGCTTCGACATGTCGGAATACATGGAGCGCCACACCGTTTCGCGGCTGATCGGCGCGCCTCCCGGCTATGTCGGTTTCGACCAGGGCGGCCTCTTGACCGACGGCGTCGACCAGCATCCGCACTGCGTGCTGCTGCTCGACGAGGTCGAGAAGGCGCATCCGGACCTGTTCAACATCCTGTTGCAGGTCATGGACCACGGCAAGCTGACCGACCATAACGGCAAGCAGATCGACTTCCGCAACGTGATCCTGATCATGACTACCAATGCGGGTGCGTCGGATGCGCAGCGCGCGGCGATCGGTTTCGGTTCGACCAAGCGCGAAGGCGACGATGTCGAGGCGATCAACCGGCTGTTCACGCCGGAGTTCCGCAACCGCCTCGATGCGATCATCCCGTTCGGCTCGCTGCCGGTGCCGGTCATCCACCAGGTGGTGCAGAAGTTCGTCATGCAGCTCGAAGCCCAGCTCTCCGAGCGTGGCGTCACCTTCGACCTGTCGCCGGATGCGATCGCTTGGCTCGCCGACAAGGGCTATGACGAGCGCATGGGCGCGCGGCCGCTCGGCCGCGTGATCCAGGAGCACATCAAGAAGCCGCTGGCCGACGAGGTGCTGTTCGGCAAGCTGAAGAAGGGCGGCACGGTGCGCGTCACCGTCGAGAAGAAGGAAACCGGCGAGACCGGCCTGAAGCTCGAATCGCTGGCCGACGAGGCGCCGGTGAAGCCGAAGAAGGAAGAGCCGGAAGACGCGCCGAAGCCGCGCAAGGCGGCGGCCAAGAAGCCTGCCGCAAGGAAGGTTGTGGCGCAGAAGCCGGAGCCCAAGGGCAAGGATGGCGGCAAGCGCAGCCTTGTACCGCAACTGCCCCGCAAGGGCTGATCGGAACTTACTCGGAAAAGCCCCGGAAACGGGGCTTTTTTCATGTCAACAATGGGTGGCTATGCCGGGCCATATCCTCAACGGCGCGCGATCCTCAACGGCCTGATCGATTGCGCGCGCCGGCTCGTCGGCCTGCCGGTGCTGTTCGTTGGCGTTCGCTGTCATCATGGAGCGGGGCGACCAGCGAGGCGGGCGGAGTTATGTATCCGCTACTCTGAGAGGATCCCCGTGCATTTGCCGGTGTGTCTATGGGAGGAGGCGGTGTCTCGGCCTGGAGTTTACGAGCTGGAAGTCGACACGTCGTTCCTGAACTCTGTGCAGTGCGCGGAGATGCGATCTGTAAGCAATTTCTAATGAATAGCACGCATTCGACGGCATTCAGAGGCTTTTTGGTTCGTTCTCCGCAGATCCATAGGCCACCTCGACCATTGCCTAACCATTTTTCACTCCGAATTAACGCTGATTGGTCACGTTCCAGGGATGGTCTTGCTGCCTGCAGAACGCACAATACTGGCCGTGGTTGTGGCGCTCGTCGCTGTTTGCTTGTTCCTTGCCTGGGACAAGGACGTCACCGTTGCACTCGACGGCTACAGTTTTTCCATTGGCTTTGCGATTGTCATGTTCATGCTTGGCCAATTCTATCGCCGCGTTCGCAAAGCCGAGCGGATCGCTCTCACTGCCCATGTTCTGGCGCTGTTCATCCTCTTTTCAGTGGTTGCCTCGCTCTTCAACCTTCTGCTCTTGCCGCGGTATTCGGCGCCGATCGACGCTAGTCTGGTGTGGATCGACTCTTTGTTCGGTTACTCGTGGCCGGATGCCTGTGTCTGGATTGCCCAATACCCAGTCCTTTCGGATGCTCTCAGGCAGATCTATAGCCTGACGCTGGCTCAGATCCTGTTTGTCTTTGTCTTTCTGGGTATGGCCAAAGATCGGCGGCAACTGCATGCAGCCATGCTGGCGATGGTGTTTGCAGCGCTGGCCACCATCTTTTGCTGGGCACTGTTTCCGTCCAGCGGGGCTTCCGCTTACTGGATCTTGGAGCCTGAAATTGATCGCGTTGTTCGACCTGTGGTAAATTCCGCCTATGGCGTGGAACTGAATCGCCTGCTCGCTGAGGGTACCAAGGATATTTCGACCTTACAGGTGACAGGGCTCATAGGGTTCCCTTCGTTCCACACGGTCATGGCGCTGATGTCTCTCATCGCAGTTTGGCCGTACGCATTCGCGCGTTTCGCGCTGATCCTCGTCAACACTGCGCTGCTGCCGGCGATTCTCATCCATGGCGGCCACAATTTGATGGACGTGTTCGGCGGCGTGCTGATTACGATAGCTTGCTGGCGACTGGGTCTGTTGGCATTCGAAGTACAGCAGCGCCGGTCATTGTCCACGGCCAAACGTGAAGCTGTGTCGGCCGAGGGCTGAGCATCACTGCGCGGTCATTGCCGCTCGTATCTTTTCGGCGTTCTCGGCCAGTACTTCCGGCTTTTCCATCTGTCCGGAATGCGGTTTGAGCGGCACGCCCTCGAAGCGCGGAACCACATGGACATGCAGGTGGTAGACGGTTTGTCCGGAGGCCGGCTCGTTGAACTGCATGAGGGTGACGCCGTCGGCGTTGAAGGCCTTTTTCACGGCCACCGCCACTTTCTGCACGACGGCAAACAACGGGCCGAAGGTCGCCGGGTCGGCGTCGAGGATGTTGCGCGACGGTGCCTTTGGCACCACCAGCGTATGCCCCGGTCCTTGCGGCATCACATCCATGAAGACCATGACCGCATCGTCTTCGTAAACGCGGTGCGAGGGAATTTCTCCACGCAGGATCTTTGCGAAGATGTTGCCGGTGTCATAGGCGGTTTCGGCCATGGTGAATGCTCCAGATTGTGCCTCGCCGTCCCGTGTAGCGAAGCTCTTCCGCAGCGGCAAGACAATGACGGGCGATCAGGCGATCGACCATCCCAGATTCGACAAGCGCGTGATGGAAGCGCCTTTGCGCTGCGATGATCTATCGAAATAAAGCGCGACGCAGACGCCAAACCCTGCATGTGTCCCCCAGGGGGCTTACGCACCCATGGCCGGGGCATGACATGCCGGAGAGCCTGCTATTCCTCGATATCCTTGCGGAATGGGGTATGCTCTTCCAGATATTCGCCCATCCGCTCCACCTCGCGCCGTTCGCGCCTGAGATAGTCGGCGACCGCGTTGCGCAGGCCAGGGTGCGAAATGTAGTGGGCCGAATGCATGGTCACCGGCCGGTAGCCGCGTGCCAGCTTGTGCTCCCCCTGGGCGCCCGCCTCGACCACCTTCAACTTGCGCTCGATGGCGAAGTCGATGGCCTGATGATAGCAGACCTCGAAATGCAGAAAGGGGTGATCCTCGATGCAGCCCCAGTTGCGGCCATAGAGCGCGTCGGAGCCGATGAAATTGATGGCTCCGGCAATGTAGCGCCCGTTGCGCCTGGCCATCACCAGCAGGATGTCGTTCGCCATGCGTTCGCCGATCAGCGAAAAGAACTGGCGGTTCAGATAGGGGCGGCCCCATTTGCGGCTGCCGGTGTCCATGTAGAAGGCAAAGAAGTCGTCCCAGGCCTTTTCGGTCAGATCCTTGCCGGTCAGCCAGTCGATCGAGATACCGTCGGCAAGCGCCTCGCGCCGTTCCTTCTTCATTGCCTTGCGCTTGCGCGAGGCAAGCGTGGCGAGGAAGTCGTCATACGTCGAAAAGCCTTCGTTGAAGAAGTGGAACTGCTGGTCGGTGCGATGCAGGAAGCCTGCGGCCTCGAGCGTCGCGACGTCGCTTTCCTGCGCGAAGGTGACATGCGCCGAGGACACGCCCAGCTTGTCGGTCACCATTTTAAGACCGGCCGCAAGACCAGCCTTCACCGCATCCTGATCCTCGCCCTTGCTGACCAGCAGGCGAGGGCCGGTGACGGGCGTGAATGGCACGGCGCATTGCAGTTTCGGGTAATAGCGGCCGCCAGCCCGCTCGAAGGCATCCGACCAGCCGTGGTCGAACACATATTCGCCCTGGCTGTGCGATTTGAGATAGCAGGGGACCGCGCCCAGCAGCCTGCCTTGTGCATTTTCGAGCCGCAGGTGATGTCCTTGCCAGCCGGTGCGCCTGACAGCGCAGCCGGAATCCTCAAGCGCGCTCAAAAAGGCAAATGAAACGAGTGGATTATAGCCGCTCTCTGCATTGTTGCGCGAGGTGCCGGCAAAGCCATCCCATTCATCGCAAGTGAAGGCCCCGATACCAGCGGCGATGCGGATTGAAAACTCCGCATTCGCCGTTTGCCCGTCGCCGTCATCGCCCTGATCCATGCGGCTTATTTAAGCTCCATCCGGGCCGCTACAAGTCACGTTTGGGTCACCTTGTTCAGGCGATCTCGACGAGGTCGGGTTCGAACCCTTCGAATGTCATCTGATCCGCATATTTAAAGGTCAGATCGACCGCGGGCTGATCATGCACCGTCCAGGTGATAACTGGCATTTTGAGTTTTTCACGCACGAAACTGACAAACGGGTTCGGCAGGTCGCCGGCGGCATACGACGTGAAGGAGAGCTCATACGCCAGCATGGCGAAATGCGCTTCGATCAGTTTGAGGTCCTTGCCGTAGGCCGTCAATCCAGCGGGAATGCCAGGCGCGTGCTTTGGGAAATCGCGGATCAGCCAATGATCGAACGACATGATCGCCGCCTTGCCCTTGTAGCGCTTGAGCATCTTGCCGACGCGCGCCACCAGGCCTTCGTCACGACCGGGAATCCCTTTCAGTTCGACGACCATGGGCACGCGACCATCGACGAGGTCGAGCGCTTCCTGCAGCGTCGGCACGTGATCGGCCGTGCCACCAACCTTGAGCGCGGTCAGTTCAGCCGCGCTGCGTTGCCAGACGAAGCCATCCTGTCCGGTCAGCCTTTTCAGGTCGTCGTCATGGATGATGACGGGAACGCCGTCCGACGACAGATGCACGTCGCATTCGATGGCGTAGCCACGTTCGGCCGCGGCAGCGAAGGCGGAAAGCGTGTTTTCCCAGCGCGTCTTGTTCATGTCGTGAAAGCCGCGATGGGCAACGGGCCGGGCGATCAGCCAGGAGAGCTCGGTCATGTCGGGCCTTCGCTCACTCGACTTCGAAGATTGCTTCGATTTCCACCGCGGCGTTAAGCGGCAGGGAGGCGGTGCCGACGGCGGAGCGGGCGTGCTTGCCGCGCTCGCCAAGGGCGGCGACCAGGAAATCGGAGGCGCCGTTGGCAACCAGATGCTGCTCGACAAAGTCGGTGGCGGAGGCGACGAAGACCGTGATCTTCACCAGCCTGCGGATATTCTCGAGATCACCGAGGGCGGCCTTGGCCTGGGCCAGAATGTTGATCGCGCAATATTTTGCCGCGTCCTTTCCGGCGGCGGTGCCGACGTCGCGGCCGAGCAGGCCGCTCGCCTGCAGCTTGCCGTCCTTGAGCGGCAACTGTCCGGCGGTGAACAGCAGGTTGCCGGTCCTGCAATAGGGCACATAGTTGGCCGCGGGCGCGGCGGCGACAGGAAGCGTCACGCCGAGATCGCTTAGCCGCTTTTCGATTGTTTCACTCATTGCTTTTCCCTATTGCTGGAAGGCGCCGCGCTAGCCGGGCCGAAATTGCTATTTTTGCCTCGCTTCCGCCACGACTTTTTTTAAGCTGGACCATCTTTCCCTGCGGCCTGCCACCAGCCGCGACGATCGGAGTACCTCATGCGCGCAACGCGCCTCGCATTCAACGCCGTTTTTTTGGCGGCGGTCTTCTCGATAGGCCCCGCCTTTGCCGTCCCGGCGTTGCAGGCGCACCGCGCCGTGTATGACCTTACCCTCAACAAGGCCTCCGACCGCTCCGGCATTACAGGCATATCCGGCCGCATGGTCTATGAATTCAACGGTTCGGCTTGCGAAGGCTATACGGTGAAATTCCGTTTCGTCACCCAGATCGTCACCAACGAAAATACCAGACTGACCGACCAGCAGACGACGACATTCGAGGATGCCGAAGGCAAGACCTTTTCGTTCGTGACCAAATCCTTTGTCGACCAGAATCTCGACAAGGAGGTCAAGGGTATCGCCACCAAGAACGCCAAGGGGCTGAAGGTCGATATCGACAAGCCCGAGAAGAATAGCCTGGAGCTAGCCGCTACCCAGTTTCCCACCCAGCATCTGGTGGAACTGATCGGCAAGGCCGAGAAGGGCGAAAACTTTTACCAGACAAACCTGTTCGACGGTTCGGAAGACGCCAACAAGGTGATGACGACCACCGTCGTCGTCGGCAAGAAGAGCGACGCCGACAAGACCGATCCCGAGGCGCCGGCGCTGGCCAAGCTCGCCACCGACAAATATTGGCCGGTCGACATCGCCTATTTCGACGACAGCGCCCAGAACGGCGAAGAGGTGCCGGAATACCGGATCAGCTTCAAGCTGCACGAAAACGGCATCACCCGCGATCTCGTCATGGACTATGGCGACTTCTCGATGACCGGCAAGCTGGTCAACCTGTCGCTGTTCGACCAGACAAAGCCTTGCCCGGTGTCGAAGTAGCAGGGCAATTGAGCTGGCCGCGGCGGGCTTGATGGCGGTCTATGTCGATGCAGCGATCTGGAAGTGGGCCGGTCATCTCTGGTGCCATCTCCTGGCTGATGATACCGACGAGTTGCATCGCTTTGCCACCGAGCTCGGCATCAAGCGCTCGTCCTACCAGGGCCCGCCCAAGACGTCGGCGCCGCATTATGACATAACCGGCTTCGAGCGCGACCGCGCGGTGCGGCTCGGCGCCGTCGAATGCAGCCGCGAGCAGATCGTCGCAATCTTCCGGCGCGTGCGTGTGCCCAACGGAAAGGCCCAGTCATGACACCAACGGCATTCCTGGCTTATTGCGCCGCGATTACGCTGGCCGCCGCGACGCCAGGTCCGGCGATGTTCGCGGTCATCACCAATGGCGTGTCGCGCGGTTTCCGTCGCGCCTTCATGGCCGGCGTTGGCGTCGCCGCCGGCGATGCCGTGCTGGTCACCCTCGCACTGCTCGGGCTGGTGGCGCTGGCCCAGACGTTCGAATGGGTCTTTCTCCTGCTGAAATATGCAGGCGCCGCCTATCTGATCTATCTCGGGATCCGGATGTGGCGTGCCGCAGCCGCGCAGCCGGATAAACCGCAGGCGACCGAAGCAAGGTTGTCGCGATCGTTCCTGCTCGGCGCGTCCATTGCGCTCGGCAATCCAAAGGCGATCCTCTTTCACGCCTCGATCATGCCGCTGATCCTCAACCTTGATACGATGACCTTTTTCGATGGCCTACTCGTGGTGGCCGTCGTCATCAGCGTCAATGTCGTTACCATGGGGGTCTATGCCGCCCTGGCGGGCCGAGCATCGGGCTGGTTCACGACGCCCAGGCGCATGCGGCTGATGAACAGGTTCGCCGGCAGCGCCATGATCGGTACCGGAGCACTGATTGCCGCACGCTGAGCGCTGACGCGCCACAACGCTTGCGTTTGTCGCTCTTCCCCTCTATATGCCCGCTCATTCCACACACGGACTTTGGTGTCTGCCCGGGAGAAATCCGGCTGAAACCTCCGGTGGCGTTCGAGGACTGGAGTCCAAAAATGCCTGTGTCCGTGGAGGCTAACCGGAAAGGAAAATGAGAATGGCACTGCCTGATTTCAGCATGCGCCAGCTTTTGGAAGCTGGCATTCACTTCGGCCACCAGACCCACCGCTGGAACCCGAAGATGGCGCCCTACATCTATGGCGCCCGCAACAACATCCACATCATCGACCTGTCGCAGACGGTGCCCTTGCTGCACCAGGCGCTTAAGCAGGTTTCGGACACCGTCGCCAAGGGCGGTCGCGTTCTGTTCGTCGGCACCAAGCGCCAGGCGTCCGACATCGTCGCCGATGCGGCGCAGCGTTCGGCCCAGTACTATGTCAATTCGCGTTGGCTCGGCGGCATGCTGACCAACTGGAAGACGATCTCGAACTCGATCCAGCGCCTGCGCAAGCTCGACGAGATGCTGGCCGGCGAGGCCCAGGGCCTCACCAAGAAGGAACGCCTGAACCTCGATCGTGAGCGCGAGAAGCTCGACAAGGCGCTGGGCGGCATCAAGGACATGGGCTCGACGCCCGACCTGATGTTCGTGATCGACACCAACAAGGAAGCGATCGCCATCCTGGAGGCCAAGCGCCTCGGCATTCCGGTCGTCGCGATCATCGATTCGAATTGCGACCCGGACAAGATCGACTTCCCGATTCCCGGCAACGACGACGCGGCCCGCGCCATCCAGCTCTATTGCGACCTGATCGCCAAGGCTGCGATCGACGGCATCGCCCGTCAGCAGGGCGCGCTCGGCGTCGATATCGGCGCTTCGGTTGAAGCCCCGGTCGAACCGGCGCTCGATCCGGCTCCGGCGTCGGAAGCCCCCAAGGCTTGATAAGCGAAGGCCGGTTGCGGCCTTCATCTTTCTCATATTTTGGCACGCTAAACAGACGCACCATCGAATGCCGATGGTGCGTCGGTGCATTTAAAAACAAAGAGGCGACAATGAGCATTTCGGCTGCACAGGTCAAAGAACTCCGCGACTTGACCGGCGCGGGCATGATGGACTGCAAGGCGGCGTTGAACGAGACCAACGGCAACATGGAAGAGGCCGTCGACTGGCTGCGCAAGAAGGGTATCTCCAAGGCCGACAAGAAGGCCGGCCGTACCGCTGCCGAAGGCCTGATCGGCGTCGACAATGGCGTGCGCGAGGCTGCGGTCGTCGAGGTCAATTCCGAGACCGACTTCGTTGCCCGCAATGCCGCCTTCCAGGAAATCGTCGCCAACGTTGCCAAGGTGGCGCTTGCCTATGGCACGACCGAGGCGGTTGCGGCCGCCCAATATCCGGGTTCGGACAAGTCGGTCGCCGACACGATCAAGGACGCGGTCGGCACCATCGGTGAGAACATGGGCTTCCGCCGCTCGGCCAAGCTCACCGTGCCGCATGGCGCGGTGGCGACCTATGTGCACAACGCGGTTGCCGACGGCCTCGGCAAGCTCGGCGTGCTGGTCGCGATCGAGACCACCGGCAATGAGCACGCCGCCAACGCCTTTGGCCGTCAGGTCGCCATGCATGTCGCTGCCACCAACCCGATGGCGCTGACGGCAGAGCAGATCGATCCGGCCGCGGTGGAACGCGAAAAGGCGATCTTCTCCGACCAGGCGCGCCAGTCGGGCAAGCCGGAAGCGATCATCGAGAAGATGGTCGAAGGCCGCCTTCGTAAGTTCTATGAGGAAGTCGTGCTCCTGAAGCAGGCCTTCGTGCTCAATCCCGACATCACCGTCGAGAAGGCGCTGAAGGATGCCGAGAAGGAAATCGGCGCCCCGGCCAAGATCACGGCCTATTTGCGCTTCGCGCTCGGCGAAGGCATCGAAAAGGAAGAGACGGATTTCGCGGCGGAAGTCGCGGCGGCGGTCAAGAAGTAAGTCGCTTACCGCCTTATTCCGAAAGCGTTTTTCGGCCTGACGTCCGCAGGGATGTCAGGCCGATTTCTTGTGCGGTGTCGGTCAAGGTCCTCAGTTTCGGCGCGCGATATGGGCGGGGAGACAGACGATCACGGCGTGAAAGGGTGGCGTCAGCCGGACCGTGGCCATGTCCTTTTCTGCTTCGGTTCACAGTCCAGGTCAGGGTCGCAGGAGGCGTCGTGACCGCGACAAGCCTCTCTGCCATTCGCCGCCGGTGGTGGTCGAGGGCCGGGCCGCCAGCCTCAGCAGCACCTGATCCAGAAAGCCTGAAATTTTGCACAGGGGCGCGGCGTGACATCGCTGCGCCCTTCGTGTATCCGGTCAACCCGCCATGACAGAACCGCCGGGTGAAGCAGGGGCCTTTCGCCTCCAGAACCTGCCGCGCCGAGATTTTCGAGGAACCAGATGACGGTGAAGCCCCTCTACCGACGTGTCTTGCTGAAAGCCTCGGGTGAAGCGTTGATGGGCGAGCAGCATTTCGGCATCGACGTTTCGGTCGTGGATCGCATCGCCGCCGACATCGCGGAGGCCCGCGCGCTGGGCATCGAGGTCGGTGTCGTCATCGGCGGCGGCAATATCTTTCGCGGTGTGGCCGTCGCCTCCAAGGGCGGAGACCGCGTCACCGGCGATCACATGGGCATGCTCGCCACGGTCATCAACTCGCTGGCGCTGCGCACGTCGCTGAACAAGATCGGTGTCGACGCCGTCGTGCTGTCCGCGATCGCCATGCCCGAGCTGTGCGAGAGCTTTTCGCAGCGCCAGGCGACCGCCTACATGAATCAGGGCAAGGTGGTGATCTTCGCCGGTGGCACCGGCAATCCGTTCTTCACCACTGATTCGGCCGCGGCACTTCGCGCCGCCGAAATCGGTGCCGATGCACTGTTCAAGGGCACGCAGGTCGATGGTGTCTATTCGGCTGACCCGAAAAAGGACCCGAATGCGACGCGTTTCGAGCGCATCAGTCACGCCGAAGTCATAAAGCGCGGCCTTTCCATCATGGATACGGCTGCGATTGCACTTGCGCGCGAAAACAACATTCCGATAATCGTCTATTCGATCCACGAAAAAGGTGGTTTCGGCGATATTCTGAGGGGCGGCGGCCGCTGCACGGTCGTCGCGGATGATTGATCCGGGCCTGATCCCTAAAAAGGGAAACCGGCTTTTCGAGAATCAGGCCGCACACGGGGGCATTGCCCCGAAGCAGTGAACCCGCGGCAGACGGGTCAAGGAGACTAAGATGAGTGGTGAGTACGACGACCTCAAGAGGCGCATGGATGGGGCGATCGCCGCGTTCAAACATGATCTGGCTTCGCTGCGGACCGGTCGCGCCTCCAGCAATCTGCTCGATGCCATCCAGGTACAGGCCTACGGCACCACCATGCCGATCAATCAGGTGGCCAACGTCACCGTGCCGGAACCACGTATGATCTCGGTGTCCATCTGGGACAAATCGATGGTCGGCGCGGTCGACCGCGCCATCCGTGAATCCAATCTGGGCTTCAACCCGATCGTCGATGGCACCAATCTCAGGATTCCGCTGCCGGAGCTCAACGAACAGCGCCGCAAGGAGCTGGTCAAGATCTCGCATGGCTATGCCGAGAACGCCCGCGTCGCTGCGCGCCATGTGCGCCGTGACGGCATGGACTTCCTGAAGAAGGCCGAGAAGGACGGCGCGATCAGCGAGGACGATCATCGCAAGCGTTCGGATCAGGTCCAGAAGCTTACCGACGAAACGATCAGCACCATCGATCATCTGCTTTCCGACAAGGAAGCTGAAATCATGCAGGTTTAGGGTTGGGCTTCGGCTGACCCGAAAGCGAGATCATGACAACGCCCGCGCATGTCGCGATCATCATGGATGGAAATGGACGCTGGGCCAAGGCGCGCGGCATGCCGAGGCTCGCGGGTCATCGCGCTGGTGTCGAGGCGCTGCGCAAGACGGTGCGCGCGGCACCGGCTCTCGGCATCTCATTCCTGACCGTCTATGCCTTCTCGTCGGAAAACTGGTCGCGGCCCAAGTCCGAAGTCAGTGACCTGATGGGGTTGTTGAAGCTGTTCATCCGCCGGGATCTGGCCGAACTGCACCAGAGCGGGGTGCGGGTCAGGATCATCGGCGACAGGGCAGGGCTGCAGCCGGACATCAGAGGCCTGCTCGAAGAGGCCGAATCGCTGACAATCCGGAACACGTCGCTGACGCTGGTCATCGCCTTCAACTATGGCGGTCGCGATGAGATCGTGCGCACGGCGCGCAAGCTCGCCGAAGCCGTCGGGCGGGGTGAGTTGGACAGCGAGGCGATCACCGCCGAAAGCTTTGCCGCCTCTCTCGACACGCAGGGCATCCCCGATCCCGAACTGGTCATCCGCACCAGCGGCGAGCTTCGCCTGTCCAACTTCCTCCTATGGCAGGCCGCTTACAGCGAGCTCGTCTTCCTGCCGTGCTACTGGCCGGACTTCAGCCGCGAGCATCTGGCGGAAGCCCTGCGCGAATTTGCCGGCCGCGAGCGCCGTTTCGGCGGACTGGACCCGCAAGACGTCGCTTCGCGACCGGCCGCGGGATGAGCAATCTTCAGCTCCGCGTCATTTCAGCGGTCGTGCTTGCCATCGTTGCCCTTGGCCTGACCTGGCTGGGTGGCCTGCCTTTCCGGCTGCTGTGCGCCGTCATGTCGGCAATGATCTTTTACGAGTGGACGCGCATGTCGCGGCCTGCCGCGGCCAAGCGGCTCGGTTTCCTGCCCGAGACGCTGGCCGTCGTGTTCATCGGCGCCTTGATTGCCGGCCTTCCCGCATTCTGGCTGCTGCCCCTCGTCGTGTTTCTGATTGCGGTGACAGCGATTGCCGCCCTGGTGCGCGAGACCGGGCAGTGGGAGGCGAGCGGCCTTGCCTATGCCAGCGTGTCCGGCCTGTCGCTTGCCTTGCTGCGCGATGGCGATCATTCGGGTCTTGTCGCCATCCTGTTCCTCTTCGCGGTCGTCTGGGCGACCGACATTTTTGCCTATTTCGTTGGGCGCGCCGTCGGCGGTCCGAAATTGGCCCCGTCGATATCACCCGGCAAGACGCGCAGCGGCGCGCTTGGCGGCGCGGTTGGCGGTGTTGTCGCTGGGCTCATTCTGGCCGCCATGGCCGGTGCCGGCAATCTGGCCTTGCTCGGCTTGGTGGCGCTCGTGCTTTCGATTGTCGCCCAGGCCGGCGACCTATTCGAATCCTGGGTCAAACGGCGTCACGGCCGCAAGGATTCGGGCGTGCTCATTCCGGGCCATGGCGGCGTCATGGACCGCGTCGACGGGCTTGTCGCGGCGGCTTTCGCCCTATACGTCATCGGCTGGATGGCGGCGGGCGCCGAACATCCGGCGCAGGGGCTGTTTCCCATTTGACCTTGTCGTTTCACGATCTGGTGCGGATACGCCTTGGATTCGCCTGGATTGATGTCACAGTCACGCCTCAACGGCGGAAGAATTTTGAGGGCATGACTTGAACGGGATTCTTCACGCGATTTTCAGTACGGAAGGTTTCTTTCTCGGCACGCTCGTGCCGTTTCTCTTCGTGCTGACCGTGGTGGTGTTCGTCCACGAAATGGGGCACTACCTCGTCGGCCGCTGGTGCGGCATTGGCGTCAGGGCCTTTTCGATCGGCTTCGGTCCCGAACTCATCGGCTTCAACGACAGGCATGGCACGCGCTGGAAGCTTTGCGCCATACCGCTTGGCGGCTATGTCAAATTTATCGGCGACATGAACGCCACCTCCAGCCAGCCGACATCGGAAGAGCTCGAAACACTGACCGACGAGGAACGCAAGGTTGCCTTCCACACCCAGGCGATCTGGAAGCGCGCGGCGACGGTGGCGGCCGGGCCTCTGTTCAATTTCCTGCTGACGATCGTCGTCTTTGCCGTGCTGTTCGGCGCCTATGGGCGTTATGTCGCGGAGCCCATGGTGGCCGAAGTTACCGCCGACAGTCCGGCGGCGAAGGCCGGCATCATGCCCGGCGACCGATTCGTCAGCGTCGATGGCAGCAAGGTCGAGACCTTCGGCGACGTGCAGCGGCTGGTCTCGGGCCGTGCCGGCGACACCATCACCTTCGTCATGCTGCGCGACGGCAAGGAAGTCACGGTGACCGCGACCCCGCAGTTGATGGAGCAGGAAGACGCGCTCGGCAACAAGGTCAAGGTTGCGGTGATCGGCGTCGTCAACAACAAGGAACTCGGCCAGCCCCGTCTCATCACCTACACCCCGGTGGGGGCGGTTGCGGCGGCAGTCGAGGAAACAGGCCATGTCATCGAGCGCACGGGCCAATTTTTGCAGCGCTTCGCCGTCGGACGCGAGGACAAGTGTCAGTTGGGTGGTCCCGTCAAGATCGCCGACATGGCCGGCAGGGCGGCCAAGCTGGGTTTCGAGTGGCTGGTGCAGCTTGTCGCGCTGCTGTCCGTCGGGATAGGCATTCTAAACCTTTTGCCGATTCCCCCCCTCGACGGCGGCCATCTCTTGTTCTACGGGGTGGAGGCCGTCATCCGCCGGCCGGTGTCGGAACGGATGATGGAAATGGCCTATCGGGCCGGTCTGCTTCTGGTCTTGTGCTTCATGGGTTTCGTATTCTGGAACGATCTGTTTGGGTGCTGAAATCATGAAGAAATTTGGCTTTGGCATGGTCGATGTTGAGACGCCGTTTACCATGCACGGGGATATGAGTGACGCGAAAGCCACGCAGCAGGGTTAAGTAAATACAAATTAACCAGAAGCCTTGCGTGTAGGGAAAATCCGGTTAATACGGTAGGGGAAATTACCGCACGTCCGGTTTTCTCGCCGTGGGGACTACGAGAAAAGGTTATTAAGCCCGATGAAGGCAGCATCCAAGTTTCTGAACGCCGCGTCAGCGGCGGCACTGTCCGCCGCTCTGGTTGTGCCAGGTGCGCTCGCAGTGCAATTCGTTGCCACATCGGCGGCTGAAGCCGCTGTCGTCAGCAGGGTGGAGGTCAGCGGCAACCAGCGTGTCGACGCCGATACGGTCCGCAATTACATCACCATCAAGCCGGGCAAGGCCTTCTCGAGTTCCGACATCGACGCCGCGGTCAAGGCGCTGTTCGGCACCGGGCTGTTCTCGGACGTGCAGATCAACCAAGTCGGCTCGACGCTGGTGGTCAAGGTTTCCGAATACAAGGTCGTCAACCAGGTGCTGTTCCAGGGCAACAAGAAGCTCAAGGACAATGCACTCCAGGCCGCGGTCCAGCTGAAGCCGCGCGGCACCTTCTCGCAGGCGACGCTGGATTCGGACGTCGAGGCGGTCAAGGCCGCATATAGGCGCATTGGCCGTGACGATGCCGGCGTGACCACGCAGGTCATGGAGCTCGGTGACAACCGCGTGAACGTGGTGTTCCACATCACCGAAGGCGACCGAACGCAGATCGCGGCGATCAATTTTGTCGGCAACAGCGCTTATTCGAGCCGCCGCCTGTCGGACGTGATCAACACCAAGCGCTCGTCCTGGGTCTCGTTCGTCCTGCGTGACGACGTCTATGACGAGGACAAGCTGCGCGCCGACCAGGAACTGCTGCGCCGCTTCTACTACAATCACGGCTATGCCGATTTCCAGGTGGTGTCCGCCGTCGGCGAACTCGACAGCGCGACGAACAAGTACACGGTTACTATCACCGTCCAGGAAGGCGAGCGTTACAATTTCGGCGATATCAGCGTCGAAAGCACCATCCCGGAAGTGGATTCGAAGGCGCTTGAGTCGGTGGTCGAGACCCGCAAGGGCGATGTCTACAACGCCAAGAACGTCGAAGATACCATCGTAGCGCTCACCGAGAAGGTGGCCGGTTCGGGCTATGCCTTCGCGCAGGTGACGCCACGCGGCGACCGCAACTTCGAGAACCATACGATTTCGGTCGTTTATACGATCGACCAAGGGACCAAGGCCTATATCGAGCGCATCGAAATCCGCGGCAACGACCGCACGCGCGACTACGTCATTCGCCGCGAGTTTGACGTCAGTGAAGGCGATGCGTTCAACCAGGTGCTCGTCCAGCGCGCGAAGAAGCGCCTTGAAGACCTGAATTATTTTGACAAAGTCGAAATCTCGACGGTGCCCGGTTCGCAGCCCGACCAGGTCGTGCTGGTGGTCGACGTAGTCGAGAAATCGACCGGCGAATTCTCGGTTGGCGCCGGCTATTCGACTGGCGGTGACACGGCCGGCCCGTCGGTCGAAGGATCGGTCACCGAGCGCAACTTCCTCGGCCGCGGCCAGTACATCAAGCTGTCGGCGGGTGGCGGCAGGCATTCGCGCGACTACAGCATCTCATTCACCGAACCGTATTTCCTCGGGCGGCGCATCGCAGCCGGCTTCGACGTCTACAAATCGACGCGGCAATACAACAACAATTACGACAGCGATACCACGGGTGCGACGGTGCGCTTCGGCCTGCCGATCACGAACAGCATCACGACCCAGCTGGCATACAACATCTCGCAAGAGAAATATTCAGTGGACGACGGTTGCGGTCCCACCACCACTGCGGATCCTGATGGTCCCAACTGCACGATTTCGCCTGCCATTTTGGATGGCATCGCTCAAAGTCCTTGGATCAAGTCGTCGATCAGCCTCGGTCTGGTCTACAACACGATCGACGACATGAAGAACCCGCATGAAGGCATCTATGCCAACACGACGGTCGAGCTGGCCGGTCTCGGTGGTGACGCGAAGTTCGTAAAGATCACCGGGCGCGGCAGTATCTACCAGACGCTGTCCGAGCAGCTTGATCTGGTCGGGCTGATTTCAGGCGGTGCAGGACACGTGGAGGCCTATGGCGGCGACGGTAATCTGCGTATCTTCGATCAATTCCAGAGCACCGACCGCATGATCCGTGGCTTTGCGTATAATGGCATCGGTCCGGTGGACCCGACCACGGGTGACCATCTGGGGGGTGTGACTTATTTCAACGCCTCGGCCGAAGCGCAGTTCCCATTGCCGGTCATTCCCGAGAGCTTCGGTCTGCGCGGAGCGGTGTTTGCGGACGCCGCAACGCTCTACGGCAGCAAGATCGACCGACATCTTGGCGCTGATCCCGCCCCAGACATAACAATTGCGGGCACTGGTATGAAATTGCGCGCCTCGGTCGGTGTCGGCCTGATGTGGGCTTCACCGTTCGGCCCGATCCGTATCGACTATGCGATCCCGGTCAAGAAGGAAGCGCGTGACGAGGTGCAAGAATTCAACTTCGGCATATCGACCCGCTTCTGATCGGCGGCCAACGATGCTCCCGGATTTTTTTGGATCCGGGAGAAATGTTCCGACCTAGCTGGATATAGCTTCTGGAATGACCGATCCGGTGTTCTTCGCGCCATCACGCCGGTATACGGCGGCCGAAGTCGCGAATCTGACCGGCTCGGTGCTTGTCGATTCCGGCCAATCCGACGTTTCGATCGAAGCACTGGCACCAGCCAGCGAAGGCGGAGCGAATGCGCTCGTCTTCGTGGACGGCAGGCGTAATTCCGCGCTGATGCCATCGCTACGGGCCGCGGCCGTGCTGTGCCCAGCGGAATTCGCCAACAAGGCGCCGGTCGGCATCGCTGTGCTGATCCACCCGCGACCGCAGCAGGCATTCGCGCTGGTCGGGCGACTGCTGTTCCCCACGGCCGCCACGCCAGGGCCAATGACCGGCGAAACCGGCGTTTCGCCGCATGCCCATGTCGATCCAACCGCCCATGTCGAAGCCGGCGTGATCATCGAGGCCGGCGCGGTTGTTGGGCCGGGCGTCTCGATCGGCAGCGGCACCGTGATCGCGCCCAACGCCGTCATCGGGCAGTCCTGCCAGATCGGCCGTAACGGCTATGTTGGCCCAGGCGCGAGTATCCAATATGCGCTGATCGGCAACCGGGTCATCATCCATGGCGGGGCCAGGATCGGCCAGGATGGCTTTGGCTTCGTCGGCGGCGCCAAGGGGCCGGAACGTGTTCCCCAGATCGGTCGGGTGGTCATCCAGGACGATGTCGAGATCGGCTCCAATTCCACTGTCGATCGCGGCGCCATGTCCGATACGATTATCGGTCAGGGCACCAAGATCGACAATCTCGTGCAGATCGCCCATAACGTCCGCATCGGTCGCAATTGCATAGTAGCCGGCCTTTCAGGTATTTCGGGTTCCGTGGTCGTGGGTGACAATGTCACCATGGGCGGCGGCGTCGGACTTGCGGATCATCTGACCATCGGCACGGGAGCCAAGCTTGCCGCCAGAAGTGGATTTATGAGCAATGTTCCTGCCGGCGAGATCTGGGGCGGCTATCCGGCGCAGCCGATGGCGGAAGCGATGCGAGAGATAGCCATGTTGCGCACGATGGCCAGGGCACGCAAGCAGGGCAAGGACAATGGCTGACATGGTGGCGGCGACGACGCTGGAAGCGGTCGACATAATGGGGCTGATGAAGCTTCTGCCGCATCGTTATCCATTCCTGATGATCGACCGCATTGTCGATATCGATGGCGATGAATCCGCCATCGGCATCAAGAACGTCACCATCAACGAGCCGCATTTTCAAGGCCATTTCCCCGAGCAGCCGGTGATGCCGGGCGTGCTGATCGTCGAAGCAATGGCGCAGACGGCCGGCGCCATCTGCATCCGCAGCCTTGGGGCATCGAAGCCATCGCTGGTCTATTTCCTGACCATCGACAACGCCAAATTCCGCAAACCGGTCGTTCCCGGCGACCAGTTGAAGATCCACGTCAAGAAAATCAAAAAGCGCGGCAACCTGCTCAAATTCGCCTGCGAAGCCATGGTCGAGGGCACCAAGGCGGCCGAGGCCGAGATTTCAGCCATGATGGTCACCGGCGACTGACGATCGAGTGCTTATGAAAATCAAGACTTCAATCCATCCTTCCTCCGTCGTGGAAGAAGGCGCCCAGATTGGCCAGGATGTTCGTATAGGGCCGTTTTGCCATATCAGCGCCGATGCCGTGATCGGCGACGGTGTCGAACTGGCCGGTCATGTCTCGGTGATGGGCGCGACCACCATCGGTGCCTCGACCAAGGTCTACCCGATGGCGATACTGGGTGGGCCGCCGCAGAATACCAAGCACAAGGGCGGACGCACCACACTGGTCATCGGCGCGAACTGCACCATCCGCGAAGGCGTCACCATGCATGTCGGCACCGACACCAGCCGGGGCGAAACGACGGTGGGCGACAACGGCAATTTCCTCGCCTATGCCCATATCGCCCATGATTGCGTGGTCGGCAACAACGCCACCTTCGCCAATGGGGCGACGCTGGGCGGCCACTGCGAAATCGGCAACAATGTCTACATTGGCGGCCTGACTGCCGTTCATCAGTTCGTGCGCGTTGGCGACAACGCGTTTCTGGGCGGTTGCTCCGCGATCGTGGGCGATATCATTCCTTACGCCATCGCCGTTGGTAACCGCGCCAGCCTGCGCGGCCTCAACATTATCGGCCTGAGGCGTTCCGGCCTGCCAAGGTCCGAAATCCATTTGCTGCGGAAAGCTTACAAGACGATCTTCGACCGTTCCCGCACCGTTGGCGAAAACATCGAGTTCGCCAAAGCGGAGTTCGCTTCGTCCCCAACCGCGATGAAGATCATCGATTTCATCACCAGTCGCGGCAAGCGGCATTATGCGGTGCCGTCGCTCAAGGGTGGCGATGGCGACGATGCCGATGATGAAGACTAAGACAGCGGCAAGCGGTCTTGATCTCCCGCCTGATGCCAGGGTTGGCATCATCGCCGGCGGCGGCAGTCTTCCGGTCGAAGTCGCACGAGGCTTGGCCACACACGGTTATCCGCCTTTCGTCCTGTTGATGGAGGGCGAAGCCGATCGCCAGCAGGACCTGCGCCGTTACGAGCATGACAGTCTGGCCCTGGAGCAGATCGGTTCGTTGGTGCCGACGCTGAAGCGATATGGAATCACGCATCTGGTGCTGGCCGGCGAGATCAAACGCAGGCCGCAATTGGCCAAGATTCGCCTGAGCCTTGGCTTGCTGGCGATTGTGCCGTCGGTGATCATGGCGCTGGCGCGTGGCGATGACGGCCTGCTGAAGGTGGTGACACGCGGTCTGGAAAAGCGGGGCATCAAGGTGATCGGCGCGCATCAGGTCGTTCCCGAGCTCGCCGCCGGCGAAGGCACGCTGACCGCGACGGCACCGAAGCAATCGGACTGGCGCGACATCGAGGCGGCGAGGCAGGCAGCCAAGGCCATCGGGGCGCTCGATATCGGCCAGGCGGCGATTGCCATCGGTGGCCGGGCGATTGCGCTCGAAGGCATCGAAGGTACGCACGGCCTGCTCGAAAGAACACGAGAGCTGCGCCGCCACGGCCGGCTTGCCGGCAAGACCCGTGGGGTTCTGGTCAAGTGTGCCAAACCTGGCCAGGAACTTCGCGCCGACCTGCCGTCGATCGGACCACGGACGGTCGAGGCGGCGCATGCGGCGGGACTTGCCGGCATTGCGGTCGAGGCCGGACGTTCGCTGATCCTCGAAGGACCGGTGACGCTTGCGCGCGCGAACGCGCTCGGCCTGTTCATCGTCGGCCTGCCAGCAACGGAGCCGCCACATGGCTGACAAGGCGCTGAAGATCGCAATCGTGGCCGGCGAAGAATCCGGCGATCTGCTGGGCGCCGACATCGTTCGTTCGCTGAAGGCATCGACAGGCCGCGAGGTGCAACTCGTCGGCCTCGGCGGCCGCCATCTGCAGGGGCTAGGGCTGGTTTCGCCCTTCGATGCCGGCGAGGTCGCGCTGATGGGTTTCAGTGCCGTCCTGCGCGATCTGCCGCGCCTGATGCGGCGGATCGGCCAGATGGCCGGGATGATCGCCGACGCCAAGCCCGACTGCCTGATCACCATCGACAGCCCGGACTTTTCGTTGCGCGTCGCCAGGAAGGTGCGTGCGGCCAACCCGTCGATCCCGATCGTCCACTATGTCTGCCCGAGCGTCTGGGCATGGCGGCCGGGCAGGGCGGTGGCGATGAAGCCCTATGTCGATCATATCCTGTGCATCCTGCCGTTCGAAGTGAAGGAGCTCGCGAGACTTGACGGCCCGCCCGGCACCTATGTCGGGCACCGTCTGACCCATGATGCGGGTGTGCTCTCGGCGGCAAAGGCTCAGGGGCAGCCGCGCGACCTTTCACCGGACCGCGTGAAGACGCTGCTTGTCCTGCCCGGCTCGCGGCGCGGCGAGGTGCGGCGACTGCTGGAGCCGTTTGGCGAGACCGTGTCGATGCTGCGGGCGCGCGGACACCGCCTTCGGCTGATGTTGCCGACGGTGCCTCATGTCGCGGACACCGTCCGGTCCGCTGTCACGCGCTGGGATGAGAAACCCGAGATCATCCTGGAGCCCGAGCGTAAATGGCAGGCCTTCGGCAAAGCCGACGCGGCGTTGATCGCGTCCGGCACGGTCTCCCTGGAACTGGCATTGTCCGGTGTGCCGATGGTCTCCTGCTACCGCCTCGACCCTGTCGCGCGCGTCGTCGCGCCGTATCTCGTTACCGTCTGGTCGGCGCTGCTGCCCAACCTGATCTCGGATCGCGCGCTGATCCCGGAGTTCTACAACGAGTACGTCAAACCGAACAATCTGGCGCGCCAGTTGGAAGGGTTGTTGACCGACACCGGCATCCGCGCCTGGCAGAAAGACGGGTTTGCCGAGATCGCACGGCGCATGGCGACGGACAGGCCGTCCGGCGAAATCGCGGCGGCTGTCGTGATGCGGTATGTCAAGTGAGTGAGTAGTGAGTAGTGAGTAGTGAGTAGTGAGTAGTGAAAGGAATGACGATTCTTCACTACCGACTACTGACTACCAACTGCCCGAATTCACCGCTTGGCGATCGGCACGTAATCGCGCTCCGGCGCGCCAGTATAGAGCTGGCGCGGGCGGCCGATCTTCTGGCGCGGATCCTCGATCATCTCTTTCCACTGCGCGATCCAGCCGACAGTGCGGGCGACGGCGAACAGCACCGTGAACATGGTGGTGGGGAAGCCCAGCGCCTTTAGCGTGATGCCGGAATAGAAGTCGACATTCGGGTAGAGCTTCTTCTCGATGAAATAAGGATCGGTCAGCGCGATCTTTTCCAGTTCCATGGCGATGTCGAGCAGCGGATCGTCCTTGATGCCGAGCTCGCCCAGAACCTCGTGCGCCGTTTTCTGCATGATCTTGGCGCGCGGATCGTAGTTCTTGTAGACGCGGTGGCCGAAGCCCATCAGCCGGAACGGGTCGTTCTTGTCCTTGGCGCGGGCGATGAACTCCGGGATGTGATCGACATGGCCGATCTCGCCCAGCATGTTGAGCGCCGCTTCATTGGCGCCGCCATGCGCCGGGCCCCACAGGCAGGCAATGCCGGCGGCGATGCACGCAAACGGGTTGGCACCCGAAGAGCCGGCGAGGCGAACCGTGGAGGTCGAGGCGTTCTGCTCGTGATCGGCATGCAGGATGAAGATGCGCTCCATGGCGCGGGCCAGCACCGGGTTGATCTTGTACTCCTCGCAAGGCACTGCGAAGCACATATGCAGGAAGTTTGCCGCGAAACCGAGATCATTTTTCGGGTAAATGAAGGGCTGGCCGATGTGATACTTGTAGGCCATGGCCGCGATCGTCGGCATCTTGGCGATCAGCCGCATGGAAGCGACCATGCGCTGGTACGGGTCGGAGATGTCGGTGGAGTCGTGATAGAAAGCCGACAGCGCACCGACCACGCCGCACATCACCGCCATCGGGTGCGCGTCGCGGCGGAAGCCGGTGAAGAAGCGCGACATCTGCTCGTGCACCATTGTGTGGCGCGTCACGCGGTAATCGAAATCGTCCTTCTGCGCCTTGGTGGGGAGTTCGCCGTAGAGCAGGAGGTAGCAGACCTCGAGGAAGTCGCCGTGTTCCGCCAACTGGTCGATCGGGTAGCCGCGATGCAGGAGAATGCCCGCATCGCCGTCGATGAAGGTGATCTCCGATTCGCAGCTCGCGGTCGAGGTGAAGCCGGGATCGTAGGTGAAGGCGCCGGTGGTGCTGTAAAGTGTGGCAATGTCGATGACATCTGGCCCGACGGAGCCACTTCGCACTTTGAACTCATGAGTCTTGCCGCCGAGCTCCAGCTTGGCCGTGGCCTCCTGGGTCTTGCCGCCAAATTCCAGTTTTGTCGCAGCTTCGGTCATTGCAAACTCCTTCTTGTTTCCTCATGCCGGCAAAGGCAAATTTCTGCGAAGCGACACGTCGAAATCACTGCAATGCGCGTATTCGCCACCGCATTTTAGGAGGTGCGTGCCAGATTGGGCCAAGGCCTAATGTTGCACTGCGAAACCCGCCTTTCAATGCCAATCTTTTTGGGCCAGTTTGCTCCTAATCGATTTGATCCGATATGCGACCCAGGCTTTCCTCACGCCCCAGCACGGCAAGCACGTCGAACACGCCAGGCGAGGTGCTTTTGCCGGTCAGGGCGGCGCGCAAGGGCTGTGCCACGGCGCCCAGCTTGTGGCCTCCGGCCAGCGCATAGTCGCGGATCGCGGCCTCCGCGGCGGCGGCCGTCCAGTCGCCCGAAAGCGCATTCAAGGCTTCGTGAGCGCCGCGCAGGATCTTGCGGGAATCGCCATTGAGCAGCAGCGCCGCCTTCTCGTCGACCGGCAGCGGCCGCTCCGCAAACAGGTAAGCGGCGCCATCGACGAGTTCTACCAGTGTCTTGGCGCGCTCCTTCAGGCCCGGAAGGGCTGCCAGCAATTGCGCCTTGTTATGCTCGTTGAGGCGCGCGGCCATCGCCGGGCCGCCCTGGAGATAGGGCAGGGTGGCGATGAAGATGTCGAACAGTTCCGCGTCGCTCATGCGGCGCATATGGACGCCGTTCAGCGCCTCCAGCTTGGCGAAATCGAAACGGGCGGCGCCCTTGTTGACGTCGCCGATGTCGAACCAGGAGATCATATCCTTGATCGACATGATCTCGTCGTCGCCATGGCTCCAGCCGAGGCGCGCCAGGTAGTTGAGCAGTGCCTCCGGCAGGTAGCCCATGGCGCGATAGGCTTCGACGCCGAGCGCGCCATGGCGCTTCGACAGCTTGGCACCGTCGGCGCCGTGGATCAGCGGGATGTGCGACATCGATGGCACCTCCCAGCCCATGGCGTTGTAGATCACCGTCTGGCGGGCCGCATTGGTCAGGTGGTCGTCGCCCCGAATGATATGCGTAACGCCCATGTCGTGGTCGTCGACGACGACGGCGTGCATGTAGGTCGGGTTGCCGTCCGAACGCAGAATGATGAAATCGTCGAGATCCTTGTTGGGGAATCGCACCTCGCCCTGGACACGGTCGTCAACTACCGTCTCGCCCTCGGTTGGCGCCTTGATGCGGATGGCGCCCTTGACCCCCGGAGGCGCCTCGGACGGATCACGATCGCGCCACTGGCCGTTGTAGCGCGGCGGCAGGCCCTTGGCACGCGCTGCCTCGCGCATCGCCTCCAGCTCGGCAGGCGTCTCGTAGCTGTGGTAGGCCTTGCCTAGGCGCACGAGTTCCTCGGCCACCTCGCGATGCCGCGGCGCGCGCTCGAATTGGGAGACAGCGTCGCCGTCCCAGCCAAGACCGAGCCAGGAGAGTCCGTCCAGGATGGCGGCCGTCGCAGCATCGGTCGAACGCTCGCGATCGGTGTCCTCGATGCGCAGCAGCATCGTGCCGCCGGTGTGCTTGGCATAAAGCCAGTTGAACAACGCCGTGCGGGCGCCGCCGATGTGCAGATAGCCGGTGGGCGAAGGGGCAAAACGGGTGACGACCTTGTCGGACATGAAACTCTCGGAAACCATCTGAGGCGGGGTTCGGTTGCGCGGACTTTCGCGCGTCGCGGGTTCATGTACCATAGGGCGTCAGGGGTGCAAGGGGCAGACCCGATGGCTGGACGAGGCCGGGGCTCGGATCGGGGCGAGGACGCTGTTGCTGGCGTCAGCGAACGGTCCTTGTTTGCAACGCCTCCGGCTATTCCGTTGCCATCGCCGACATCCCTCGTGCCCGCGCCCGCTACCCGGCCGCTGCAGACGGACATTCCTGCACCAAGTCCACCGCTTGCCGCGGGCAGGATTGCGCGCGTGCGCCGGCAATTCGGCCTGACATCATTGCCTCGCCTGCGCCATGGCGTGGCCAAGGCGGCGGAACTGGAACTTGACCGGGGCATCGCCTTCCTGCTGGTGCCGGTCTGTCTGGCCACCGGAGCGATCGGCTACTATTCGCTGGCGGCGGAGCCTGATTTTGCCAAGCCTGTAGCAGTCGTCGTACTGACGGCGCTCTGTGCGCTTGCCTCGCGTTCCCGGCCAAAAACCCACCTGTGTTTCACGGCAATGCTGCTGTGCGCGCTGGGCCTGCTCGCGGCGAAGGTCGAAACATGGCGGGCCGGAACACGAATGCTGGGCTCGGAGATTTCGACTGAAGTGACGGGGCGCGTCGTCTCGCTCGATCGGATGGAGACCGGCCGCATCCGGCTGACCATTGACGTGACGTCCACCGCCCGGCCGAAACTGCGCTATATGCCGGAAAGGGTCCGGCTTTCGGCACGCAAGATACCGCCGGAATTGACCGCCGGCTCGTTGATATCAGGCTATGCCAAACTCTTGCCGCCGACCGGTCCGGTGCGGCCGGACAGCTATGATTTCTCCTTCGACAGCTATTTCGCCGGCATCGGCGGCAGCGGGTTTTTTCTGGGCAATCCCAGGATTGTCAGTGCCGACGACGGCATGCCGCTTTCGGCTCGCCTGTCGTCGGCGGTGGAAAATGCCCGCCAATCCATCGCCGGCCGCATCACAGGTATCATCGGCGGCGCCGAGGGCGAGATCGCGGCGGCACTGATCGTCGGCGTGCGCGCCGGCATTCCCGACGAAATCAACGAGGCGATGCGGCGCACCGGCATCTATCACATCATATCCATTTCCGGATTGCATATGGCGCTGGTCGCCGGCACCGTCATGGGTCTGCTGCGCGGCGCCTTCGCGCTGTTTCCAGATTTTTCCGCACGAAGGCCGGTCAAGAAATACGCTGCCGCCGCAGCGCTCTTCTCGATCGCTGCCTATCTTGTCATTTCGGGCGTCGTCGTTGCCGCCGAACGCAGCTTCATCATGCTGGCGGTGATGCTGATCGCGGTTCTGTTCGATCGCGCGGCCCTGACCATGCGCAACCTGGCGATCTCGGCGATCGCTGTCATCCTGGTCTCGCCGCATGAAGTGGTCGGACCGAGCTTCCAGATGTCGTTCGCCGCGACCGCCGCCCTGGTTGGCGCCTATGCCGGTTGGGCGGATTATCGTGCGCGAAAAACGAGGCCGCCGTCGCCGAAGCTATCCCTGCCAGGGCTTCTGACACAAAAATTCCTGCTGACGACGGGTGGATTGGCTATGACCTCCATCATCGCCGGCAGCGCTACGACGCTGTTTGCCATTTGGCATTTCCAGCGTGTATCGCCGCTCAGCCTGTTCGTCAATCTGGCCGTCATGCCGATCGTATCGGTCGTGATGTTCCTGGCCGTCGCCAGCGCGTTGCTGATGCCGTTCGGCTTGGATGCGCCGTCCCTTTACCTGATGGGCAAGGCCCTGACGGCAATGATCGCAATATCTGCGTGGATATCGGAACGCTCTCCGGTAGATGCGGTCGGACTGATTTCGCAGCAGTCCGTGCTGCTGGTGACGGTCGCCCTGGTTATCGCGACGATGGCGACGACATGGCTGCGGCTCGCCGCACTCCCGTTCGCGCTTGCCGGCCTGTTGACGGTGTCGCATACGCGCACACCGGATGTGCTGATCTCGGAAGACGCGCGGCTGGTCGCGGTGCCGATCGGCGGTGGCGAACTCGCCGTCAGTCGGGCACGCCCGAACGAATTCACCGTCGACAACTGGAAACGCGCATTGGTATCCGAAAGCATCGTCGTGCCGGAGGTGTTCAACAAGACTGATGGGCAGTTCACCATTGCCGATGCCGTAAATCTGCCGCCGGGAGCACCGTTCTACTGCACCGACGGCGTCTGTCTCGCCAGGCACCCGTCCGGAGCGATCGTCGCGCATGTCGAAGACCGCAAAAACACCTGGAAGGCCTGCGGTTTCGCCGACGTGATCGTCGTCAACGACGCGACTGGCTATGACGCCTGCCATAACCCGCTGGTTCTCGTCGTCACCAAACGGCAACTCGCTCGCAACGGAAGTGCCGCGGTCTTCTTCGACCGCCAATCGGCGATCGGCCCGCCAACCGTCAACTTCGCCGTCGACAGGCCATACCGGCCCTGGCATGAACAGCGCAAATTCTCGCGCGAGGCGAGGGGGCTGCCGCCCTATAAAAAGCCTGACAATGCAAGCGCACCAATCCCTGCTCAGTAGCGCCTGATCAGCCCGACGAGCTTGCCTTGCACCTTGACCCTGTCCGGTCCGAAAATGCGGGTCTCGTAGGCCGGGTTGGCGGCTTCAAGGGCAATCGAAGCTCCCTTGCGGCGGAACCGTTTCAGGGTCGCTTCCTCTTCGTCGACCAGCGCCACGACGATCTCGCCCGGGCTCGCTGTATCGGCGTTGCGGATGATGACCGTGTCGCCATCGAAGATACCGGCCTCGATCATCGAGTCCCCCTTGACCTCCAGCGCATAGTGCTCGCCGCCCATGATCATGTCAGGCGGCACCGAGATCGAATGCGTCTGGTGCTGGATGGCATCGATCGGCACACCGGCGGCGATACGGCCCATCACCGGGATCGAGACCGCGGGAATCGCATCGTCGTCATTGCCGGCCGCGGGCAAGCGCGACGATGCCGGCTTGATCTGACGACCAAGGTTGCCCTGACCGAGGCTGCCCTGGATGACACTTGGCGAAAATTTCTTTGCGGCATTGAGGCCCGGCGCGATCGAATCCGGCAGCCTGAGCACTTCCAGTGCGCGCGCCCTGTTGGGCAGTCGGCGAATAAAGCCACGTTCCTCCAGCGCCGTGATCAGGCGGTGGATCCCCGACTTGGAGGCAAGATCAAGAGCCTCTTTCATCTCGTCGAAGGAGGGCGGGATGCCGCTTTCCTTGAGCCGTTCATGAATGAACATCAGCAGTTCATGTTGCTTGCGCGTCAGCATGGCGGCCCCCAAGGCATTGAACGAAGGGTCTGAATCGGAATCGAAAAACAAACCCAGAACAAACCCTATCTGTTCCAGTTGTGTTCCGCAACCGTTTAAAGTTTAGTGAATTTGTTAAGGGGTTCGAAATTTTTGCCGCCGGCAACAAACGGCAACCGACGATTTCCGCCGCCGACACACGCATTGAAATCGTTTTGGTTAATGGCCTGTGGCCCATCCCTTGTTGAGGTTTGGCTTCAGTCGTCTGAAAGGCGCACGGGGCGGATTTATGGAGTCGCCCAGTGTCATTCCAGCGGAACGAAACGAAACCAAAACGCCAACGTTCGCCAGCTCGCTTGGCGGATAGATCCATGCGTAAGCGTCGGGCGGCGCGGAAGCGCCGAAATCATCCGGAAACCGCTTTCAGGCTGCCGGCGCGTGCGGTGTAGTTGTTGGCGCCGCTATCTTCGCTGTGAACATAGACGTGCAGCGTGTAGCCGATATGCGCCGTCATCAATGCCTTTGCCCGCTCGACATCGCGATCGAGCGCCGCCTCCATGATCGCGGTGTGATGCTCGATCGCGATCGCCTCGCGCAGGGCGTCCATGGCCTCTCCATAGCCATGCTTGAGGCCGGCCGCCGCCCGCAATGTCGGCGCCAGGCCGAGAAAACGATGATGCCGCCGCAGCTGATCCGCGATCGTCGAACGGAATCGCGACAGCCAGTTGGACGTCGCAGCACTCAGCAGCGCCGCGTGAAACGCCTCGTGGCTCTCGTCCCACTGGTCGACGGCCGCGTCCGAGGGGTCGTCAACCGCGGTCTTGCAGCGCGAGAGCCGGTAATGCGCGGTGACAACGGCATCTTCCCATTGCCGGTCGCCTTTCTCCATCGATTCCACGAACAGGGGTATTTCGACGACCATTCTTGCCCGCGCCAGATCCTCGAGTTCGGCGCGCGACACGGGGGCGACGGCAAAGCCGCGATTGCTGATGGCGGTGACAAGGCGCTCGGCTTCAAGCCGAGACAATGCTTCACGCAGCGGCGTCCAGCCGACGCCATATGTGCCGCGCAGCGCACTCAGCTTGAGCGGCGCACCGGGCATGAGGCGCGTCGTCAGGATATCGCGCCGCAGCAGCTGATAGGCCGCCTCCGTCTTTGTGGAGTTATTCTGATCCTGCATCGCAGTCCGTCCATCGTCGGGCTTGGAAAATTATATATCATGGCGATGCATGGCAAGAATTATATATAATGTTTGACATGGACCGGCGGACTGACCATGATCGCCTGACGCGCCGTCCATAAGCGGCGCTAATCAAATCTGGGAGGAAATGATGTTGAAGTCGAAATGGCTGTCAGGATTGGCCCTGGCTGGCGCCTTGATGGTCAGCGCCGGCAGCGCCGCGGCAGATCAGATTCGTATCGGCATAGCCAATTTCGGAGAGCATCCGCAGTTGAATGCGGCCATAGCCGGCTTCAAGAAAGCGCTGGCGGACAATGGCTTCGTCGAGGGCAAGGACGTCGTCTACACCGAGAGCCACACCAATTTCGATGCATCGCTGGTGCCGCAGATGATCGCCAAGCTGCAGGCGGAGCAGCCCAAGCTGATCTACACCATCACCACGCCGGTCTCGCAGATCGCCAAGAAGGCGCTCGCAGGGTCCGGCATTCCGATCGTCTTTGCCGCGGTCACCGATCCGGTCGCGGCCAAGCTGGTGCCGTCATGGGACTCCGGAGACGAAGGCATGACCGGCGCCAGCGATCTGCAGGATGTCGCCGCGGTGATGGCCTTCACCAAGAAGCTGCTGCCGAACGCCAAGCGCTTTGGCGTGCCCTACAATCCAGGCGAGGCCAATGACGTTGCCCTGATCGAAAAGATCAAGGCGGCGGCACCCGCGGCCGGCTTCGAGGTCGTGGAGGTCGGCATCGACAACGTCAATGACATCCAGCAACGCATCGCTTCGCTCGCCGGCAAGGCCGACGTGATCTACGGCCCGGCTTCGAACCTGATCCAGCCGGCGATCGCCGCTGTCTCCGCAGCCGCCCGCCAGGCCGGTATCCCGGTCGTCAACTCCGATGACAGCGCGGTCCGCAACGGCACCGTACCGGCAAGCTTCGCGGTCAACTACACGCAGGTTGGCGTCAATGCCGGCAACATCGCCGCCGAAATCCTTAAGGGCAAGGATCCGAAGACGATCGCGCCGTCCCGCCCGGCTTACAAGGACCACATGGCAACGATCTCCCGCAAGGCGATGGCCGCGTTCGGCATCGAGATACCCGCTTCGATGGCCGATTGCGGCTGCATCGTCGACTGACGTTGGGCTGCAGCGGTGACGGCGTCGGCGCCGTCACCCTTCAGTTGTGGGAGGAACGATGCTCGAGATCCGATCCGCGCGCAAAGTGTTCTACAAGGGCCAGGCCGACGAGAAGGTCGCGCTGGACGGTCTCAACCTGTCGCTGGCCACGGGCGAGTTCGGTATCGTCATCGGCTCCAATGGGGCCGGCAAGAGCAGCATGCTCAATGCCATTTCCGGATCTCTCATCCTCGATTCCGGCAGGATCCTGATCAATGGCACCGATGTGACTGACATGCCGGTGTACAAGCGCGCCACCAAATTGGCGCGCGTCTTCCAGGATCCGATGCGTGGCACCGCCGCCAGCATGACCGTAGCGGAGAATATGCTGCTGGCCGATCTGCGCAGCCACAAACGCACCTTGCGGCAAGGGCTGAACGCCGCGCGGTGCGCGTCCTACAAGGAGCGCCTGTCCATACTGGGCCTTGGTCTTGAAAATCGCCTCGACACCCGCGTCGACCTGCTTTCGGGCGGGCAGCGGCAGTCTCTGTCGCTGATCATGGCGGTTGGCGGATCGCCGGACTTGCTGCTGCTCGACGAGCACACGGCAGCGCTCGACCCGCGCACGGCTGACATTGTCATGAAGGCGACGGTGCGCGCCGTCAATGCGCTGAAGCTGACCACCCTGATGGTGACCCACAATATGCAACACGCCGTGGACTATGGCAGCCGGGTGATCATGCTCGACGCGGGCCGGGTCCGGCTGGAAGTCACCGGCGAGGAGAAATCGGCGGTCACGGTTGCAGATCTGATCGGCCATTTTTCCGTCAAGACCGATCGCATGTTGCTGGCGAGCTGATCACCATGAGCTTTATCCAGGAAGTTCTGACGAGCTTCGTCGCGATCATCCCGGTTACACTGGCGCAGAGCCTGATCCTGGCCTTTGTCGTGCTCGGGATCATGATCCCGTTTCGCATGCTGAATTTTCCCGATCTCACCAGCGAGGGCGCCTTTCCGCTGGGCGGCTGCGTCTGTGGCGTGCTTCTGGCAGCCGGTGCATCACCGCTGACAGCCATCGTGGTCGCCGTCGCAGCGGGCTTTGTGGCGGGTTGCTGTACCGCCTTCATCCATCTGCGCTTCCGCATCCACACGCTTCTTGCGGGTATCCTGATGATGACGATGCTCTACAGCATCAACCTGCGCATCATGGGCAAGTCCAATCTCTCCGTTTTCGGCTCGCCCACTGTGTTCGACTGGGTGCCGTTCGCCCGGCCGGGTTTTCCGGCCAGCAAGATCGTTGTCGCCGGCCTGCTCGCGCTCCTCGTCTCTACGGTGCTCTACATGTTCTTCAGGACCGAGAAGGGGACCGCGGTGCGCGCCGTCGGCGCCAATCCCGACATGGCCGAAGCTCAAGGCATCAATGTCTGGGCGGCGACCATAGGCGGTGTCGGGCTGGCGAGCGCGTTTTCGGCGTCAAGCGGCGCGCTGATGGTGCAGTCGCAGGGATTTGCCGACGTCAATATGGGACTGGGGATTCTCATCAACGGGCTTGCCGCGCTGATGATCGGCGAGGCGGTTGTCGGCAAGCAGACGGTCTGGCGTCAGCTGCTGGCGCCTTTCGCCGGCGCGATCATCTACTACCAGCTGGTGTCGTTCTGCCTCGCCGCCGGCATGCCGCCACCTGACCTGAAGCTTGCCACCGGCCTATTCGTGCTCGCCATGCTGGCCTTGCCCAGCCTCAAGCGCAGCCGGGGACCCGCGCCGGCTCGCGAAGCCATTCGTGAATAAATTAGAGCGTGAACAAACAAGGGAATGTCTGAAATCATGCGTGCAACGCTCGATCTCGCAGCAGTCGAAGCCATGGATGCGGCGGATCCGCTGCGTGCCATGCGCGACCGGTTCATTTTGCCGCACGGGGTTATCTATCTCGACGGCAATTCACTCGGCGCGGCGGCCCCCGCCGTCTTCAACGAGCTGCAGAAGGCCGCAACCCAGGAATGGGCGCAGGATCTGATCCGTGCCTGGAACACCGCCGGCTGGTTCGAAATGCCGGTCGCCCTTGGCGACCAGCTCGGACGCCTGATCGGCGCCGCGGCCGGCCAGACTGTGGTCTGCGATACGACCTCGATCAACATCTACAAGGTGCTGCATGCCGCGCTTGGCATGCGGCCGGACCGGTCGGTCATCGTCGCCGAAGGCGACAGTTTCCCAACCGACCTCTATATGGCCGAAGGTGTCGCATCGACACGGCCGGGTACGGTGCTGCGGCTCGAAGGGGTCGACGCGCCTGATATCGAGGACCTGATCGACGAACGCGTCGCCGTCATCCTGGTCAACCACGTCAATTACAAATCCGGGCAGTTGCGTGACATGGCCGTGCTGACGCGCAAGGCCCATCAGGCCGGCGCGCTGATCGTCTGGGATCTCTGCCATACAGCCGGGGCCTTGCCGGTCGAACTCGATGCCACCAATGCTGATTTCGCCATCGGCTGTACCTACAAATATCTCAATGGCGGTCCGGGCGCGCCGGCCTTCATCTACGCCGCAAAACGTCATCACAGTGACGTCCATCAGCCGCTGAGCGGCTGGTGGGGGCATGCGAGGCCCTTCGCCTTCGAACAGGGCTATGCGGCAGGCAGCGGCATCCGCCGGTTCCTGTGCGGCACGCAGCCTGTGCTTTCGATGCGGGCGCTGAAGGGGGCACTGGATCTTTGGGACGACGTCGACATGGCGGTGGTGCGCAAAAAGAGCATTGCGCTGACCGACCTGTTCATCCAGCTCGTCGAGACCAGATGCGGCGCCTACGGCCTTGAGCTCGAAAGCCCGCGAGACGGCAATGCGCGCGGCAGCCAGGTATCGTTCATCCATCCGCATGGCTATCAGGTGATGCGAGCCTTGATCGAGCGCGGCGTGATCGGCGATTTCCGCGCACCGTCGACGATCCGCTTCGGCTTCACGCCGCTCTATGTCGGCTACATGGACGTCTGGCAGGCGGTCGAGGTGCTGGAAGACATCCTGCGCACCGGCGCCTGGCAAGAAGCGCGCTTCGCGGTCAAGACAGCCGTGACTTGAGTGGCTGTTGCCCGAAAGCGTTCGGCGGGCGACGACATTTACGAAGCAAAGGCGCTCGTCAGAGCCGGGTGCGAACCGTCCAGAGTTCCGGAAACAGGACGACCTCGAGCATCTTCTTGAGATAGGAGGCGCCTGACGTGCCGCCGGTGCCGCGTTTCATGCCGATGATACGTTCGACCGTGGTGACGTGGTTGAAGCGCCAGCGGCGGAAGTAGTCCTCGAAATCCACCAGTTTCTCGGCCAGCTCATAGAACATCCAGTAGCGCTGCGGATCACGGTAGACGGTCTGCCAGGCGACCAGGACTTCTTCGTTCGCTGTGCGGGTTTCGCGCCAATTCGTACGTCTGGCATCGGCACCGATGTCGAACCCGTTGCGCGCCAGAAGCAGCAGCGCTTCGTCGTAGAGTGATGGCTCGGCCAGGATCGCCTCCAGCTTTTGGCTGAGGTCCGGCCGGTGTTTGTGCGGGCCGAGCATTGCGAGGTTGCGGTTGCCGGCCATGAACTCGATGGCGCGGTATTGCCAGGACTGGAAGCCCGAGGATTGGCCGAGCGCGTCGCGGAACTCGGTGTATTCGCTGGGCGTCATCGTGCGCAGCACGTCCCAGGCATTGTTCAACTGCTCGAAAATGCGCGCGACGCGCGACAGCATCTTGAAGCTCGGCTCAAGCCGGTCGGCGCGGATGGAGCGGATCGCGGCACCGATCTCGTGCAGCGCGAGCTTCATCCAGAGTTCCGAGGTCTGGTGCTGGATGATGAACAGCATCTCGTCATGCGCCGACGACAGCGGCGCCTGCGCGTCGAGCACTTTTTCCAGATGCAGATAGTCGCTGTAGGACATGCGCTCCTTGAACGACATCTGTGCGCCTTCGGACGCCGGATCGTAGGGCTCGCTCAATTGATTTTCTCCATGCGCAACCGGAAGCGTTGGATCTTGCCGGTCTGGGTCTTGGGCAGGGCGGCGATGAATTTCACCGAGCGCGGATATTTGTAGGGGGCGATGGTGGCCTTGACGTGGTCCTGCAGGCGCTTGACGGTCAATGCATCGGACGCCACGCCTTGCACCAGCACGACATGCGCCTCGACGATCTGGCCGCGTTCTGGATCCTCGGCGCCGATGACCGCGCATTCGGCGACATCGGGATGCGCCAGCAGCGCCGCCTCGACCTCGGGCCCGGCGATGTTGTAGCCGGCGCTGACGATCATGTCGTCGGAGCGCGCGGCGAAGTGGAAAAAGCCGTCCTCATCCTGGGTGAAGGTGTCGCCGGTCAGGTTCCAGCCGTCGCGAACATAGTCCTTCTGCCTGTCATCGGCCATGTAGCGGCAGCCGGTCGGTCCGCGCACCGCCAGCCGTCCGGGTTCGCCACGCGGCACGTCGCGCATCTCGTTGTCGACGATGCGCGCTTCGTAGCCGCCCACCGGCTTGCCGGTCGAGGCAGGCTTCATGTCGTCAAAGCGGTTGGAGATGAAGATGTGCAGCATTTCGGTGGCACCGATGCCATCGAGGATCGGCTTGCCGGTTTTTTTCGTCCACTCTTCGAAGACCGGAGCCGGCAATGTCTCGCCGGCCGAAACGGCGACGCGCAGCGATGACAGGTCGGCGCCTTCATCCATGGCCTTCAGCATTGCGCGATAGGCGGTCGGCGCGGTGAAGGAAATGGTCGCTTTGTAGGTCTCGATGATGTGGATCATGTTGGGCGGCGTCGCCTGTTCCAGCAGCGTCGCCGCGGCACCGAAGCGCAGGGGAAAGATGGCGAGCCCGCCAAGGCCGAAGGTGAAGGCGAGCGGCGGCGAGCCGACGAAGATATCGTCCGGCGTCACCTGAAGAATCTCGCGGGCATAGGCGTCGGCGATGATCAGGAGGTCGCGGTGGAAATGCATCGTTGCCTTGGGCACGCCTGTCGTGCCCGAGGTGAAACCAAGCAGCGCGACGTCGTCGCGGCCGGTGTTGATAGCGGTGAAGGTGACAGGCTTGTCGAGGGCGGCGCGATCGAGTTCGGCATCATGGTTGGCGGTGCCGTCGAAGCCGATGACCTGTTTCAGGAACGTGCTGTCCTTGGCGGAGGCGGTCATCTCGTCCATCAGCCTGGTGTCGCAAAGCGCGATGGTGATCTCCGCCTTGTCAACGATCTTGGAGAGTTCGCCGGCGCGCAGCATCGGCATGGTGTTGACGACCACGGCGCCGACCTTGGTGGCCGCCAGCCAGCAGGCGACCATTGCGGGGTTGTTGGCGGAGCGGATCAGCACCCGGTTGCCCGGCTTGACGCCGTAATTCTCGACCAGCGCATGGGCGAGCCTGTTCGTCCAGTCGGACAATTCCTTGTAGGTGCGGCGGCGGCCATTGCCAATCAGCGCGGTGTGGTCGCCGAGACCTCTTTCGACCAGCCTGTCGGTCAATTCGACGCCGGCGTTGAGGTATTCGGGATAGTCGAAGCCATCGAGCAGGAAGTCCGGCCATTGATCCGGCGGCGGCAGATGATCGCGCGTGAACGTATCGATATGCGCTGAAGGCCCAAGCATCTCGCCGCTATCCTGTTTGCTGCCTGGCCGGTGCGCGAGGCATCCGACCGAGGTGGTGGATCTCAAGTTCCCGTCTTTCGGTGGAGGCTTCGTGCAGCCGGCTACACCTGGTCGTCGAAGCCACCGGAACGGTCGACATCCACAGGTTTGAACGGCACAGCGGACCTCCCATTGTCGCTGTTCCTACAGACAGGATCGCACCAGTCGAAATTTGTTTCAAGCCTAAAATGTTTTTGCCCTGGAGCATTGACGCATGGCATGGTGGCGGCCATTGCTAGCACTGAAATGATGCCGCTTCAGGGGAGGGTTCCGATGCTCGACCATCGTATTGCCGATTGGGACAATGCCTACGCCAATGGCGCGAACATTGCCGGCAGCGATCGCTGGCCGGCCGCCTGGGCGGAACCTGCGCGAGCGTTTCGTGACGCGATGTCGGCGCAAGGCCGCGCAAGGTTCGACATCGCCTATGGCGACCGACCGCGCAATCGGTTCGATCTTTTCCTTCCCGAAGCCGTTCCCAAGGGGCTCGTCGTGTTCATCCATGGAGGTTACTGGCTGGAGTCCGACAAGAGCACCTGGTCGCACCTCGCCAAGGGCGCGGTCGGCAGCGGCTTCGCCGTGGCGATGCCGTCCTATACGTTGTGCCCCGACATGCGCATCGCCGGCATCGTCGGCGAAATCGGTGCGGCGATCGGCAAGGCGGCGGCGATGGTCGAGGGGCCCCTGATGCTGTCCGGACATTCGGCCGGCGGGCATCTCGCCAGCCGCATGGTGACCACAACCACGCCTCTGGCTGGTGACGTGGCAAGGCGCGTACGTCATGTCGTTTCGATTTCGGGCCTCCATGATTTGCGGCCGCTGATGCGCACCGGCATGAACGCGGCTTTGGCAATCGACGAGGCCGAAGCCTTGGCCGAGAGCCCGGCACTGCTGCGTCCCATGGACGGCGCCCGCATCACCTGCTGGGCCGGCGGCGGCGAGCGTTCCGAGTTCCTGCGCCAGAACGCGCTACTGGCCAACATCTGGACCGGGCTTGGCGCCACCACAAGCGCCGTGGTCGAACCCGACCGGCATCATTACGATATTGTCGATGGCCTCGCCGATCCGGCGCATCCGCTGACGCGGGCCTTGATCTCGCAATAGCCGAGATCATTTTTTATCCGCTTATCAGCGGCTTATGTGGCGGCTCTTCAGCGCAGCATCAGCACGCTGCACAAATCTCCCACAGCCGATGCCGGGGCAAACGGGGCGCGCACGATCAGCCCGTTGGCGTCAGCAAGCATCCTCAGCATCGAGGAATCCTGGATGCCGAACGGCGTCGCCACCAGTCCGCCATCGTCCTCTTTAACCACCGCCCGCACATAGTCCTGGCGCAGATCATTGGCCGTCATTGCGGCGCCCAGCCGCGCAGGGCGGATGTCCTGACGATGATCGCGGCCGCCGAGCCTTGCCAGAAGCGGCTTCAGGAACAATTGCGAGCAGACCAGGCTTGCCACCGGGTTGCCGGGCAGGCCAATGCACCTGATATCGCCGAGGCGCCCGAACATCAGCGGCTTGCCGGGACGCATGGCGATCTTCCAGAAGCCGAGCGTCATGCCTTCGCCCGTCAACACGTCGTGGATAAGGTCGTGGTCGCCAACCGACGCGCCACCAAGGGTGACGATGACATCCGCGCCGGCCGCGACCGCCTTCCTGACAAGCGCGGCGATCGCGTCGTGGCGGTCGGCGGCAATGCCGAGATCAAGTGCGCGGGCGCCGACAGACTGAGCGGTGGCGGCGACGCCATAAGCGTTGGACGAGATGATCTGGTCCGGCCCCAGCTCGCTGCCGGGCGCCAACAACTCGTCTCCGGTGGCGATGATGGCGACCAGCGGCCGTTTCACCACGCTCACCCGGGGATGATTGGCCGATGCTGCCAGGGAAAGGGCCGCCGGATCCAATACCCGTCCCTTTTCCAGCAGGACGTCGCCCTTGGAAAAGTCGAGGCCGATGCGGCGGATGTTACGCCACTCGGCGGTAGGCTCGATCACTTCGATATTGCCGCCGCCAATAGCCCGGACATTCTCCTGGATGACGATGGTGTCAGCGCCGTCAGGCAGCGGCGCCCCGGTGAAGATGCGCACGGCCTGCGCATGGCCGACCGTGCCGTCAAAGCCACGTCCGGCCGGCGCCATGCCGATCACCGAGAGTTTCGATGGCACCGAGGCTACATCCGCGGCATGGACGGCATAGCCATCCATTGCCGAAGCGTTGAAGGGCGGCTGGGTGCGAAGTGCCACGACCGGTTCCGCCAGCACACGATCGACCGCCTCGATAAGAGGAACGCTTTCGCCGGCCAGCGGCACCGCGCCGTCCAGCAGGCGTTCGAGCGCCTCCACCACCGGAACCAGCGCCATCAGGCACCTGCCTTGTAGTCGCCGGACTTGCCGCCGGTCTTTTCGACGAGCCGGATGCCGGAGATGACCATCGCGCGATCCACCGCCTTGGCCATGTCGTAGATGGTCAGGCAGGCAACCGACGCGGCGGTCAATGCTTCCATCTCGACGCCGGTCTTGCCGGTGACGCGCGCCAATGCGGTGACTTTCAGGCCTGGCAGCGCGTGGTCCGGCTCGATGTCCACGGAAACCTTGGTCAACAGCAGCGGATGGCAGAGCGGGATCAGCTCATGTGTCTTTTTCGCCGCCATGATGCCGGCGATGCGCGCGGTGCCGAGCACATCGCCTTTCTTGGCGTTGCCAGCGAGGATGGTCTTCAGCGTTTCGGGCTGCATCGAGACGAAACCCTCGGCGATCGCCGTGCGCGTCGTCTCGTCCTTGCCGCCGACATCGACCATGTTGGCCTCGCCCTGCGCGCCGAGATGGGTGAGGGCCGATGTCATCGTCAGATGGCCTCGGCCGGCGCCTTGCCCGTCAGCAGCAGGCGCGTCGCCGCGGTGACGTCCTGTTGGCGCATCAGGCTCTCACCGACGAGGAAGGTGCCGATGCCGGTCTTCTGCATCCTGAGGCAATCGTCATGGGTGAAGATCCCGCTCTCGCTGACCAGCAGGCGATCGGCGGGCACCATCCCGGCCAGCCGCTCCGAGGTTTCTAGGCTGGTTTCGAATGTTCTCAGATTGCGGTTGTTGATACCGATCAGCCGCGAAGACAGCTTTACCGCGCGCTCCGTCTCGGCCTCGTCATGCACCTCGATCAGCGCATCCATGCCGAGTCCGAACGCCGTCGTCTCAAGCTCGCTCGCCAGGACATCGTCGACGCTGGCCATGATGATCAAGATGGCATCAGCGCCCCAGGCGCGAGCCTCAAAGACCTGATAGGGATCGAACAGGAAATCCTTGCGCAGCACGGGCAGGGCGACGGCTGCCCTTGCCTTGGTGAGGAATTCCGGCGCACCCTGGAAGGATGGCGCATCGGTCAACACCGAAAGACAGGCGGCACCACCCCTCTCATAAGCCTTTGCCAACGCCGGTGGATCGAAATCGGCACGGATCAGCCCTTTGGAGGGGCTCGCTTTCTTGATTTCGGCGATCAGCGCGAAGCCGCCCGATCCGCGCTTCGCCTCGACAGCCGCAAGGAAGCCGCGTGGCGCATCCGTATCCTTCGCCCGCGCCTTGATCTCGGCCAGCGGCACACGCGCCTTGGCGGCGGCGATCTCCTCGCGCTTGTAGGCCTCGATCTTGCGCAAAATGTCAGACACGGTTCACCCGTTCGAAATTTCAACCAGATGGTCGAGTACCTGCAGCGCCCGGCCGCTGTCGATGGCCTGCGCGGCCATCGCGATGCCGTCGCCAAGCGTCGTCGCCTTGCCGGCGATCACCAGTCCGGCGCCGGCATTCATCAACACGGTGTCACGGTAGGCACCGGCAGCGCCGCCCAGCATATCGCGCAAAGCCTTGGCATTGTAGGCGGCATCACCGCCGCGCAGCTCGTCCTTGGTATGGCGCTTCAGCCCAACCTCTTCCGGGGTCAGCGTGAAGCTGCGGATCTCGCCGCCAACCAGTTCGGCGACCTGGGTCTCGCCGGTTGTGGTGATCTCGTCATAGCCATCGCCATGCGCCACCCAGGCATGCTCGGTGCCCAGCGCCTTCAGCGTCTCGGCCACCGGCATGATCCATTCCGGCAGGAATACGCCGACCATCTGGCGCTTGACGCCAGCCGGATTGGAAAGCGGGCCGAGCAGGTTGAAAATGGTGCGGGTGCCAAGCTCGACGCGGGTCGGGCCGACATGCTTCATCGCCGGATGGTGCGCGGGCGCGAACATGAAGCCGACGCCCGCTTCATGGATGCAGCGGCCGATGAACTCGGGCGAGAGATCGATCTTGACCCCGAGCGCGATCAGGACATCGGCCGCGCCGGTCAGCGACGACAGGCCGCGATTGCCGTGCTTGGCGACGGGAACGCCGCTGGCGGCGATGACGAACGCCGAGCCCGTTGAAATGTTGACGCTGTGGGAATTGTCGCCGCCGGTGCCGACGATATCGATCGCGCCGGCGGGGGCCTCGACGCGGAGCATCTTGGCGCGCATCGTGGCGACAGCGCCCGAGATTTCGCTCACCGTTTCACCGCGCACGCGCAGCGCCATCAGGAAGCCGCCGATCTGCCCGGGGGTCGCGTCGCCCGACATGATGATGTCGAAGGCCTCACGCGCTTCCTCGAAGGAAAGCGCGGTGCCGGCTGCGACCTTGGCGATATGGGTTTTCAGCGCGCTCATCTTGTCGAGGCTTGGGCAACGGCGGCCTGGTCGACGCGGACGCCGTACTGCGTCTGCAGCTGCGCCACCAACTGGTCGAGCAGATCGTCCGACATGCCGGAGGTGAAAGATTTTTGCGCATCCTCCGGCACCGAACTGGCATCGGCCCCGGCGGGTTCGAATACTTCGGCGACCTTGAACAGGATCTGTCCATCGCCGGTGGGCGAGGGGATCAATCCGGTGCCGCCTTCGCCGACGCCGAACATGACGGCAGCGCCCTCCTTGCCGAAATCGGCATCGTCGGCTTCGCGCTTCAGGCCGCGCTTGGTCTGCTTTTCCAGCTTGAGGTCACCGGCGATCACGTCGAGCGTCGCGCCGGCCTTGAGCCGCTTTTCGAGTTCATCCGCCTTGGCGGCGAGCCGCTTGGTCGTCTCCGCCGCCGTCCAGTCGGCGACGACCTTCTGGCGGACCTCATCCAATGTGCGGTCGCGAGCCGGCGTGATCGAACCAACCTCATAGAAGACGAAGCCGTTATCCGCCGTGGTCAGCGCTTCGTTTTCGGTGTTGGGTTCCGCGTCAAAGACCGCCTTGATCAATGCCGGCGATTCCGGCAAGTCCTTGACGATGGAGCCATCCGGCCTGAGGCCATTGCGATCGATGGCGTCGATGGTGACATCCTTCAGTTTCAGCTTTGCGGCCGCAGCCGCCAGCGAAGTGCCGGACGCGCGGGTGTCTTCATAGTTGTCGTGCACATCCAAAAGGATGCGGCTTGCCTCACCCAGCGCCAGGTCCTTGCGAATCTGGTCCGACACTTCGGCCAGTGGCTTGACCACCTCGGGCTTGATCTCGGTGACGCGCAACAGCACTGGACCGAAGGCACCCTGGACGACCTGGCTGACTTCGTTGGCGTTGAGCGCGAAGGCGGCATCGGCAACCGCCTTGTCGGCGATCTTGTCCTTGGCGAGTGTGCCAAGCAGCGTGTCGGCGGGAGTCTTGCCTTCGGCGGTCACCAGTTTTTCAAAAGTGGCGCCTGACTTGAGCGAATCGAGCGCCGCCTTGGCAGCGTCCGGCGTCTTGAACACAAGCTGCTCGATGGTGCGCATCTCGGGCGTGGTGTAGCGCGCCTTGTTCTTGTTGTAGTCGTCGTTGACCTGCTGGTCGGTGACGGCGGTCGTATCCATGATGTCCACAGGCTCGAGGCGGACATAGGAGAACTTGCGATACTCAGGTGCGGCGTAGGTTTTCTTGTTGGCCTCGAAATAGGCCTGAAGCACGCTATCGCTCGGCGTCTCGATCGGTTGGACGAGCGTCTTCGGCAATGTCAGATAGTCGACGGTGCGATCCTCGCCGCGGTAGAGTGCCACCGCCTTGAGGAAAGTGTCCGGCGCCTTGAGGCCGTCCGAGACCGCTTCGACGATCTGCTGACGCACCGCGACCTGGGCGCGGTTCTTCAGATAGTCCTCGGGCCGCATCCCGACCTCGCGCAGCAGGTACTCGAACGTCCTCCTGTCGAACTGGCCGCTCGGGCCCTTGAACGCAGGGTCTTCGCGCGTCAGCTCGGCCAGCCTGTCCTTGGACAGGCCCAGACCCAGCTTGCGCGCCTGTTCGTCGAGAACGGCACCGGAAACGAGCTGCGACAGCACCGTGTTGTCGATGCCAAGCGCCTTTGCCTGTTCATGGGTGAGGCGCTGACCGAACTGCTGCGACATGACGGCAAGCTGGCGATCATAGGCAAGGCGATATTCGTTGATCGACACCTTGGTGCCACCCGCCGTTATCACCGAATCGTGGCCCGCAAAGCCGCCCATCAGCCGCCCGGAGATGCCCCAGGCGGCGAAACTCACCACCAGCAGCGAAAGCAGTGACTTCGCGACCCAGGTACCCGCCGCGCTTCTCAATGTACCAAGCATGGTTACTTCCGATTTATGCGCATTTTCGGATGCGCCGAGTCTGAAACAAGCGCAATAGCGCCCTTCCGGCCCACTGTCGATTGCTTTGTGGCTTGATTTTGGTAGTGAGGGCCAGAGCCCGATATCGCCCCGGAGAAGCAGACCATGACACCAGGAATTCGCCCGCTCGTCGCCGGCAACTGGAAAATGAACGGCACCAGCGCCTCGCTGAACGAACTCAGGATGATCGGCAATGGGTTCATGAGCGGGCTCGACGCGGAAACCGAGGCACTGGTCTGCGTTCCCGCGACGCTGCTTTCCCATGCCGCGGAGATTCTGTCGCGCACGCCGGTCCATGCCGGTGGTGAGGATTGCCACCCCAAGGAAAGCGGCGCCTACACCGGCTGCATCTCGGCGGAGATGCTGAAGGACGCGGGCGCGAGCCATGTCATCGTCGGCCATTCCGAACGCCGCGAGCAATGCGGCGAAGACGATGCGACTGTCCAGGCCAAGGCCGCCGCGGCATGGCGTGCCGGGCTCGTGGCGATCGTTTGCATCGGCGAGACGCGGCAGGAGCGCGAGGCCGGAGCCGCGCTGGAGGTGCTGTCGCGCCAGGTCGCCGGCTCGGTGCCGCCAAGCGCCACGCCATCCAACACCGTCATTGCTTATGAGCCGGTATGGGCGATCGGCACCGGCCTGACGCCAACGGCGGCCGACGTTGCCGAAGCGCATGCGCATATCCGCGAAAGGCTGTCGGAAAAACTCGGCGCCGCCGCTGCCAGGATACGCATTCTTTATGGCGGCTCGGTCAAGCCGTCGAATGCCGTGGAGTTGCTTGGCGTCCGGAATGTCGATGGCGCGCTGGTTGGCGGCGCCAGTCTGAAAGCCGCCGATTTCCTCGGTATCGCGGAAGCGTATCGCAGCATTTCAGGATGAATCCACGACAATGGACGGGTCGCGGCGCGTCCAAATTCGTTGCAAAGGACGCGTTGCTTCCCATATTCCGGCCACGGGCTTGGAAATGCCGTGAAAGCATTGTATTGAGCCGCCTCCAATTCACCGGTCGTGTCCGCGGCCGGGCAGGGCCTTGCCAGGATAAACTATGCAAACCGTACTCATCGTCATCCATCTCATGGTCGTGCTCGCCCTTGTCGGCGTGGTGCTGCTGCAACGCTCTGAAGGCGGCGGCCTTGGTATTGGTGGCGGATCGGGCTTCATGACGGCGCGCGGCGCCGCCAATGCGTTGACGCGTGCGACGGCGATCCTGGCGGCTGCTTTCTTTGTGACGTCGCTGACATTGTCGATCATTGCCCGCTACGGCGAGAAGCCGATCGACATTCTCGATCGGGCTCCCGCGACCTCGGACGGCGCCGGCAAGGGCGTGCTCAACCAATTGCCCGGCACGACGGCCCCGGCGCCAGCCGGCACTGCCACGCCGACGCCGCCATCCGGCAATGACGCCGCCACGAAGCCTCCGGCACCGGCTACCGCGCCCGCCGCCGGCTCGACGTCGCCGGCGACGAACGGCGCCACCAACACCGCGCCGGCGGCACCGCAGGTCCCGAACCAGTAGCCTCCACTTCTCCCAAACCGCGACCTGTTGTCGTTTGAACACAGTCGCGGCAAATGCTGCGCGATCACGAAGATTCGACGCGTAGCAGCGAGGTCTCGCGCTTGAGACCGCCGAGCTTATTCGACTATAGATTGCACGCGGCATTTTCGGTGTCCTTGGGGGACGCCGGGCGACGCCGTGGGCAACAAGCATTGAACGATCGGATCTCGCCATGCAGCTTCGCAGCTTCATTCTCCTGGGACTTTGCGCCGTACTTGGCCTCGGTTCCCCGGCCTTCGCCGGCGTACCGGCCAATCTGGCCGCCAATCAGTCGGTCGAGAAAACCGACGCCATCAACGTCGCAGTCAAGAGCGATGCGGCGCAGTTGAGGCTTCTCAAGAAGAAGAAAAACCCGACGCCGGCCGATCTCGCCCAGATCGAGAAGATCGAGGCCAAGGTCGCCGCCGACAAGGAAGATGCCAAGACCAAGGCGCTGGAAGCCAGGAAGCTGGCGATGCGCGAGGCGGCAAAAGCCAAGGCCGAGGCGGAACGGCAGGCCTTCCTGGCCAACAAGGGCAAGAGTGCCCCGGCGACCGAAGTGGCCGAGGCGAAGCCTTCCAAGAAGACCATCAGGATCATCGAACCATTGGCGCCGATTCAGCCGATCCAGTCCGCCGAACCAATCCCAGCCGAGGCGATGAACGTCGCATTGACCGGTAACAATGGCGAGTTGCGCAGCGAGGCGCTAGGCCAGAAGCAGAACACTGGCGGTGGCGGCCTGTTCGCAGGCCTGTTCGGCGGCACCTCTTCCGGATCGTCGATAAGCTATCTGCCCGAGACGCGCGCCCTTGACTCGGCCCTTGCCAAGCGAGACGCCAAGAAGCCGTTCAAGGTGAAACCGGAATTCGTGCCGCAGGACGTGGAGTTCACCGGCTACGAAGCAGGCACCATCGTCATCGACACCAGCGCCCGCCGTCTCTATCTCGTCGAATCATCGTCCACCGCCCGTCGCTATGCGATCGCGGTCGGCCGTGAAGGCCTGCAGTTCAAGGGCACCGTTGCTGTCGGCGACAAGCAGGAATGGCCGCGCTGGATTCCGACGCTCGACATGCAGAAGCGCGAGCCCAAGCATTACGGCCAGTACAAGGACGGCATGCCTGGAGGCGGCCAGAACCCGCTCGGCGCGCGCGCCATCTACCTCTATGACGGCAAGAAGGACACGCATCTGCGCATCCATGGCACGATCGCGCCGCAGTCGATCGGAACCAGCGCCTCCAATGGCTGCTTCCGGATGATGAACGAGCACGTCATGGACCTCTACAGCCGCGTCAGGATCGGCACCAAAGTCGTCATCATCTGACGCTTCCACCAACATGCCGAAAGGGCCGGCTCAGCCGGCCCTTTTGTTTTGCCTCGTCTCCGGCGCCTTCTCGAGAAAAATCCTTCGCGGCGGTTTTTTCTCTGGCGGAATCAATCAGGCCGCGTTAAGCGATGAATCCCATGGCGCGATATGTATTCATCACAGGCGGCGTGGTTTCCTCACTTGGAAAAGGCATAGCTGCGGCGGCCCTTGGGGCTCTCCTGCAGGCGCGAGGCTATCGCGCACGCATCAAAAAACTCGACCCTTACCTCAATGTCGACCCCGGCACGATGTCGCCGTATCAGCATGGCGAGGTGTTCGTCACCGATGACGGCGCCGAGACCGATCTCGATCTTGGCCACTACGAACGCTTCACCGGCCGCTCGGCCAATCAGCAGGACAACATCACCACCGGCCGCATCTACAAGAACATCATCGAGCGCGAGAGGCGCGGCGACTATCTCGGCGCCACGGTGCAGGTCATTCCGCACGTTACCGACGAGATCAAGAATTTCGTCCTCAACGGCAATGACGACTATGATTTCGTGCTGTGCGAGATCGGCGGCACGGTCGGCGACATCGAGGCGATGCCGTTCATCGAGGCCATCCGCCAGCTCGGCAACGATCTGCCGCGCAACAACGCCGTCTATGTGCATCTGACATTGATGCCCTACATCCCGACGGCCGGAGAGCTGAAGACCAAACCGACCCAGCATTCGGTCAAGGAATTGCGCGGTATCGGCATCGCGCCCGATATTCTTCTGGTGCGCGCAGACCGTGCCATTCCCAAGGAAGAGCGCAGAAAGCTCTCGCTGTTCTGTAACGTCCGGGAAAGCGCGGTCATCCAGGCGCTCGACGTGCCGCACATCTACGACGTGCCGATGGCCTACCACAAGGAAGGGCTTGATTCGGAAGTGCTGGCGGCCTTCGGCATCGATCCGGCGCCGAAGCCGCGCATGGAGCCCTGGCAGAAAGTGTCGGACCGGATCCACAATCCCGAAGGCGAGGTGACGATCGCCATCGTCGGCAAATACACTGGCCTCAAGGATGCCTACAAATCGCTGATCGAGGCGCTTTCGCATGGCGGGTTGGCCAACCACGTCAAGGTCAAGCTCGACTGGATCGAATCGGAGATCTTCGAGAAGGAGGATCCGACGCCGTGGCTGGAAAAGGTGCACGGCATCCTGGTTCCCGGCGGCTTTGGCGAACGCGGCTCCGAGGGCAAGATTCTGGCGGCGAAGTTCGCGCGCGAGCGCAAGGTGCCGTATTTCGGCATCTGTTTCGGCATGCAGATGGCCTGCATCGAGGCGGCGCGTTCGCTGGCCGGCGTCGAAGATGCGTCCTCGACCGAATTCGGCCCGACCAAGGAGCCGGTCGTCGGGCTGATGACCGAATGGCTGAAGGGCAACATGCTGGAGAAGCGGCGGGAAACCGGCGATCTCGGTGGCACGATGCGGCTCGGCGCCTATCAGGCCGATCTCGCCAAGGGATCCAAGATTGCCGATATCTATGGCGACACGCAGATTTCCGAGCGCCATCGTCACCGCTACGAGGTCAACATCGACTATAAGCAGCGGCTCGAGGATTGCGGCCTGGTGTTTGCCGGCATGTCGCCCGATGGCGTGTTGCCGGAAACGGTCGAATACCCTGACCATCCCTGGTTCATCGGCGTGCAGTATCATCCCGAACTGAAGAGCCGGCCGCTCGATCCGCACCCGCTTTTCGCCAGCTTCATCGAGGCGGCGGTGGAACAGTCGCGCCTAGTTTGAGCGATAGGCCGGAGGATCTGGCCATGCAAACTTATGTCGCGCTGCTCTACAGCATTGGCCTCGGCGAAGGGCGGCGCCTGGTCATGTCCGACCTGAGGGCAATGGCGGAGGACTTGGGCCTCAAGAATGCCCGCACGCTGATTGCGACCGGCAATCTGGTCTTCGAAGCGCGGGCATACAAGATTTCCAGTTTAGAGCAGCGGCTGGAAACAGCTTTCGAAAAGACCTTTGGCCGCCATGTCGATATCATCGTGCGCGGCGCGAAGGACTGGCTAAAGCTTGCTGCCGGCAATCCATTCGCCGATCAATCTATAGATGCTGGCGACCAGGTAGCTGTGCGGGTGATGCGGGAGCCGGTGCCGCCGGACACTGCCGCGACGCTCCAGGCCTATGCCGCCGCAGATGAGAAGGTGGTCTATGTCGATGGCGACATCTGGGTGGTCTTTTCGCGCGAGCGACCAAGCTCGCGGTTGCTTGCCGCGACCAATCACAAGCGTCTCGGCATAGGCACGTCGCGCAACTGGAACACGGTACGCAGGCTGGCCGAGATGGTCGCAGATAAGGGAGTAGAGCAATAAGGAGCAGGGAACGGTACTGCCCTACTGCCCTACTGCCCTACTGCCCTACTGCCCTACTGCCCTATTCCCTATCAAGCCTTCGCCATCCTGGCGCCCGCACCCACGGCGGCGGTGCGCAGCACATAATAGATGATGCCGGCGATGGCGACGCCGAAGAACCAGCCATAGACGCCCCACCAGGACGGGAGCCAATTGGTGAAGTTCGGCAGGATCGACGAGAAGACCGCGCCGATGCCGGCGGCGATGAAGGCATTGACATGCCATCCACCCTGGAAGCGGAATTCGCCGTCCTCGCGGTAGAGCGCCTCGACATCGACCTCGCCCTTCCGGATGAGGTAGTAGTCGACCATCATGACGCCGAAGATCGGCCCCATCGTCGCGCCGATGATGTTGACGAAGGACGCGGCGCTGCCCTCCCACGGGGCGAAGGGATAGAGCACAAGCGCGATGATAGCCGCGATGTAGCCGCCCTTCTTGAAATCGATCTGACGTGGGAAGACGTTGGAGAAGTCGAATGCCGGCGAGACGAAGTTCGCCACGACGTTGATGCCGAGCGTCGCGACGGCGAAGGTCAAGGCGGCGAGCGCGGCCAGGAACCAACTGTCGAACTTGGCCGAGATCTGGTCAGGGTGCAGCAGCACCTCGTGATAGACGTCATAGGCGGCGATAGTGGTAACGCCGGCGACCAGCGAGAACAGGATCAGGTTGACCGGCAGGCCCCAGATGTTGCCCTTGCGCAACGCGGCCTTGTCCGGCGCGTAGCGGGCGAAATCGCAGAAGTTGAGATAGAGCGCCGAGAAATAGGTCACCCAGATGGCGGCCACCGCGAACAGCGAGGTCCATGAACCCGGTTCGCCCGGCACGCCCGCGTCCTTGGTCTTTTCCTTTAGCACGTCCATCGGGATGTCGCTGGTGAAAGCGAAGGTACCGGATTTGACGCAGAGATAGACCGCCAGGATCAGCATCATCACCCAAACGGCAGGCCCGGCCCAGTCCTGGAAGCGGCGCACCGTTTCCATGCCTTTCTGGATGATCAGCAGTTGCAGCGCCCAAATGACCACGAAGCAGATCACCTCCAGGCCGGAATGGCCGAGGAAATGCGTACTGGCGTTGAAATCGGCGAACCATTGCGAGCGGATCAGCAGGGCGACGATCGCGCCGGAGGCGGCCGCCGTTTGCGCGCCGTACCAGAAGCAGGCGACGATCGCGCGTACCAGCGCCGGTATGTTGGCGCCCCAGATACCGAAGGAAGCGCGGGCAAGAACAGGGTAGGGCACGCCCGTCTTCACGCCCGCATAGCCGACCATGTTCATCAGCGCATAGATGATCAGCGAGCCGATGCCGATTGCGATAATAAAATTGACGAAGCCGCCGCAGAACAGAAACAGGCTGGCGGCGAGATAGTAGCCCCAGAGGCTATGGACGTCCGACGTCCAGACGTTGAAGATCGAAAACGGTCCCCAATTGCGGATTTTCGCAGGAGCGAGATCCTCGTTGTATAAGTCAGGCGATGCACCTTGTATTGTCATTGCAACGTCCCCTTTTGCCAAAACGCGCCCTCACGCGTTGACCGCAGAGGTTAAGCCTGACGCTAGGGAACCGGCAAGCAATCCATTTGTCGGCTTTGACCTTAAAGATATTCAATGCGAACCGCGATTATCGTGGGACCGCAATGGTGGGCCGTTGCCGAATCCCACCGGCCGGGTGATTCGAATTTCGGTAACGGCGATGCTGTCCAGGCGATGCCCGATCACAGCGGGACCACTGCCGTTCGGGCGGTTGGAGGTAAAGAAATACCACCCGACCGTAAAGTGGCCTGTCCTTTTTCCCGACGGCGTAGCCAGCTCCTTCGGTGGCCGCTTTCGACCGGCGGATTTTTTTAAGATTTTACGTTCTGCGTGGAACCAACCGCCAGATGACGCGTTTCATTTGGTTCGATCGAGCGCATCGCGATCGACCGGGAGGAAATTATGGACTGCCTGCATTTCTTTTCGCCCGTGCGGATATCGCGCGGGCAGGGACACCCTGTAGAAGAAGTAGATAGTGTCGCCGAAGCGATGGTTTTCCTGCGCAAATGGCCAACGGGAAGGCGTGGCCCTGTGTATCAGTGTGCGCTGAACTGCTGCTCGGCTGCCCTGTCGGGCCAGATGTCGGCCGAGGAAGCAAGGAAAGCGTTCACCGGCTTTGCCCGGATCACGCGGCTTCTCGATGATGACATGGCGATGCCGATAGGCAGCGACACCATGGCGAGCGTTCACGCATTGCGGCGGTAGCCGCATTGCCTCGAACTTAACCGCCACGTCCGCGATGGCCGCGGCGGTTTTTGCGCTGCCATGAAGGTGACTACCTGAGATCGCCCTTCGCGCATCTCGGCTGCACGAGCGTCGGGAATACCTCTTCGATCGCGCCATGCAGGTCGGCTGGCTGGGATATGCGTCCTTGTTCATGAGGACCAATTCGCCAAAGCAGTTCCGCGAGCCTCTCTCGCGCTTGGCAGAGGGCGTTGTGGCTGTCGACGTGGCGCTGTAGGGATGGCGCGAGGAACGGCCTTGCCATTTTTCGCGCATATTCAGATAGCTCTTGCGTGGGCCTCTGAGGTCCGCCGTTCCGGTGAAAGCGCGCCTCCACTTTTGACCATGTCTGGTGCCCCGCCGAGTGGTTTTGCGCGGCCGGCCGCGCCGCTGCAGGAGCTAGGCTGCTCGGGAGACAAATCGCAGAGGTACCCGCAGCAAACCAACGCGACCCGCGCTCCTCAAATCGAGAAGGCGCGGCATCCGCGGGAGGAGGTCGAGTTTCCACCGAGGACATCGATCAGGCGACAGGGGCGGCCGACATGGCGCCTTCTGGCAATTCGGCCTGCTTTCGGCTATAGGGGCGCAGGTGAATTTCGCGGTCGCTCCAATGAGCCATTGGACAGGCTGAAGCTTGAAATGACAAGAATATGAATGGATTAGGCAGCCCAATTTCCATCGCGCCGATGATGGACTGGACGGACCGCCATTGCCGGTTCTTCCATCGCCAGCTGACGAGCCGTGCGCTGCTTTATACAGAAATGGTGGTGGCCGACGCGGTCATCCAGGGCGCGCGCGAAAGGCTGCTCGGCTTTGATGCGGCGGAACATCCCGTTGCCCTGCAGCTCGGCGGCTCCGACCCGGCGAAGCTTGCCGAGGCTGCGCGCATCGGCGAAGCGTTCGGTTATGACGAGATCAATCTCAACGTCGGCTGCCCGTCCGACCGCGTCCAGTCGGGCACGTTCGGCGCTTGCCTGATGAAAGTGCCCAACCTCGTCGCCGACTGCGTCAAGGCGATGAAAGCGGGGGTGGCAATACCCGTCACGGTCAAGTGCCGGATTGGCGTCGACGAACAGGATCCTGAGCCAGCACTCGATGCGCTGGCCGACGGGGTTTTCGATGCCGGCGCCGACGCTTTGTGGGTGCATGCACGCAAAGCGTGGCTTGAAGGGCTGAGTCCCAAGGAAAACCGGGACATCCCGCCGCTCGACTATAACAGGGTCTATCGGCTGAAGGCTGGAAAACCGAACAAATTCATCGGCATCAATGGCGGCATTCAGTCGCTTGAAGAAGCGCGCGTGCATCTCGATCATGTCGACGGCGCCATGCTTGGCCGCGCCGCCTACCACACGCCCGGCATTCTGGCCGGCGTCGATGCCGCGTTCTACGGCGCGAAGCCCGAGGCGTTCGATTTCGCCGCGCTGATCGATGCGATGGCGGATTATGCAGCATACCACATCGAGCAGGGCGGGCGGCTGGGCCATGTCACTCGCCATATGGTCGGGCTGTTCCATGGGCTGCCCGGTGCGCGGCGCTACCGCCAGATCCTGTCGACGGACGCGACGCGGCCCGGCGCCGGGCCTGCCGTGCTGAAGAAGGCTTTCGAGGCTGTCGAGTTCGGGGGAGCCGCAGCCGAAGCGGCCTGACATTAGTCCCTGAGGATCATACGATCGCCGCGCACGTCGAAGCCCGACAGCGAGCCGATGAAGTTCATGCCGAGCAGGCTTTGGCTCAGCATGCCGGGCGCCGCGACCATCACCGACATGTCCTTGCGCACGATGCCGCCGATCGCCACTTGGTCGGTCTTCACAGCCGCGGCGCGTGCCATGCCGTTGGCTGTCGAAACAGGGATCGTGTAGTTGAGCGCGGCCGGGTTGAAGCCGGCGGCTTGCGCGTCTTCCGAGGTCAGCACCGTGCTGGTCGCGCCTGTGTCGACAACGGCCCGTACCGGATTGCCATTGATCAGGATGCGCGCTTCGAAATGACCGTTTTCGGCCTTGTCGAGGGTCACGGTCGCGTGACCGTCTTCGACGCCGAGCGCCAGCGGACTGCCGGGAACGAGGCCGGCTGTGACCCGGCTGGCGATATCCTGCAGTTCGTAACGATACTGATAGCCTGCGACCAGCGCGAGCACGATGGCCACCCAAGCGCCGAGGTTGCGGGCCATGGCGCCCAAGGGGCGGCCGGAGCGAAGCAGGCCGGCGCCGATGAGGGCGCCGAAGGCACCAAGCCAGATCAGCCGGCCGAAATCGTAATTCTCGATGCCGAGCGTGCTGCCGGCGGAATCGTTGATCATGAGCAGGACCACTCCCATCCCGATCACGGCCATCACTATCCAGAATAACCGGCCCATCAACGCCTCATCAAAGTGCGTCGCGTTCGCGCGCCATGCGGGTGCGGCGCGTTTCCCGGCGAGGCCGGCGCTCGACCGTTTCCAGCCGGGCCGGCAGTTCAGCCATCACACTGCGGCGTGCTTCCTGCGTCATGCCCATCCAGGCGCCGATTTCCTCGCGCGTGCGGCCGCAACCGAAGCAGAAGCCGGTTTTCATATCGATCGAACAGACCAGGATGCAGGGGGATTCGATGGCCGTCATGACTTTCTCTCGAGGGATCCGTCCGCAATCCGCTCTTCCACTCCCACATGGTGCAACGGCAAAGCCAATGCAAGCCCTCGCTATCGCACCTTCCGCGGCCACCTTTGCGGCAACCAGGGACAATGATCAGGGAAGGTTGTGCCGATCGCGCAACGCGGCTATGCCGCTTACCAACTCCAGGAATGATTGCTCACGACATGACCAGTGCACTGCCTTTCGACGATTTTCGCAACCTGCTCGACAACCTGCCGGCTGCCGACCTCAAAGCTGAAGCGCGGGTGCGCGCGCTGTTTGCCAAGGCCGACAAGCCGCGCAATTCGCTCGGCCGCATCGAGGACATCGCCGCGTGGCTTGCCGCATGGAGCGGCCGGGCTCCGCCCGCCGTGACAAGGCCGTTGATGGCTGTCTTTGCCGGCAATCATGGCGTTGTCAGGCACGGTATTTCGCCACGGCCGGTGGCGGCTACCGCCAACGCGGTCGAACTTTGCGCGGCCGGGGGTGCGGCGATCAACCAGATCTGTATTGCCAACGATCTCGGGCTGAAGGTGTTCGATCTTGCCCTGCACATCCCGACCGGCGACATCATCGAGGATGCCGCGCTCGACGAGCGTGGCTGTGCCGCCACGATGGCCTTTGGCATGGAAGCGATCGCCGGCGGCACCGACCTGCTTTGCCTCGGCGATCTCGGCGTCGGCAATTCCACTGTCGCCGCCGCCCTGCTCGCCGCGCTGTTCGGAGGCAGGGGTGCCGACTGGGTTGGTCCAGGATCCGGCGCCGATCCGGCGATGCGGGCCCGCAAGGCGGAGGTGGTCGATGCGGCGCTGGCCTTTCATGGCGGCCACCTCGAAGACCCGTTCGAAGTGCTGCGCAGGGTCGGCGGCCGCGAGTTCGCGGCGATAGCCGGCGCCATCCTCGCCGCGCGGATGCAGAACGTCCCGGTGCTGCTCGACGGCTTTGCGGCAACCGCGGCCGCAGCGGTGCTGCACGCCGCGAACGCCGCAGCGCTGGACCACTGTCTTCTCGCCAGCCTGTCGCCGGAGCCCGCGCATGCCAGGGCCGCCGAGTTGCTTGGCTTGCGCCCGCTGCTCGACCTGGGCATCAGCCATGGCGAAGGGACAGGGGCAGCGCTTGCCGCGGGCCTGGTCAAGGCGGCGGCGCTGACCAGTTCGGGAATGGCGGCAGCAGTGCGGCGCTAGGCAGACCGCGCACTGAAATCTGCTACCGCCGTCGTGCCGCCACCGCCGCGGTCGGCAGCGCCGGCAGCTCTTCCATCACTCGGCTCAGCGGGAAGATGGCGATCGCCTCTGTGCCTTCGCGCAGCTTGGAATGCAGCTCGAACTCGCCGCCATGCATGGCGAGCAAGCCTTGCACGATGGGCAGGCCAAGGCCGGTGCCCTGTTCGGCGCTCTTGATGGCGATCGAGCCCTGGCCGAAGGCTGAAAGCACGATCGGGATCTCGTCCTCGGGAATGCCGGGACCATTGTCCTTGATCGAAATGTATTGTCCGCCTCCCGCGGTCCAGCCGACACGGACGCGGATTTCGCCGCCGGTGGCGGTGAACTTGATGGCGTTGGACAGAAGGTTGAGCGTGATCTGGCGCACCGCGCGCTCGTCGGCGAACAGCCGCGGCAATGTCGGTTCGAAATCCTGGACGACGCGGATGTCCTTGTTGCGCGCCTTCAACTCCATCATGTGGCAGCAATCCTCGACGATGTTGAGCAACATCACCGGCTCTTCATTGAGCTGGTAACGGCCGGCCTCGATGCGCGACAGGTCAAGGATCTCGTTGATCAGATCGAGCAGATGCTGGCCTGAATCATGGACGTCATGAGCATAGTCGCGATAGGTGGGATTGCTCATCGGCCCCAGCACTTCGTTCGCCATCACTTCGGAAAAGCCGAGAATGGCATTGAGCGGCGTGCGCAATTCGTGGCTCATCGAAGCGAGGAAACGCGACTTTGCCAAGTTGGCGTCCTCGGCTCGTCGCCGCGCTTCGTCCGACATCGATTTCGCCGTTTCCAGTTCAGCGATCAGCGCGTCCTTTTCGGAGCGGAACGACAACAACATCAAGGAGGAGCGATTGATGTGACGGGCGACATAGGCGAAGAAAGGCAACGACAGGGCAAGCAGCGCCGCCATGATCGCCTCGACCGGCATCCACAGCTTGGCCCCGGTATAGGCATAGAGCGCCACCGGTACGGCGAAGGTCGCCAACAGTGCGCCGCTGAGGGACGAGGCCATGACCGCCGTCCCGGCCATGGCAAGCAGCAGCACCACCGCCTTGACCACCTGGAACTGGTCGAGGGCGCAGGCGCCGCAGCCGAGCCAGACGAACCAGGCCCAGGCGAGACCGCAAAGAAAATGGCCGGCCAGGAACTCCCTTCGTGCCTGCGAGGGGTTGATCTCGGAAGCCTCCGTCCGCTCGATACGCCGCGCCATGAAGGCGACGATCGTGTAGCAGGTAAGCGTGAATAGCGCCCAGAGCCCGATCTCGTTGCCGACGCCGGCGAACCGGCCAGCCGCGGCGATCGCCAGCACGAGTAGCGGGATGACCACGGCGCCGCTTGTCATGGCGCGGGCGTGGAGCTTCAGGAGTTCGCGGTCGAAATCAAGATTGCCTGCCTGCTGCGAAAGACGGTCGCGCGTCTTGCGCACCGCACGCGCGACATCGCTGTTGCGATGCGGCTTCCTGCGGTCCACAATGAACTTGTCCGCTGTGTTCGAGCGTTGCAGGGGCATCAAAAACTTCAATTTATGCGCGCAGCGATTTCAAGGCGTTAAGCTACGTTCGAATGATTAACCAACCGTTTGCCATATGAGCCATTCCTGGTCGCCAAGGCCGCGCGCGGGAACCCTGTGGCGCAAAATGCTGGATTATGGGCTGACCGTGATCATTCTGGGTCTGCTGATCCTGCTGGCGGCGCGTCTCGATCGTGTGGAGACGCGCAAGACGCAAGGTGCGGCCGTCGTCGATGATGGCGATTCGATCACGCTTGGCACCGAACGCATCCGCATGCGCGGCATCGATGCTCCGGAATACACCCAGACCTGCCACAAGAACGACGCCGATTATCCCTGTGGTACGCTTGCGCGCCAGTCGCTGGTGCGCCTGATCGCCGGCAGGCCGGTCACTTGCAGCGGCTGGCAACGCGATCGCTATGGCCGGTTGCTTGGCGATTGCATGGCCGGCGGTACCGATCTCAACCGCGCTCAGGTCGAGGCCGGCTGGGCCGTCGCCTATGGCGACTTCGAAAACGTGGAAGCGATTGCGCGCGCGACAAAGGTTGGTATCTGGGCGGGCACGTTCGACCGGCCACAGGACTGGCGCGCCAGCCATCGCGGCGAGCTTGTCGAGCGCAAGCACGGCACGCTGGCGTCCATCGGTGACGCCGTGCGGGAGATCTTTCGCTTCTGGTGAAGCGTATCTGGTGGAAGGGAAGGAGGATCGAATGAAACTCTTCGACGGCGGCCGGGCGCCCAACCCGCGGCGGCTTCGCGTTTTCCTCGCAGAGAAGGGGATCTCGGTTCCGCTGGTATCCATCGACATGGGCGCGCTGGAGCACAAGAACGAAGCGGTGAGTTCGCGCAACCCTTTGCAACGCCTGCCGGTGCTGGAGCTTGACGACGGCACCGTCATCACCGAATCCGTCGCCATCTGCCGCTATTTCGAGGAGTTGCACCCGGAGCCAGCCCTGTTCGGACGTGGCGCGCTCGGCAAGGCACTGGTCGAGATGTGGCAAAGACGGATGGAGTTCAATTTGCTCAGTTGCGTCGCCCAGGCCTTTCGCCATATTCATCCGGCGATGAAGGAATGGGAAATCCCACAGATCCCCGAATGGGGCGAAGCCAACAAGCCGAAGGCGGTCGCGTTCCTGAAACTCCTCGACGGAGAGTTGGCCAATCGGGAGTTCGCCGCCGGCGACAGCTATTCGATTGCCGACATCACCGGCCTGATCGCGATCGACTTCATGAAGCCGGCACGGATCGAGGTGCCGGAGGAATGCAGCAATGTGCTGCGTTGGCATCAGGCGATCTCCAGCCGGCCGAGTGCCGCCGCTTGAGCGTGGAACTGGACAGATTCGCCGCGACGGTCCGCGCCTGCCGCATCTGCGTCGAAAATCCCATCGGCAAGCCACTGCGGCATGAGCCGCGACCGGTGCTGCGGCCATCATCCAGCGCCCGCATTCTGATCGCCAGCCAGGCGCCGGGAACCAAGGTGCACCTGTCGGGCATGCCGTTCACCGATGCCTCCGGCGACCGGCTGCGTAACTGGCTTGGCGTGACCAGCGACGAATTCTACGACATCGAAAAATTCGCGATCGTGCCGATGGGCTTCTGCTTTCCCGGCCAGGATGCCAAGGGCGGTGACCTGCCGCCCAGGCGCGAATGCGCTCCTGCCTGGCGCGCGCCATTGATGGCCCTAATGCCGGCGATCGACCTAGTGCTGACGATCGGCATCTATGCGCAGTCCTGGCATATGGGCGCCGCGCGCCGTCCCTCGGTGACGGAAACGGTGATGGACTGGCGGGCCATATGGGACAATTCCGTTGGCCCGAAAGTGCTGCCGCTGCCACATCCGTCCTGGCGCAACACCGGCTGGCTGAAGCAGAATCCGTGGTTTGAAATGGATTTGCTGCCTTTCCTGCGGTCGGAAATCCGATATCGCATCGCCTAGGCAATCCGCAAGAAATCACTCGCTTTCAAGCCGATCAGCAGAATTTCTTTCTTGTGAACGGCCTGAATAAAAGGGAATATAGCGAAACTATTCCCCAGGAGCCTCCGATGGACCGCCTTGACCGAAAAATTCTCCGCCTCTTGCAGGAGGACGCGACGCTCGCTGTTGCCGATGTTGCCAAGAAGGTCGGCCTGTCGACCACGCCCTGCTGGCGCCGCATCCAGAAACTCGAGGAGGAGGGCGTCATCAAGCGGCGCGTCGCCATTCTCGATCACGAGAAGGTCAATGTGCGCGTCACCGTCTTCGTGTCGATCCGCACCAATTCGCACAGCCACGAATGGCTGCGGCGGTTTTCCGAGGTCATCCAGGAATTTCCCGAGGTGGTCGAGTTCTATCGCATGAGCGGCGACGTCGACTATCTGCTGCGCGTCGTGGTGCCCGACATTGCTGCCTATGACGCGTTCTACAAGCGGCTGATCGCCAAGATCGAAATCCGCGACGTGTCGTCGTCCTTCGCCATGGAGCAGATCAAATACACCACCGAAATCCCGCTCGACTACATGGTGTTGGATAAGGAATCAGGCGCCAACGCTGCCTGAGCGTCGATCCGATCAGTTCTTCTTCTTGTTGAGGAATGTCCAGGGCGAGTTCACCGGCAGGGTGATTGTATCAGGCACAGTGTCGACACCGACCACCTCCGCCTTGCGGACGGTGTAACCGGACAGGATGACGCTGACGCCGTCGAGGATGAACAGCTGGCTTTTTTCCATGTCCGGCTTAAGGGCACCGGTGACGGCGACCGGCTGGTAAGCTTCCGAAATCTTGTAGGGATGGGCGGGCGTAACCAGTACGATCTGGTTGGGCGGCGGCGTCGGCATGTGGCTGCATGCGCCCGTCCACGGCACCAACAGGAACTGATAAACGAGGTCGCCGTCGCGATCGACCGGTAATGCATAGCCGGCTAATTGTATGGTCTTGTCCTGCAGGCCAACGGACAGCGTCTCGCCGTGGTCGGGCAATTTTGCCGCGATCATCGGCAGGCCGGCATCTCCGGCAACCGCCTGGGTGGCCGGGCGCAAATCCTTCCAGAAGATGTGCATGGTCGCGGCCGAGGCGCCAGCAATGGAGAGAGACAACGCCGCCGCGAGCGCTATGATCGACTTGAAACAGTTCATGGCCGCTTCCCTTGCGGGGAGTAAAGACGCCGAGGCCAACGGCGTCAATGCTCGAGCCGCATCACATATCGGCGAGATCCGGCCATGCCGGCCTCGCGGAAACCGCGAACAGCAAACATGTCGCGAAAACCCATGAACCGATAGCTCGGCGACGCTTCGTCCACCGGATAGGCTTCAACGATGCGCGCGCCATTGGCAAAGGCATGGTCAATGGCCGCATCGAGCAGGGCCGAAGCAAGGCCGCCGCGGCGCAACGCCCTTGGCACGTAGAAGCAGACGATCGACCAGACGCCAGTCTCGCTGTCGTCCTGCTGACTTGAAAGCTTGCGATAGGTCTCGCGCGGCGCGACCGAGCACCATGCGATGGCCTTTCCGTCGACATGGGCGAGGATGCCGACCGGCGTGCCGGCATCGATGAGCGCCATCATCCGACGCTTCTTCTCGTCGTTCTGCATACGCTCGCGACCCGCGTGCCGCCAGGCCATGCACCAGCAATATTTCGGCGCGCCGGGCTGCCCGAACAAGGTCTCGAAGCTGACGCGTGTTGCCCGCGTCACCTCGGTGAAACGGATATCGGCACCGTCAGACTTTTCTGGCGGCGAGTCGTTCGAGCGTCTTGCCATTCGACAGTTCCTTCGCGGCGTCCCTGCCGATCCAACGCGCAGTCTTATCGCTGGAGACCGCAAGTTTCTGCGCCAGGGCAAGGGCAGGAGCATGCAACGTCACCGATCGCTTACCGATCTGCCGCAGCGCCCAATTGACCGCTTTCCTGACGAAATTGCGCTCATCGCCGGCATGGGCGTCGATCAATCGCAGATAAGGGAGGAACGTCGCGTCAGGTTCCTTCTTCAGATGCACAGCCGCCCATGCCAGCATCGCAAAGGCCGTGCGGCGGACGAATTCGCGCTCGTCGGCCGCGAACTCTTCGATCAGTTCACGCCAGAACGGCGTGTCCACGAACAGGTCCGAGACAGTGTCGACAACTTCCCAGGAATCGAAATCGCCGGCCCAGCGGCGGCATTCCTCAATGGTGATCTCCCTTGGCTCACCAGTGAAAGCCGCGATCAGCCGCGCTTCGCGAATGCCGCTAGCCCACAGCGCCAGGGACCGTTCGTGGTTGCGCTTCAGCTTGCGCGCCAAGGGCCGCAAATCCACATTGCCGACGCCGAGCGCGGTCGCGGTGTTGATGCCGAACCGCGCCATGCCGCGGCGATTCTCCTCGGTGCCGATCGAGCGCAGATGCGCGACGATCTCCTGCGCGGTCCAGTCTGGAGCGGGCAGGGACATGGGCGCCTACTTCTCCAGCCGCGCCAGCAGCGAGGACGTGTCCCAACGCTTGCCGCCCATGGCCTGCACATCCTTGTAGAACTGGTCGACAAGCGCGGTCACCGGCAGCTTGGCGCCGTTGCGGTCGGCTTCCGCCAGGCAGATGCCGAGGTCCTTGCGCATCCAGTCGACGGCGAAACCGAAATCATATTTGCCGGAATTCATGGTCTTGTGCCGGTTCTCCATCTGCCAGGAACCGGCCGCACCCTTGGAGATCACCTCGATCACCTTCTCGATGTCGAGACCGGCCTTCTTGCCGAAATGGACGCCTTCCGACAGTCCCTGCACCAGTCCGGCGATGCAGATCTGGTTGATCATCTTGGTGAGCTGGCCGGCGCCTGCCGACCCCATCAGCCCGACCATGCGGGCGTAGGCGTCGATGACCGGCCTGGCCTTGTCGAAGGCAGCCTGGTCGCCACCGACCATGACCGTCAGCACGCCGTTCTCGGCACCAGCCTGGCCACCGGAGACCGGCGCGTCGAGAAATGAGAATCCGCTCGATTGCGCGGCTTGTGCCAGTTCGCGCGCGACTTCTGCCGAAGCCGTCGTGTTGTCGATGAAGATGGAGCCTTTCTTCATCGCCTCGAAGGCGCCTTCGGGACCAGTCGTCACCGAGCGCAGATCGTCATCATTGCCGACACAGGAGAAGACGAAATCCTTGCCCTTGGCAGCCTGCGCCGGTGTCGCGGCAAAGCTGCCGCCATGTTGAGCGACCCATTGTTCGGCTTTCGCGCGGGTGCGGTTGTAGACGGTGACGTCGTGGCCGCCCTTGTTTTTCAGGTGTCCGGCCATGGGGTAGCCCATCACGCCAAGACCGAGAAATGCCACCGATGCCATGCTTTGTCCTTCCGACGGAATAGAAGATTTCAGTTGCGGAAGCTCTAGGCCATGCGGCGAATTCGTCAAGGCGCGCGCTACCGCATCGACTGGTGCAGGCCAAGGGCAGGCCGCCTGACGCGCAGCGTCGAATGTATCAGCGGTGCAGGTGAATCGTGATCCGGCGCTCGATCCATTCGACGCCATGGCGCAGGATCTCGACCATCACCAGGTAGACGATGGCGACCCAGACATAGGCCTGGAAATCGAAGGATTTGGCGTAGGCGAGCTTCGCGTTGCCCATCAGGTCGTAGACTGTGATGATGGCGACGATGGCCGAGGCCTTGATCATCAGAACCAGTTCATTGCCGTAGGGTCGCAACGCCACGATGAACGCTTGCGGCAGGATGACCTTGCGCAATGTCTGCAGCTTGTGCAGGCCGAGCGAGGCGGCGCCCTCCCACTGGCCCCTGGGCACGCTTTCGATGGCACCGCGCAGGATTTCGGCCTGGTAGGCGGCGGTGTTGAGCGCGAAGGCAAACACACCGCAGTTGAAGGCGTCACGGAAGAACCACCACAGTCCGACGGATTCGAGCTGCACCCGGAAAGAGCCCACGCCGTAATAGACCAGATAGACCTGGACGAGCAGCGGTGTGCCGCGGAAGAAATAGACGTAACAGTAGGCGATGCCGGACAGGATCCGGTTCTTCGACATGCGGCCATAAGTGACGGCCAATGAAAGGATCGCGCCGACCACCATCGAAATCGACACGAGCGCCAGCGTGGTTCCCAGGCCTTGCAGATAGGCCGGCGCATACCTGGCGAAGAATTCGCCGTTCCAGGAATAGAAAAGATACGCAACGATACCGAGGCCGAAGAGAATCCACAGGCCGACAAGCGCATACCCCACGATGCGGGTGCGCGGCCAGCCGCGAACCGGTGGTGGAGGCCGTTCGACCGCGATCGCTTCCGTGATGCTCATCGTGCCTCCCTCCGCCCCAGCGAGCGCAAGATGAACCCGGTGGCGATCGACGACAGGATCGCCAGGACGAGGAAGACCAGCGCGGCGAAGCTATAGAAGAGGAACGAATGCTTGGTGACGCGCGCCGCCACGCCGGCGTTGCGCAAGGTCTCGGCGAGGTTGACCACCGAGACCAGGGCGGTGTCCTTGAGCAGGCTCAGCCAGCAATTCTCGAGACCGGGGAAGGCGATGCGCAGCAACTGGGGCAAGATCACCTTGCGCATGGTCAGCCACTTCGACAGCCCGATCGCATAGCCACCCTCATACTGGCCCTTTGGAATGGCGCGAAAGGCCGAAAGGAATACCTCGCTGGCATAGGACGAAAAGATCAGCGAAAGCACGATCATGCCGGCGACGAAGCTGTCCACATCGATCGTCGCCTCGGGCTTGAAGAAGCGGATGATGTATTGCAGCAGGATCGGCATGCCGAAGAAGAACAGGAACAGCGTCACCAATTCCGGCAGGCCGCGAAACATGGTGGTGTAGATGTTGGCCGCCAGCCGCAGCGACGGTTCTTCGGACTGCTTGGCCCAGGCGACGAAAAAGCCGATCGTCAGGCCGATCGGCAGCGTTGCAAGGGCAAGCGCGATGGTGACCATCGCGCCATAGGCGATATCGTCACTCCAGCCATCGGGGCCCCAACTGAGAAGTGTCCAAATGCTTTGGGCCGGCATTTACGGGTCTTGTCTCCGTGGCGATCCCGGGATGAGTGAAGGGCGGCGAGGAATTCCTTACCGCCCTTAGCGCAATTATCAGGACTCGGCGCCGTAAACGTCGAACTTGAAGTACTTGTCGTTGATTTCCTTGTATTTTCCATTGGCGCGTATGGCGTCGATGGCGGCATTGAGCTTGTTGACCAGGTCGGTCTCGCCCTTGCGTACCGCAATGCCGGCGCCAGGTCCAAAAATCTCGACCGGTTGCGGCTTCGGTTGACCGAGGATCTTGCAGCAGGCGCCATCAGGCGAATCCAGCCATTGCTGCAGAACCACGATATCGTCCTCGATGGCGTCAAGGCGTCCATTGGCGAGATCGGCCTGCTCCTCGGGGCTGCTTGGATAACCCTTGACGGTGCTGTCGGTGTAGGTCTTCGAGGCATAGTTGAAATGCGTGGTCGTGGTGGCGACACCGATCGTCTTGCCGGCGAGGTCTTCCTTGGTCACGCCTTTCAACGTGCTGTCCTTCGGCACTGCGAGCGCCGATGGCGTGTTGTAGTATTTGTGCGAGAAGTCGACCTTCTGCTGGCGCTCCGGCGTGATCGACATCGAGGCGACGATGGCATCGAACTTGCCGGCCTGAAGCGCCGGGATGATGCCGTCCCAATCCTGGGCGACGAAGGTGCACTTGACCTTCATTTCATCGCAAAGCGCTTTGGCGATGTCGATGTCGAAGCCGACGAGTTGGCCATCAGCGGTGAGGTTGTTGAATGGAGGGTAGGCGCCTTCGGTGCCGATCCTCAGGGTCTTTTCCTGGGCCTGGGCTACGCCGAGCGTCAGCAGCGCAGCCGATGCGGCGAGCGCGATACGCAGTGCAATACGCATGATAGTCCTCTCTTTATGGTCCCGGCCGTCGTTCCGAAACGGCTCTGTGGGGCGGTGCTTTTGACCGCCCGCTAAGGCGATACTCCCACTCTTTCCAAGAAAAAAGCAACTGCAAAACCACCAAAATCGGTAATGCGGTTCTGCCGTTAGGTTACATCTGAAGCAACGAGACCGGTCGTGCGTTCGATGAAGTCGACTATCGATTTTACGTCATCGAGGCCGAATACCGGCAGGCTCTTGTCCGCAACGGCGAAATCCGCGGCGACCGCGATAATATTGGGATCACCCACCGAAAGCGGGGTCCGGTCCTTCGCTTCCAGACGCCTCGTTTCGATCTTGCGGTGGGATTCGCGCTTGTAGCCCTCGACCAGCACGATGTCGCATGGGGCAAGCCGTGCCAGAGTATCGGTCAAGGAAGGTTCATTCTCGCTACGCAATTCGTGCATCAGCGCCCAGCGATTGCCGGATACGATCGCCACCTCGGTGGCGCCGGCCTGCCGATGGCGGAAGCTGTCCGCGCCGGGCTTGTCGATGTCGAAATCATGATGGGCATGCTTGACCGTCGAGACCTTCCAGCCGCGCCGCACAAGCTCGGCGACCAGCTTTTCGGTCAGTGTGGTCTTGCCGGAGTTTTTCCAGCCGGTGATGCCGAAGACGCGCATGTTCATGACGTCAAGCTCTGCAACAGACGCACGGCGTGGGCAAGGTCGTCCGGTACATTGATGTTGAAAAAGGGGTCGAGCGGCTGGCCGGCGGATTGCAGGACCGGAAAGTCCACCTCGACGTGGCCGTGCCGCTCGATAAAAGCCGAAACCCGCCTGTTGTCCTCATCGACCAGGAAATGCCGCAAGGCGTCGCGGCATCCGGTCGGCCACAGCGCGAAGGTCGGGTGTCGCCGGCCGGCCGAAGAGGCGACGGCGATCTTCCCGGGATACTTACCGGCTGCTGCCGCCAGGCGGTCGACGAGATCAAGCGGCAGGAAAGGTGTATCGCCGGCCGCGGTGACGATCGCCTTGCAAGACGTGCTGGCAACGGCCCATTCAAGGCCAGCCAGGATTCCGGCAAGCGGTCCGGCAAAGCCTTCGACCGTGTCGGCAAGCACCGGCAGTCCGAACCGGGCAAAGCGCGCCGGGTCGCCATTGGCGCTCAGCGCCAGGCTTTCCATCTGCGGACCAAAGCGCGACAGGACCTGATCAAGCACGCAGCCGCTGCCAAGCGGCAACAGGCTCTTGTCGCCGCCTCCCATCCGCCTCGATTGGCCGCCGGCCAGAATGATCCCCGCGACATCTCGCTTCATGCCCCCAGCCTGTATGCCAGCCGCCGGAAATCGCAAGCAACTTCGAGGGCTAGATTCCATCCGGCGCCATGGCCGGTCCCGTGCTTTCAGCGACGATCCTTCGCCGGCCGACCACCCGCTCGCGATAAAGCGCATAGAGGCCCGATCCGACGACGATGGTAGCGCCGACGGTCATCGGCATGTCCGGTATGTCGCCGAAGACGATCAGGCCCAGCAGGATGGACCAGAGGAGCGCCGTATAGCGGAATGGCGCGATGAAGGAGATTTCGCCCGAACGCATCGCCATGATGATGAATTGATAGCCGATGAGCACAAGAACGGCTGCCAGCGCCAGCAGCGCCGTGCTTTTGCCGGTCATCGGCGTCCAACCGCCCATCGGCGATAGCAGCACCGCGCCGACGACGGTCATTGCGAGTGCGGTGGCGGTCGAGACCAGCATCGTCGGTACGGCTTGAGGAATGCGCTTGGTGGCGAGATCGCGCACGGTGCAGCATGCGACACTGGCCAGCGCCACAAGGGAATAGACGCTGAAGCCATCGAAGCCCGGCCGCACGATGACCAGCACGCCGGCAAAACCGATGGCGATCGCCAGCCAGCGTCGCCAGCCGACGGCTTCGCCGAAGAATAGCGCGGCGCCCATTGTCACCGCCAGCGGCAGCGCCTGCAGAACGGCCGAGACACTGCCAATCGGCAAATGGGCAAGCGCAACGAGAAACGACACGGTGCCACCTGCTTCGCCGAGAACGCGGATTGCCACTAGCGGCTGCAGCATCAGGCGCGGCTGGAAGAGCGCGCCACGTCGCCAGGCCAACAGACCGACGAAAAGCGAGGCAAACGCCCCTCTGATGAGCATGACTTGCGCCATGTTCATCGATTGCGAAGAGTATTTGGTGATGGCGTCGTTGAGCGTGAAGCCAACCATCGCCACCATCATGAACAACGCGCAGCGAAGATTGGGAGAAAGAGGCAAGACATCTACCGGTTGCTTTGGCGCCAAGCCTGTAACAGCCCGCCAGGAAAGAGCAACGGCAAAGGACTGTACCAGGACAGGGGCGCCCACGCTCGCCGGCATGGAAGCATGTCTGGATTGGCCGTAGTCGGGAGGCGGCTTCGCCTCCCGCAACCTGTCCGGCCATGACGATGCTATTTCTTCGGCGTCAGCACCTCGGTGCCATTGCCTTCCTTGCCGGCGATCGTCCACAGGCCATGCAGCGAGCCGTCCTCCTCGACCTTGTAGACGACGAGGCCGATATCCTTGTCCATGACGTACCCGGCGGAGAATGCATTGTCGTTGCGCATGCAGATGCCGTCGGAAGAAGAACCGCCGGTCTCCCAATGGATGGTGCAGGTGGTCCCGCTGGTGAGCGTGATGGTGGCTTCGCCGCCATAGGACGAGCCGTCGAAATTGGTGCCGGCGACGGTGTAGGTTCCACCGATCGACTGGGCAGTCGCGGGCAGGGCGGCGAGGCCGAGTATTGCGAACGAAACAAGAAGTTGGCGCATAAATGTGATCCCCCAAGAGCGATAACCGCTACAAGAGCGACGCTAGGCGGGAAAACACCGCCGGTAAATCAGATGGACATTCGCGAACAGAGATTTGTTTGCGGTGTGGCTAAAATGCTCTTGGTCCCAGCAGCGATCATGGCCCCTTGAGACTGCCGGCGATGGCACCGGCCATCGGGTCATATTTCGACTTCAGGGCCGGCGGATAGTCGATCCAGACTGTGCGGATGACGCCATCGCGGCCGAACAGCCGCCGCTCATAAAAGATCTTACCATCCTTCCGGCCCGACAGCACAGCCCAGTCCTTGCCGGTCTTGCCGTAGGTTATCTTGTAGTCTTGCCCCTTGCTGGCTTTCTCGGCCGCAACGAACCCTTTCGGCGTGTCCTCGTCGATGTTGAGAATGCCGGAGCAGGTTAGGCTGGCGCCGTCAGCGCTCAGCCATACCTGCCCGTCGCCATTTTCCGGCTCGGGCTGACGATCGGTGAATATTTCGTCGGGAAAGGTGCAGACCGTGCCGAAGCGCTCGTTCACATAGGTGAAGGGGGCGGCAGTTGCGCTGCTTGCTGCAATTGCCGCGAAAGCCGCCATGATTGAGGAAAGCCGCCGCATGCATTGCCCCAAAGCCGATGACCGAAAGGCGAACCTTGCACAAATCGGCGGCTGGGTCAGCCGCCCGTCACGCTCATATGCCGTGACACCGATGGGCGGCTGGTGCGACGATCGATGATGAAATCATGGCCTTTCGGCTTGCGGCCGATGGCTTCGTCGATTGCGTCGGCGACAAGTTCGTTGCCCTCGGATGCGCGCAACGGCGCGCGCAGGTCGGCCGCATCCTCCTGGCCGAGGCACATATAGAGCGTGCCCGTGCAGGTCAGCCTGACCCGGTTGCAGCTCTCGCAGAAATTATGCGTCATCGGCGTGATGAAGCCGAGTTTTCCGCCGGTCTCGGCGACATGGACATAGCGGGCCGGGCCGCCGGTCTTGAAGGGAATATCGGAAAGCGTGAACTCGCGCTCCAGAGAAGCGCGCAGCAGCGAGAGCGGCAGGTACTGGTCGGTCCGGTCGGCGTCGATCTCGCCCATCGGCATGGTCTCGATGACGGTCAGGTCCATGCCGCGGCCATGCGCCCAGCGCATCATCCCGGGCAATTCGGCGTCGTTGAAATCTTTCAGCGCAACCGCGTTGAGCTTGACCTTCAGTCCGGCCGCCTGAGCGGCGTCGATCCCCTCCATGACCTTGCCGAGATGACCCCAGCGGGTGATCTGGTGGAACTTGTCGGCATCGAGCGTGTCGAGCGAGACGTTAATGCGTCTGACGCCACAATCGGCAAGTTCCGCGGCGAAGCGCGACAGTTGCGAGCCGTTGGTGGTCAGCGTCAGTTCTTCCAGCGCCCCGCTGGCGAGATGGCGCGACAGCTGGCGTACCAGGTGCATGATGTTCTTGCGCACCAGCGGCTCACCGCCAGTGAGGCGCAGCTTTCTGACACCCTTTTCGATGAAGACGGAGCAGAGCCGATCCAGCTCTTCCAGCGACAGCAGGTCCTTCTTCGGCAGGAAGGCCATGTCCTCGGCCATGCAATAGGTGCAACGAAAATCGCAGCGGTCGGTGACCGACACTCTGAGATAACTGATCGTGCGACCGAAGGGGTCGATCATGTCCATGTTCGAACGTTCCGTGGCCATTACCGGCGTCGTTATATACGGCTATGTGATACGATCCAACCCGCCATTCAAGATAGCCGGCCTTGATCTTTGGTAACATTCCCCGACCGACATCGCGCGTCGGCACCCTCCAAGCCTTTTCGCACGGCACGAAGCAGCGTAGGAAAGGGGCGATTTCAAGCAGGACCGATCATGACGGCGCCAAAAGAATTGAGGGTCTCCAAGGACCGCAAGCTGCTCACCGTGACGTTTCCCGGCCATCAGCCGTTCGAACTGTCGGCGGAACTCTTGCGCGTGGTATCGCCGTCGGCGGAGGTGCAGGGCCATTCACCGGATCAGCGGGTGACGGTTCCCGGCAAGCGCAATGTGGCCATCCTGAAGATCGAGCCGGTCGGCAACTATGCGGTGCGCATCACTTTCGACGATTTCCATGACACAGGCATCTTCACCTGGAACTACCTTCACACGCTCGGGCACGAGAAAGACGAGCGCTGGAGTGCTTACCTAGCGGAACTTGCGGAAAAGGGCTTGAGCCGTGACCGCTGACCTCAGCGCCGAAATCAACTTCGGCGACCGGTTGTCGTCAAATCGTCATGGACGTGGCGTAGCGCCGGCAAAAGGTTCGCGGGAGGGAAGAAGATGTCGGTCATCTCATCGGTCGAGCAGTTGGAGGCGCTCTACGGACTGCCCGGCGAAGCCTCGCTGGTCAAGGAACTCGACCATGTCATCCCGGAATATGCCGCCTTCATCAACGCCTCGCCGTTCGTTGCCCTCTCAACCAGTGGGCCGGAGGGGCTGGACTGCTCGCCACGCGGCGATCTCGCCGGCTTCGTGCGTATCGTTGACACGAAAACGCTGATGATGCCGGACCGGCGCGGCAACAACCGCGCGGATTCGCTGAGGAACATCATCAGGGATCCGCGCGTCGGCCTGCTGTTCCTGGTGCCGGGCTCCGGCACGACGCTGCGCATCAACGGCCGGGCGCATATCACCACCGATACAGCACTTTGCGCGTCGTTCACCGTGGACGGCAAGCCGGCGCGCTCGGTGACCGTCATCGATGTCGATACGGTCTACTTCCAATGCGCCCGCGCCATCGTGCGGTCGCAATTGTGGAACCCGGCCAGGCATGTCGACCCGAAGTCGCTGCCAACGCCCGGACAGATCCTGGAAATCACCAGCCGCAGGAACATCGACGGCGAAACCTATGACAAGGAATGGCCGGAGCGGGCGAAAAAATCGATGTGGTAAGTGGATGCCTGGCCAAGCGACGGTCAGGCTTCCTTCAGCACTTCGGTGATCTTGCGCATCTGCTCGCCGATCATGTCGCATTGTTCCGGCGTCGACTGGCTCATCGCCTTTTCGATCAGCGCCATATGCACTTTCAGCGCCTGCATCAGCAGCGTTTCGCCGGCTTCGGTCAGGGCGAGGCGCAGGATGCGCTTGTCCTTCTCGTCGCCTTCGCGGCGCAGCAGGCCACGCGTTTCCAGCTGCGGCAACAGCATGGTGATGTTGGAGCGGCCGACGAGCAGCTTGCGGGCAAGGTCGTGCTGCGACATGCCGGGATGGCGGTAGAGGTTCATCAGCACGTCGAGCTGCGCCGGCTTCAGGTCGAGCGGCGCAAGTTTCACCGCCAGCGTGCGCTCCAGCACATGGCAGGCGCGCGCCACCGCGACCCAGTTGCGAAAACGCGGGTTGTCCCAGGGTAGCTCTTGTCTATTGTTCATCTTTGAACTATTATGTTCATGCTTGAACGTATGGATGGATTCTCACTATGGCATCATTCGGGCTGAAGGTCATCCGAGGTGTGTTTGGTGCGGGCGAACATATCGCGCCGCGTATCACCGGGCGCGCGGCTTTCGAACTGTTCTGCCGTACGCCAAGCACCAGGGCGCTCACCGACGGCGAGCGCCGCGCCATCGACCGGGCTGCCGGGTTCATGGCCGAAGCGCGCCATCATCGGCTGAAGACCGCGACCGGTTGCATGATGGTGCATGAATTCCGGCCGCAGCCGGGCAGGGCTGCCGCAGGCACGGTGCTTGTCGTCCACGGCTGGCGATCGCGCACCGAATATATGCGCGCATTGATCGAGGGCTATCGCGCGGCCGGCTACAGGGTGGTTTCGCTTGACCTGCCCGGCCACGGCCAGTCGCAGGGCCGCAGACTGAACATGGTCAACGCGGTGGACGCGGTGCGGGTTGCCGGCGAGTGGTTTGGCCCCTTTGCCGCGGCGGTCGGTCATTCCTTCGGCGGTGCCATCGCGGCCAATGCCATTGCCGGGTCCATCAAGAACATCCAGCCGCTGGCGGCCGGACGTCTTGTGCTGATCGCGGCACCAAGCTCCTTGCCGGCGATCTTCGCCGACTTCAGCCGCATGCTCAACGTCGGCCCCCGCTCGCAGGTTGCCATGGCGGACCGCGTCGAACACCTTTCCGGCCGGCCGCTGCATGAATTCACCGGTGACCGCCAGCTCGCCCAGGCGCCCGTGCCGACCTTGGTCATCCACGCGCCTGACGACCGCGAGGTGCCGGCCGAACATGCAAGACGTTATGCCGGTGCCGGCCGCCATGTGCGGCTCCGGTGGGCCGAAGGGCTCGGCCATCGCCGCATTCTTGCGGACAGGGGCGTGGTTGAACACGCCGTCGCCTTCGTGGCCCGGGAGCCGTCGCCGCTCCACTGAGCAGCCTCGGATTATTTTTTCTTTTCGCCAGGCTCTACAGGCAGTCCAGCCGCCTTCCAGGCGGTATAACCGCCAAGAATATGCTTGACCGGCGTGAGCCCCATGTCCTGTGCGGTCTTGGTGGCCAGTGCGGAGCGCCAGCCGCCGGCGCAGAAGAAGACAAAGCTTTTCCCCGAAGCGAAGAACGGCTTGTGGTAGGGACTTTCCGGATCGATCCAGAATTCCAGCATGCCACGGGTGACATGCTTGGCGCCGGGGATCCTGCCGTCGCGTTCGATCTCGCGAGGGTCGCGCAGGTCGACGAAGACGGTGCCTTCGTCCTCGAGCAATCCTGCCGCTTCCTCCGGGGAAACCACTTCGATCTCGGCGTTCGCCTCGTCGAGCAGTTCGCGATACCCTTTTTTCACGGTCGTCCCTCACTTGCTGGCTGGTTCGAATTTCGAGCACAAGAGCCTGCGTTTGTCACGCGGCGTTGGTGCCAACCACCGTCTTCCACGCGGCCATCGCCCCGGCTACGGTTCGCGAGCAGGGCGGCGCTGGTCGGCCTGACCAAGGCTCTGGCGCGAGACCTCGGTGCGCGCGGCATCACCGCCAATGTCATCCATCCGGACTCGACCGATACCGACATGAACCCGGCGGACGGCCCCATGCCGAACACCAGCGCCAGGAGATGGCGACGCCGCGATTCGGCAAGGCCGAGGAGATCGCTGGCATGGTGGCGTGGCTCGCCGGTCCGGAAGGCCGTTTCGTCCCCGGCACCGCACCGACCATCGATGGCGGCGCTAACGCCTGAAGGCGCCTGGATCCCCGCGACTGGGGCGGAAATACCTCCGCTCCAGCCGTCACGACGTTGTGAAACCGTTCTGCAACAGCCCCGCCGAAATTTATGGAAGCTTAACCAAATCGGTATGAATCGGTATAGTCGCGCCTTACATCCGCCATGCGGTGAGCGAGACGGTCTAGCGTGCGGAACGGGAACCGGTTGCGACCGGAGCGGGTGATTCATGAAATTCGTTGGTAACAAAGCAACCGTGCTGCCGCTGATGGCGATGACGGCGACGCTTGCTTTCGGCGTGCCCCAGGCAGGGGCGCAAGGGCTCTTCGAGATGTTGTTCGGCGGCGGCGTCAGACACCAGCCGCAGGGCGAGTTTCCGCCGCCACCGAAGCACAAGCCGAAAGCGCCGGGGGGCGGCGATGGCGGGGTAAAAATCAGCAGCCCGTCCTACTACACATACAAGGCCGACAAGCTGGTGCGCGTCGACTTCTCGAAACTGTCCTCAGCGCCACAGCCCGCGACACCCCAGGACGCCGCGTTCGTTCCATCCACCACGGGGGCCGCTTTTCACGACGCCATTGCCGGTCTCGGCGACTACGAACTCTATGCCGAACCCGACGTCGCCAAGGCGCTGATCGCGTACTATTCGGCCAACCCGGACTTCATCTGGGTGAGTGGAACCGGCCCCAACAACCGCGCCCAGGATGCGGTGCGGGTGCTCGGCGAGGCTGCAAGCTACGGCCTCACGCCCGCCGACTACACTGTCGACGTGCCTGCCGCGAGTTCGTCCTCGGCGGATGACGCGGCCAAGTTGAAGGAACTCCTCCGCTTCGAGATGGCGCTGTCGGCGCGCGTGTTGCGCTACGCGCATGACGCCCAGAGCGGCCGTGTCGAACCCAACCGGATGACCGGCTATTATGATTTCCCGGCCAAGCCGCTCGACATGGTCGGCGTGCTGAAGACGCTGGCGCATACGCAGGAAGTTCGCACGTATCTGGAATCGCGGCATCCGCAGAATGCCGAATATCAGGCGCTGCGTGTCGAACTGGAGTCCCTGCGGGCGAGCGAGGAAAACGAGATCGTCGTGGATCCAAAGCTGCTGCTGAAGCCCGGCGAAACCAGCCCCGAACTGCCGAAGCTGCTGTCGCTGATCGCGCGCAATCTCGATGACGAGATGGGCGGCACCTATGGAGAGCTGCTGTCGCGACTGGCGACCAGCGAGATCTACGTTCCCGAACTGGTGCCGCTGATCAAGGCGGTGCAGCAGAAGAAGGGCATGAAGGGCGACGGCGTCATCGGTCCGCGTACGGTCGCCCTGCTGGCTGGCACGTCGAAGGCCGACAGATTGCTCAAGGTGCAGGTGGCGCTGGAAGAACTGCGCTGGCTGCCGTCCGATCTCGGCAGCCCGCGCGTCTTCATCAACCAGCCAGCGTTCACCGCCAGCTACGTCGACAATGGCGAAGAGAAGCTGAAGACACGTGCCGTCGTCGGCCGGGTCACCAACCAGACGGCATTCTTCTACGACCAGATCAAGCAGGTCGACTTCCATCCCTATTGGGGTGTGCCGCAGTCGATCATCGTCAACGAAATGCTGCCCAGGTTGCGCAGCGATCCCGGCTATCTCGACCGCGCCGGGTATGAGGTGACCGATGCGCGCGGCAAGCACATTCCGTCCTCGGCGGTCGACTGGGGCGCTTATGGTGCGAACATTCCCTACAATGTGCGCCAGCAGCCAAGCGAGGCCAATGCGCTGGGTGAACTGAAGATCCTGTTCCCCAACAAGCATGCGATCTACATGCACGACACGCCGCAGAAATCGTTCTTCAAGCAGGATATGCGCGCGCTCAGCCATGGCTGCGTGCGCCTGCAGGATCCGCGCGGCATGGCGGCGGCGGTGCTCGGCACCTCGGTCGATTATGTCGCCGAGAAGCTGAAGCATGGGCACTCGACCGAGGATGTGACGCGCAAGATTCCGGTCTATGTCGCCTACTTCACCGCCTGGCCCGACATGTCCGGCAAGGTCGAGTATTTCAACGATGTCTACGACCGCGATTCCCGGCTGAAGCAGGCGCTGGACGCGACCGAGGCGGTGCGCTCGCCCTCGAGCTGATCAAAGCGTATTGCGCTTTGAGTTCTTTTTTTTGTGCATGTCGTTGTCCCAAAACCGTTGCGCACTTTTGGGCGACATGCGCTATCGCTCCGACAGCGGGGCGCCGGAATCCGGCGTCTCGGCCGGCGGAAAGGGCGGCATCATATTCCAAGGATGGGCATTTCGCGGCGCGTCCGGGGACCCTCCACGGGCGCCCCGAGACCGGGCATATCCATCCAATCCGAGGATATCTGCAGGCGCCCCTATTTGGGCTCGGCCGTCACCGGATCGTAGGTGATTTCGACCTTGGCCTTGTCCGAGGTGTAATAGGTGACGGTGTAGGCGCCACTGTCCCAGTCGACTTCCTTCACGTAGCGAAACCCATCGCGCTGCTCGACCTTGGCGATGATCTCCGACAGTTTCTTGGCATTGGCCGGCGGCAGCGGCTTTTCATCCGCGGCCAGAGCCGGAGCGGCAGCGAGAAGAACGGCGACGCTGGTCGCCAGAAGAAGTCTGGACATGGTTTTCCCTCAAGTTTCGACGGAAGGAAACTCGCTGGGGTTGTGGTTGGTTCCAGACGGATGCGGTACGCGCCTGGCTATGGCCGCGCAGGCTGCAATTTTTTCCGCTTCGGCGCGAAGATAGAGCCGGATAACCATTTGGGAAAAATGGTGGGCGATGCAGGGATTGAACCTGCGACCCCACCCGTGTGAAGGGTGTGCTCTCCCGCTGAGCTAATCGCCCGCTCGTTGCCCGAAGGCCAAGCGAGCCGCGATATAAGGGAGGGCAGCCGGTTAAGTCAAGGCGGTGTCTGGTGTTCTCACAGGGATCGGTTTTTTCGCTCTTTCGGGTCAGTCCTGGTTAGTGCCGAGACCTATCCGCTCAGTGCCCTGCGGCAGCGATCAGCCTTTGCGACAGATCGAGCGTCAGCGCGTCGAAATGGGAGATGACCGCCGAGGGTTCGAATTCGCGCACATGACGGTCGGTATAGCCGAAATCGACGGCGACGACGGGAATGCCGGCGGCCTTGGCGGTGTCGATATCGGTTTGCGAATCGCCGACCATCAGGGCGCGGTGTGGATCGCCGCCCGCCAGTCGGATGGTTTCGGTCAGATGGCGCGGGTCGGGTTTGCGGAACGCGAACGTATCCTGTCCGGCGATTGCCGCGAAATGTCTGGTCAAGCCGAGCGCCTCGATCAATGCCCGCGAGTTGGCCTCGTATTTGTTGGTGCAGATGGCCAGCAGATAGCCTGCGTTCTCGAAGCGTGCGATCGCATCGATGACACCGGGGTAGGGACGGGATTTGCCGGGAATGTTGTCGGTGTAGTGATCGAGGAACAGTTTCAGGAGCCGGTCATGCTCCGCGACATCAAGCGATCGCTGCTGCGCGGCGTGCGCCCGCTCTATCATGACGCGGCCGCCATGGCCGACAAAGCGCCTGAAGCCGGCCTCATCGACGGCCGCGAGTTCGCTGGCGGCCAGGCTGTGGTTGAGGCTGTCGAGCAGGTCCGGCGCCGTGTCAATCAGCGTTCCGTCGAGATCGAACACGATGATCGGGCGACTCATGATCCATCCTGCGCAGGGTTGTACATCGGCAGGCGATAGCGGCTGCGACGCGCCAAGGCAAGCAGACCGGTGGATAGCCGCCAAGGGCTTTGACCGAGCCTGCAAAAATGCTACGAGCCCGAAACACCAAAGCGCGTCGCGTCGAAACGGACCATACGGCGGGCTTTGGTTCTTTGTTCTATGCATGTCGTTTTCCCAAGATCGAGATCACTTTTGGGCGGCATGGGTCAGGGTTCCGGGGCAGCAAAGCGGCATGGATGCGAGGCAATTGAAGGTCGAGGCCGCGCGGGCGGCCCTTGCCCATGTCACGGACGGCATGCGGCTCGGCATAGGCACCGGCACCACCGCCGAGGAGTTCGTAAGGCTGCTTGCCGACAAGGTCGCCACCGGCATGAGGATAACAGGTGTGCCGACTTCGGAGCGCACCGCTTTGCTGTGCCGCGAGCTTGGCGTGCCATTGTCGACGCTTGAGGAAACGCCCGAGCTCGATCTGACCGTCGACGGCGCCGACGAGGTCGACCCGGAACTGACCCTGGTCAAGGGCGGTGGCGGCGCGCTGTTGCGCGAGAAAATCGTGGCCGCGGCCTCGCGGCGCATGATCGTCATTGCCGACCAATCGAAAATGGTCGAGACGCTCGGCCGGTTTCCCTTGCCTATCGAAGTCAACCAGTTCGGCCTGCGCGCCACCGAGATCGCGGTGGCCGCCGCGGCTGGAAATCTCGGCCTTTCCGGTCCGGTTACATTGAGGATGACGGGAGGCCAGCCTTTTGTTACAGACGGCGGCCATTTTATCCTCGATGCATCTTTTGGCCGCATTCCGGATACAAGAGCGCTTTCGAATGCTCTCCACGCCATTCCGGGCGTGGTCGAGCATGGTCTTTTCATCGGGCTGGCGTCAGCGGCCATCATCGCCGGCGGCGACGGCATCCAAACCGTCCATGCCGCCCGAAAACCAGGGAGTTCTACCGACCATGATGTTGTATAACCGGGTTCGCGGCCTTTGCGCCGTTCTGGCGGCCTCGGCTGTCTTGGCCTTCTCCTCGCCGGCGTTTTCGCAGGATGTCACGGAATCGCACCTGAAGGCGGCCCGGGCAGCAGTCGCGGCGATCCATGCGACCGACTCCTTCGACAACATCCTGCCGCAGGCAGCCGCTGCCCTCGAATCGCAGCTCATCCAGAAGAATCCGGATATGCAGGAACTGATCGGCAAGACGGTCAACGAGAAGGCGATGGCACTGGCCTCGCGCCGCGCCGATCTCGAGAAGGAAGCGGCTCTTGCCTATGCGAAGGTGTTTTCCGAAAAGGAACTCAATGATATCGCGGCCTTCTACAGTTCCGAGTCCGGCAAGAAGCTGCTCGACAGCGGCCCGACCGTGACGCGTGATTTGGTCAAGGCTGCCGACATCTGGCAAAACGGCCTCGCCCGCGATCTGGCCCAGCAGGTCGGCGAGACCCTGGCAGCGGCTGCCAAGGCCGCGGCACCAGCCGCGCCCGCGCCTGCAAATGGAGCCGCACCTGCCGACAATGCAGCCCCGGCAGATGGTGCGGCACCCGCCGACGGTTCGGCTCCTGCCGACGACACGCAGAACTGACCTTGCATCTTCAAATGCGGCCTTGGCCGCCGTCTGTGAAGCCCGGCTTGTCCGGGCTTTTCTTTTGGCCGTTTGCGGCCTACCTGTCACTGACGTTTTCCGACGTCCAAGGAGCCGCTTATGGCCGGTTATGACTACGATCTCTTCGTTATCGGCGGCGGCTCGGGCGGGGTGCGTGCGGCGCGCATCGCCGCGGCACTTGGCAAGCGCGTCGGCATCGCCGAGGAATACCGTTTCGGCGGCACCTGCGTCATTCGCGGCTGTGTGCCGAAGAAACTCTATGTCTATGCTTCGCAATTCCCGGAGCATTTTGCCGACGCAGCCGGCTATGGCTGGACAGTGCCGGAAGCTAGTTTCGACTGGCAGACGCTGGTCGCCAAGAAGGATCGCGAGATCAGCCGGCTGGAAGCGATCTACAAGAAGAATGTGCAAGGCGCCGGCGGCGAGCCCTTCCATTCACGGGCCATGATCGTCGATCCGCACGTGGTGCATCTTCTGGGCGAGGACCGCACCGTCACCGCCGACCAGATTCTGATCGCCACCGGCGGCCGCCCGGCGGCGCATCCGGCGCTGCCCGGCCACGAGCACTGCATCTTCTCCAACGAGGCTTTCGACCTCACGGCGCTGCCGAAGGCGATCATGATCGAAGGCGGCGGCTATATCGCGGTCGAGTTCGCCAACATCTTCCACGGCCTCGGCGTCGACACCACGCTGGTCTATCGCGGCAAGGAGATTCTCAGCCGCTTCGACATGGACCTGCGGCGCATGCTGCACGAGACGATGGAAAAAAAGGGGATAAGGATACTGTGCCATTCGGTGACAGAGTGGGTGCGCAAGCGGCCGGACGGCCGGCTCGACGCCCTTCTCACCAGCGGCAAGGTGCTAACGGTCGATCAGGTCATGCTTGCCATCGGGCGCGTCCCCAACACCGAGAATATGGGCCTCGAAGGCATCGGCCTCGAGATGACCGCGATCGGCGCGATCAAGGTCGATGACTATTCCCGCACCAATATCGACAACATCTGGGCGATCGGCGATGTCACCAACCGCGTGCAGCTGACCCCGGTGGCGATCCATGAGGCGATGTGCTTCGTGGAGACGGCATTCAAGGACAACCCGACCGCGCCCGATCACCAGACGATTGCCACCGCCGTCTTCTCGCAGCCGGAGATTGGCACCGTGGGCCTGTCGGAAGACGAAGCCGTCAAGCGTTTCGCCGATATCGAGATCTATCGCGCCAGTTTCCGGCCGATGCGCCATACGCTGTCGGGCCGTGACGAGAAGATGCTGATCAAGCTGGTGGTCGATGGCGCCTCGCGCAAAGTGCTCGGCGCCCACATATTGGGGCCGGATGCGGGAGAGATGGCGCAACTGCTCGGCATTCCGCTGAAGGCAGGGCTGACCAAGGATGATTTCGACCGGACCATGGCGGTACACCCGACCGCCGCGGAAGAACTCGTCACCATGTACAAGCCGACATACCGGGTGAAAGACGGCCAGCGCGTCTGATCTGTCGTCCGCTGCCAGCGGCTTGCCGTCAAAGGGGAGCAATCAATGTCCGTCGCCCCCGCTCAGCTCAGCACCGCTTGCTCGTGACTTTGGCGGACGCATCGATCTGGTCGTCGACCAGGCCGTCGAGGAGGAGCGCATTGTCGGCGCGCCTCCTTTTCGCTCGACGGGGCGAAGTTCTCTTCAGCCGCGCCGCCAGCCTTTGCCGGCGGCGGAGACAGTTGTCGTGCTACAGCAGCGTGCCGCGCAAGATGACCAGCGCCACCGAGAAATAGATCACCAGCCCGGTGACATCGACCAGCGTGGCGACGAACGGGGCCGATGCGCTGGCGGGGTCGAAGCCGATCCTCTTCAGAGCGAACGGCAGCATCGACCCGGACAGGGAGCCAAAGGTGACGATACCGACCAGTGCCGCCCCGACCGTCGCCGCAATCAGCGGCCAATGCGGGCCGTAATCGTAGAAACCCATATATTGCCAGAGTGCGATGCGGCAGATGCCGACCAGACCCAGCATCGAGCCGAGCACCAATCCGGTCGGCAGTTCGCGCAAGGCGACGCGCCACCAGTCGCGCAGCCCGATCTCACGCAGCGCCAGCGCGCGGATGACCAGCGAGGTCGCCTGCGAGCCGGAATTGCCGCCGGAGCTCATGATCAGCGGAATGAACAGCGTCAGCACGATCGCCTTTTCCAGCTCTCCCTCGTAGCTTTGCATGGCGTTGGCCGTCAGCATCTCGCTGATGAACAAGGCGCAGAGCCATCCGCCGCGCTTCTGGATCATCGCGAGGAAGCTCATCTTCATGTAGGGCTCGTCAAGCGCTTCCATGCCGCCGAAGCGATGCACGTCCTCCGTCGTCTCTTCGATCATCGTGTCGATGATGTCGTCGATCGTGACAATGCCGAGAATCTTGCCGTGATCGACGACGGGGACCGCGAGCAAATCGTATTTCGAGATCGTCTGCGCCAGATTTTCACGATCGGTCAGCGGGGTGACCGTCACCGGTACGCGGTCCGGCGCCACGGACATGATGGAGTCGTCCGGCTCCCCGGTGATAAGCCGGCGCAAACCGGTCGACCGCACCAGGAGATGCGTTTCCGGATCGACGATGTAGATCGCGTAGACGGTTTCGCGCGTCCGCTCGACCTTGCGGATGTAATCGAGCGTGCGCCCAACGGTCCAATCGGACGGAACGCTGACGAATTCGGTCGTCATGATCGATGCGGCGCTGCCTTCGGGATAACCCAGAATGGAAAGAAGGGTCGCGCGCAGTGGCGGCGCCAGCGCACCGAGCAGCTCGGAGCGAGCCGGTTCGTCGAGCTCGCGCAGGATGTCGGCTGCCCGGTCGACCGACATGGCGGTGAGCAGCTTGCTTGCCTTGGGGCGGGGCAGGGCCTCCACGAGTTCGGGCGCGCCTTCGAGCTCAGGCTGATCGAATATCTCGACCAGCCGCTCGAAAGGCACGGCGCAAAGCAGATCCGTCGCCGTTTCGCGCGGTTCATGGTTGAGCGCCTCGACGACGTCGGCGACGTGGTCGTTTGCAAGGATGCGGGCGATGGCGACGGCCTCGTCGTCCGCTACGGGAGAAAAATCGTTCATGGCTCACTCCTTGCCGTCCGGCAGGACATGAACCATTCAGGTCACGTCTAGGCGGACGGCGGTTGCGTTCGACTAATACTGTCGCCAGGCATGGCGTGGTGACCTTTCCGCTTGCGGGTTCGGATTTGACTATCAGCAAGCCGGCGCAACATAGGAGCGCGCCTTGCCGAGTCAATCACACTGAGGAAGGAAAACGGTGCCTGACGGCCCCGATCGCGAGACTGTGATCGCCCCCTGCCGTATTGCCCGGCAAGTCGTGGGGAAATCATCGTTATTTCTGCTTGAGCCGACGCGAGAAGCGCAGCCATTTGTCCTCGACCGGCTGTGGCTGAACCAGAATTGTGGTGAGTTCGACCGGCAGCGTCGGAGCCAGGGGCTTCTTGTTGGCGACGCCGTCGGCGATCACCACCATGCTGTGGTAGAACTCGGTGCCGGCGACAGATCTCGGCGCCACGGCTTCGTGCATGACGCTGATCACAGTCACGTCGGGACAATTGTCCTTGATAGCCTGGTGGAAGGCAATCTTGCCATCCGGGTCGAGCGCACCGGTCGCTTCATCGAGGAACAGCAGTCCGGGCTGTTGCAGTATGATGCGGGCCACCACCAGCTTCTGCTTCTGGCCGCCCGACAGCACCTGATCCCAGTTTTTGCCCTCACGGCTTTCATCGGCCATATGCTCGATGAAGTCGCCAAGGCCAGCCTTGTGCAGCGCCGCGGCCACTTGCGCATCGCCATGATCGTGTTCGGAGCCAGGCAGGCAAACGAGCTGTTTCAGCGAGACCTGCTGCAGCTTGACCTCCTGGGCGGCATAGAAGCTCTTCACCCCTTCGGGGAAAACGATGGTGCCGCGACCATAGGGCCACAGGCCATTGATCGCCTTGATCAGCGAGGTCTTGCCGCAACCGGATTCGCCTTTCAGGAACGTCCACTCGCCGCGACGGAAGCGCAGGTTGGCAGCACTGAGGAACGGGGTCGCGTCCTCACCCTGATGCGCCAGTTCGAGTTTCTGGATGGTCAAACCGAAGACCGGATTCTGGGAGGCATAGTGGAAGTCGGAACAGCCGGTCTGGCTGTAGAACTCCTGCGGGTACTGAACATTCTCGATCGCATTGGCGAGTTCCGTCACACGTTGGCTGTTGGCGCGCAGCGTGGCGATGGCCGGCATGACATGGATGAACCAGGAACATTGGCCGATCAGCGAATTGACCAGTTCGGAGCCGGTTATGTAGCCCTTGAGATCGAGACCATTGTGGATGAACGGCACGAGGCCAGGCCCGTAGGCAACAATGCGGGCGCCGATGAAATTGTAGATCAGCTCGAACGACATATAGACGGTGTTGACGACGTTCAGCCGCGACCAGGTCCCGTCGATATCGGCATAAAGCCGGCGATGCATGGTCTTCTGCACGCCTTCGCCATTGGAAGCCGCGACGTGGAAACTGCGGCGCAGGAAGGTGGTCAGTTCGCCGCGGTAGCTGCCCTCGGCCTGCTGCATTCGGACGTTGAGGCGCTCGAGCAGGCCGCCGAGCTTGACCGCGATCCATGTGTTCAGCGGCACATAGGTGGCGACCGCCAGGAAGGCCAGGACGGCGCTGCCATAACTGCCTAGGAACCCCAGCCCCTTCACCTCGACGGAGGTTTCGAGCAGCTTCTGGCCGACGAAATAGAGTGAGGTCGCGACACCGAGCACGCCCATGGCGAGGCCGATGGCGCCGCCTGTCATGTCCTTGATCGATTCCTGGATGCGCTGGTCGATGTTGTCGGGAGCGGGCGTGCTGCCGCCTGGCGAAGCATGCTGGGCATGGAAATGGGTGTGGTTGCCATCCAGCAGGGCCTCGTTGAAGCGGCTGTCGAGCCAACCGCGCCATTTGCGGTGCAGCGTGACCGAGACAAGATTGCGGATCCCGGTAAAGCCGGCATCCTTGAGCACAACCAGCAAGGCAAGAATGCCGGCGTTGATCAAGAGCGTCCGCAGCGGCGTGGTGTTTGCGGCATCGTGGAAGAAGGCGATCGAGTTGACCAGTTCACCGGAGGCTTCGGCGAACCATACCCCCGCCTTGCTGGACAGAGCCGTGAGCAGCGCTATCACCAGCGTCAGCGTCCAGGCTTCCTTCCACCGGTCCGAAATCCAGTAGGCTCGCATGAGCCCCCAGAAACTGCGCATCGAGGATACCGGCGTCAAATGCGACTGCCCCGCGGCGTCGCTGCGTAGTCCATCCGGTACTGACTCTTGCGATCGTCTTCCGATCCGAATCACGATCCCGCCCAAACCTTTTTTGTTTTGTTACGGATGGTAACACCAATTGATCATTTTCTATTAATTTTTGTAGAGGGACAGCGGGATTGAAGTTCCGGGCGTGTCGCCAAGGCAACAGCACTGCCCTTCCAAATGTCGCTCCGAAGCTGACAAAAAGGCTATATAATATAAGGATGTCAGGTAGTTGTGAAATTGCAGGGCAGGGCGCGCCTACTTTCCCCTAGGGAAGGCATTCACACGAATTCGTGACGCATTTGGTTTGCCCGGCTGGCTGATTTTCTATTGCGCGCCAACCAGAATTCCCGAAGCACGCCGACCTTGCTGGCTGGTTCCTTGCCGTCATCATCCTTGCCGGCAGCCGAGAAATGGCCCGCGAGCGTCTTGGCGGAGACGTCACGCTTGTGGATCACCTCACCCCCCTTGAACCACATGCCTGACCATGGAGCCGGAATCGAGAATGTTGAAGTTACCGCCATTGGCCGGAAATCCGTCGCCGAACGGGTAGATGCCGAGAACTCAACAAGTCGCCGACCCGCCGTGCGAGGCATTGCCTGCTGTCCGATCCCTAAGGGACGTCCCCTGTTTGAGAGTGAAAGCCTGCCCGGACGGCGTCAGCCGACCGCGTCCAACTCGCCGCGCGCCTTGGCGGCCGCGACCTGGCGAATGGCATCAGCCAGGGTGTCGACATCCTGTGCGCCCATGACGGCATATTTGCCTTCGAGCAGGAAACAGGGCACGCCCGTTATGCCCATGCGCGAGGCTGTGGCGATCTCGGCGCGCACAGCTTCGACATCGGCGTCGGTCGGCAAGAGTGTAGCCACCACGGACGCGTCCATGCCGGCCTCGCGGGCGGCTTCGACCAACACGGCAGGGTCGCCGATGTTGACGCCTTCCTCGAAATTCAACTGGAAGAGGCGACGCACCAGCCTGTTCTGTACCGCTGCGCCGGCAGCGCCAGCCCAGCGGATCAGGCGGTGCGCATCCAGTGTGTTTGGCGCCACCTTGATGGCGTCGAAAGCAAAGGAAATGCCTTCTGCTTCGCCGAGCGGTTCGATGCGGCCATGAACCTCGCGAATGCGCTCGTCGCTGCCGAACTTGGCCAGCATATACTCCCGGCGGTCCTTGCCTTGCGGCGGAATGGTCGGATCGAGCTGGAATGGCCGCCAGCGTATAGTCACGTCCACATCGCCAGCCGCGGCGACCGCCCTGTCCAACCGCTTCTGGCCGATGAAGCACCAGGGGCAGACGACGTCGGAGACCACATCGATGGTTATGGCGTTCGCTTCGCTCATCTCGATCTCCGGGTTTTCAGTTCGGTTTGCGCCACCAGCTTGGCAGTTGATAACCGAATATGGGCGTCTTCCGCGGATGTTCCAGATAATTCCAGTAAGCAAGCCACTGCTGTGTGTTGTACTGCATCGGCACGATGTAGTTGCCGGAGATCAGCAGCCGATCGAGAACCCGGACAGCGGCCACATAATCCTCCTTGGTGCGTGCGTTCAGCATCGCATCGATCGCGGCATCAATCGCCGGGTCGGCGACTCCAGCGAGGTTGAAAGTCCCTTCTCTCATGGCCTCCGAAGAACTCCAGCGTCCGACCTGCTCGCTGCCTGGCGACAGCGAATTGTTGAAGCCGCTCGACCCGAACAGCATTTCGAAATCCAACCGCTGCTTTCGCGATTGGATTTGGTCGCCATCGAGGCTGCGGATGGTGACGTTGATGCCGATCTTCTGCAGCGTGCGCTGATAGATCGTGGCAAGGCGCTCTTCGTCCTGTGACGCGGCAATTATCTCGAAACCGAAAGGCTTTCCCTGAGGATCGAGCATTGTCCCGTCCTGCACATGATATCCAATGCTCTTCAGCAGATCGAAGGCAGCTCTCAACACCTTGCGGTCATTGCCTGATCCATCGGTGACCGGCGGCTGGTAAGTGCCGTCCATCACATCGGCGGGCACGCGGCCGGGGTAGGGGGCCAGAAGCGCCTTCTCCCGGTCGCTGGCTGGATGACCGAGCGCGGAAAGCTCGGAATTCTGCCAATAGCTCATCGTGCGCGTGTATTTGCCGTCAAACAGGTTCTTGTTGGCCCACTCGAAGTCATAGAGCATGCCAAGCGCCCTCCGCACGACGGGGTTGGAGAACTTCGGCAGTCTTGTATTGAACAGGAAACCGGTCACGACAGGTGGAATGCCGGTGTCGAAATTCTCTGCCTTCACATCGCCTTTGCGGAAGGCCGGAAAATCGATGTCGCGCTCGCGCTTGACCGGATCTGTTTCATCGTCAATGGCGCAGATGCCCTTCTTGAAAGCTTCCGTCTTGGCATTGGCGTTGAGGAAGTACTCGATCGTGATCTGATCGTAATTGTCAAAGCCGCGCTTCGAGGGGAGGTCCTTGCCCCAATAATCCGGGTTGCGCTTGAAGACGATGCGCTGGCCGGGCTGTACCTTGTCGACCGTGTAGGGTCCGCTGCCGATCAAAGGTTTCAGCGTGGTCTTGTCGAACGTCTCCTTGTCGAAGGCATGTTTCGGGATGATCGGCGTCAGCGCTATGATCAGCGGGAATTCGCGATTGGCTTTGTCATTGAAGGTGAAGCGCACACTGTGATCGCCGGTCTTCTCCAGCTTGGCAATCATGCTCATGCGGGCGCTGTAGGGCGGACGGCCCTTGGCGGTTAAGACGTCGTAGGTGAACAGCACATCCTCCGGGGTCACCGGCTCGCCATCCGACCATTTTGCACTGGGGTTGAGATGAAACTCGATGCTCTTGCGTTCGGAATCCATGTCGGCACTGTCGGCGAGCAGGCCATAGAGGCTGAAAGGCTCGTCATAGTTGCGCTGCATCAACGGTTCGAAGACCAGATTGCCGAAGATCGTGTCCATCATGCCCCGCGCCGTCGTGCGCAGGCTTTTCAGGATGAAAGGGTTGAGATTGTCGAAGCTGCCGACGACGCAATAGGTGATGCTGCCGCCCTTCGGCGCGTCAGGATTGACGTAGCTGAAATGCGTGTAGTCCGGCGGCAGGGCCGGCTCGCCCTGCATCGCAATCGCATATTTCGGCTCCGACTGCGCCGGCGCCAGTGACAGGGCGATAAATGATGTCGCGGTGATCAGCCAAACGAGAACGCGGCTCATGACCGTCTCCTTAACAGGTCGGCTCGATGATTCGGTGCGCACCCTAGCATGAGGCAAGTGTGTGCCGGCCAATGGCGTCACCAAGAATTACAAGTGGGCGGGCTGGATTCAGCACCGCTTGCAGTGTAACACGCCGTCCGAAGTCATTCTGTTGCCTCATTTCGGCAACAGGTAGCTGGACCACGCGGCACGAAGAAGCCGGTCCCGGGATCATTTGAGAGGAAGTGCACGACATGACGAGCCTGAACAGCAATGCGTACCGCCTTTCGGTCATGGCCGCGGGCGTGGCCGGCTTTCTGGGCGCAGGACTTCCCTCTGCTTCCGCACAGCAGCAGCCGCAAATCCCACAGGGCTGGTTCAAGGCCTGCACCAAGCAGGAGGACGTCGACATCTGCAACGTCCAGAACATCGTCACCGCCGGCAATGGCCAGCTCGTCACTGGTGTGAGCTTGATCGAGCTGAAGGGCAAAGTGAACCGTAAGGTGTTTCAGGTGACGGTCCCGACCGGCCGTCTGGTGCCTCCCGGCATCGGCCTGCAGATCGACACCGGCAAGGCGCAGAAGCTCGACTATGTCATCTGCTTCCCGGATCGTTGCGTGGCGGAAGTGCCGCTGACTGACCAACTGGTCGGGGCCTTCAAGAAGGGCCAGGCGATTACGCTCACCTCCGTCAATTTCCAGAACCAGCCTAACCCGATCAAGATCGCACTGCAGGGCTTCAGCGGCGCCTATGACGGCCCTCCGCTGCAGCAGTCTGATATCGAGGACCGGCAGAAGAAGCTGCAGGACTTCGTGGCCAAGAACAACCAGGACTTCGCCAAGAAGCTCAAGGACGAGCAGGACAAGGCGAAGACCGCCAACTGATCACCGGCATCGGGTCATTTCCTGGGTCAAAGAAAAAAGCGGGGTCATGCCCCGCTTTTTTCGTTCCCGGCCTTGCCTGGATTCCCGGCGGATCAGTGCCGCGACTGGCGTTTCGGCTCGTATCGCCCATCGGGCTTCTTGTCGAACATCTCCTTGATCTGCGGGTGGCGGACCGGCTCGCCGGACTGATCCTCGAGCAGGTTCTGCTCGGATACATAGGCGATGTATTCGGTTTCCGAATTCTCGGCGAGCAGGTGATAGAATGGTTGGTCCTTGCGCGGCCGCACATCGGCGGGGATCGCCTCGTACCATTCGTCGGTGTTGGCGAATTGCGGGTCGACGTCGAAAATGATGCCTCGAAACGGAAACAGGCGGTGGCGAACCACCTGTCCGATCGCGAATTTGGCCGTTTTCATCGTACTCACCACTGAATTCCTTGATTTTATTTGGCGCAGCCTCCGACTCAATTCAATCCCGGAGCGCTTGAGCGTGCTCAAGTTAGGCAGAACGCGGAGCAAAGGTTTTGATCGACGTGATCAATATCCGACGCCCGGCGTCGTGGATCGCAGGAATGTCGCAAGATCGCTACTGCTGCCGCATTGGCTTTCGCAGGCCGCCCGCAAGCGCCGCAAAGCCGCTGCCGGGACGAAGTCCTTCGCGCATGAAGAACGCGCGGAGCGGCGCAAACCCGCCAAGCACGCCGAGGCCGGCGCCACGTGCCATCTGCGCCGGCAGCATGTCGGAGAGCAGTGACATGTTGAGCAGATTGACAGCGCTGCTGCGTGCCAGAACATCGGGGCGGCGTTTGAAATCGTAGGCGGCAAGGGCCCGGGCCGCGCCGGGATCTCCGCGATTTTCGTTCGCAATTCCAACGAGATCGTCGATATCCCTGATGCCAAGGTTGAGACCTTGCGCACCGATCGGCGGGAATACGTGGGCGGCCTCGCCGACAAGCGCCACACGCTGTCGCGCGAAACGCAGAGGGGTCACGGTTGAAAGCGGATAAATCTGCCGGCCCGGCTCCACCGTGACCCGACCCAGCATCGACTGCATCCGCTGCTCGACCCGCAAGGAGAGCGCTGCATCATCCAATGCGGCAAGTTCCTTGGCGGTCTCGGGCTTCACCACCCAGACGAGGCTTGAGCGATTGCCGGGCAACGGAACCTGCGTGAACGGACCGGTCTCGGTATGGAACTCCGTCGAAGTGAAGGCATGGTCGCGGCCATGGCTGAAATTGAGCACCAGCGCCGCCTGCGGATAGGAGCGCGCGGCGGTCGAAATGCCCGCCGCCTCGCGAGCAGGCGACAGGCGTCCATCGGCCGCGACCGCCAGCGATGCACCAACCGCGCTGCCATCGGCGAGTTCAGCATCGGCCCTGTCCGCACCGAGATGCCAGGCCTTGACCACGGACCTCAGCCATTCGATCCCGGAATGGCCGGCCACCTTGCCGGCAAGCGCCGGAGCAAAGATGCTGTTGGGCAGGTTCAGGCCGAACTGCTCTTCGTCGATCTCGCTGGCGCGGAAGGTGACAACGGGGCTGCGGATCAGCCGGCTGGTCGCATCGACGATGCGCATCACTTTCAAGGGTGCGGCTTTGGACTTGATCGCTTCGAGGACATCAAGCCGCTCCAGCACCTTCAGGGCAGGGGTCATCAGCGCCGTGGTGCGGCCATCGGGGGCTGAAGCCTCTGGCCCGACAAGCGTCACCGGGAAACCGGAATCGGCGAAAGCGAGCGCCGCGATCAGCCCTGCCGGCCCGGTGCCGGCAATCAGTATGCGCGCTGTTTCCTGATGCTCCACGATCGGCTTTCCGGCTTGCTGTGCGAGGGCGGCCCAACCAGACCTGCCAGTGGAGCAGCATATAGGTCAGATCATGCGGCTTGATCAACGCGGCGATTCGGCCCATTCGGTTGTCATGACCGGCCACCAGCACGATTTCAGCCATCTCGACCGCGCCGGCCGCGCCATGGCAAATGTCGCGCGCAACCCGCGCCCGACGGTCAACGTCGTTGTCGGCGCAAGCATTCTGCTCGCCTGGCTGTCGCTGGCCGCGATGGCGATCCGCGGCGCCGATGCCCGGGGCGGCGCGCCCGGCGACGCTCTCCTGCGCGGCCTGCCGCAACTGCCATTGCCCGATTTTCTTGAACGGTTCTTCGCGCTCTGCCTGTCGCCGGCGCCGCTGGATGGAAGCATCGGTCCGCGTGCCGTGGCACTCATTCTCATGTGGTTCCTGATGGCGATCGCCGCGATGCTGCCGTCCGCGGCGCCGATGATCCGCACCTATTGCGAGATTGCCGATACAGCCCGGATCAAGGGCGAGCCAGTTGTTCATCCGCTGGCGCTGGTTGCCGGTTATCTCAGCGTCTGGTTCGCCGCCTCGATGCTGTTCGCGGCGCTCACGCTTGCTGTGCACACATTCGCCGCATCCGGCGACATGCTCGATCCGCTCCTTGGCGTTGCCGGTGCACTCGCATTGATGATTGCTGGCCTCTACCAGTTCAGCGGCTTCAAGGAGGCCTGCCTGAAGCAATGCCGCAACCCGTTCTCGATCCTGTTTTCGAACTGGAGTGCCAAAGCGGGCCGCGTCTTCAGGCTCGGCCTCGTCCAAGGGGCTTGGTGCCTCGGCTGCTGCTGGGCGCTGATGCTGGTGATGTTCGCCGTGGGCGTCATGAACGTCTTCTGGATGGCGCTGATCGGCCTGTTCACCCTGATTGAAAAACAGACGACGGGCAGTCTTCCAACCCGGCTGGCCGGTGCGATACTGCTTGTCTGGGCAGCCGCGCTGCTAGTAATCTCGCTGTGACTGGGGGAAATTCGATGACAGATCAGGGCTGGGCGATGAAAGGAGAGCTCGTACTCTCCTGCAATTGCACGGTTTTCTGCCCTTGCGTGCTGTCGCTTGGGAGTCACCCTCCGACCGAGGGCTATTGCCAGACCTGGGCTGGTTTCCGCATCGATTCCGGACATTTCGGCGAGGTCGATCTTTCCAGCCTTAATCTTGGACTGATCATGGAAATTCCCGGTTACATGAGCCGCGGCAACTGGACCGCCGGCCTGTTCATCGACAAACGCGCCTCGATCTACGCGGTCAAGGCATTGACGAAGATCTTCACCGGCAAGGCGGGCGGGACCACATCGCTGCTGTCGATCCTCGTCGGGAAATTCCTGGGTGTCGAACAGGTGCCGATCACCTATGAGACGCGGGACAAGACGCGTATCTTCCAAATACCGAAGATCATAGACGGGGCGGTCACGCCAATCACAGGCAAGGACCGCGAGAAGGATACAGTGATCAGCAATTCGGAATACTGGATTGCGCCGGAAATCATCGTGGCCAGGTCCGACAAGAGCAAGATGCGGGCCTTTGGCCGCAATTGGAATTTTGCAGGCCGCTCGGCCGAAATCTGCAAGCTGGATTGGCGGGGCCCGTGAGCAAGAACACAACGGCCAGGAAAGCCGCCAAGAAGATCACGGACCGGATTCCGCGACCTAAGAAGAAAGTCACTTGGCCCCAGGCAAGGGCGTTCTCCGTCCATCTGCTCACGGCATCAGGTTCGTTCCTTGCCTTCCTGTCGCTGGTGGCGGCGAGCGAGGAGCGCTGGACGGCAATGTTCTGGTGGCTTGGTCTGGCTCTGTTCGTCGACGGTATCGACGGGCCGATCGCCCGAAAGCTCGAGGTCAAGGAAATCCTGCCGACATGGTCGGGCGAACTCCTCGACAACATCATCGACTACGTGACCTACGTGCTGATCCCGGCCTTCGCGCTCTACCAGCGCGGCTTCATGGGCGAGGGCCTGTCGTTCCTGTCGGCTGCGATCATCGTCGTCTCCAGTGCGATCTACTATGCCGACACCGGCATGAAGACGAAGGAGAATTTCTTCAAGGGATTCCCCGTCGTCTGGAACATGGTGGTGTTCACTCTCTTCGTCATCGAGCCGGGACAATGGGTTTCGTTCGCTGTGGTGGTGGTGGCAGGTATTCTGACGTTCATCCCGATCAATTTCATTCATCCGGTGCGGGTGGTGCGGCTGCGCCGCATCAATCTCACGATCACCCTTTTGTGGTGCGCCTTCGGCGCGCTTGCCCTTGCACAGGCGGCTCTCGCAGCCTTCTACGACCAGATCGGAGTGCTCGGCGAACAGGTCAGCACTTTCACCAAGATCGGCATCACCGTTACCGGGCTTTATCTGGCCTGCATCGGTGGCATCATGCAGTTCTTTCCAAATCTCGGTGCCAAGAAGACCTGATCCGCCGCTCCCAGAGGAAGCTCAATCCATGTCCAAAGCGATCCGCATCCACGCCAATGGCGGCCCGGAGGTTCTGACCTATGAGGACGCCGATCCCGGCCGGCCGGGATCGGGGCAGATCCTGGTCAGGCATACGGCCATGGGCCTCAACTTCATCGACGTCTATCATCGCTCGGGCCTTTACCCGCCGCCCGGCGGGTTTCCGCTCATTCCGGGCAGCGAGGCCGCCGGCGTGGTGCTGGAGGTCGGGCAGGACGTCGACTGGCTGAAGCCGGGGGACCGGATCGCCTACGCCGTGACGACGGGCGCCTACGCGCAAGAACGCGTCATCGACGCCAGCCGGGTCGTCAAGGTTCCGGACGGCATCAGCGATGAACAGGCGGCCGCGATGATGCTGAAAGGCATGACCGCCGAGTATCTCCTGCGGCGGACCTTCAAGGTCAAGGCCGGCGACACCATCCTGTTTCATGCCGCTGCCGGCGGCGTCGGGCTTATCCTCGGCCAATGGGCGAAACATCTGGGCGCGACCGTCATCGGCACGGCAAGCTCGAGCGACAAGATTGAACTCGCCAAGGCGCACGGCTTCGACCATGTCATCAACTACAAGGAGCAGGATTTCGTCGCCGGCGTCGCGGCCATTACCGGCGGCAGGAAATGCGATGTCGTCTACGATTCGGTGGGCAACGACACATTTCCGGCCTCGCTCGACTGTCTGAAGCCGCTCGGCATGTTCGTCAGCTTCGGCCAGTCCTCGGGGCCGATCCCGCCGTTCTCGATGTCGTTGCTGGCGCAGAAAGGCTCCTTGTTCGCCACCAGGCCAACGCTTTTCGTCTACAACGCAAAACGCGAGGACCTCGACGCCTCGGCGGCCGCGCTGTTCGAGGTGGTGCTCAGCGGCGCTGTCCAGATCAAGATCAACCAGCGCTATGCGCTGAAAGACGCGGGCAAGGCGCATTCGGATCTTGAAGGCCGCCGCACGACAGGCACGACCATCCTGGTTCCCTGAGGGGAGTCAGCCTTGGTTTTCACCGTATTGCCGCGGTCGCGGGCACCGTTTGCACGAAAACCCGGCCTGCTGCATGCTGAGGCAAGGAAGGCTGATCTTTACCCTTGAGTTTCCGCTGAAATTCTTGAAGCTCTTTCAAGTCGAGTGCTGCTTTCGCACAAGCGCTGGCCACGCATACGATGCTTGCGGGAACACAGAACATGTCCGGCAATCCGGATGGGAGGCACTGTGAGTGCAAATCATGATGGGGCGAACCTGCTTGAGGTTCGTGGCCTGACCAAGATATTCGGCACGCTGACCGCGTGCGATCATATCGACCTCAACATCGCCAAAGGTGAAATCCACGCGCTGCTCGGCGAGAACGGCGCCGGCAAATCGACGCTGGTCAAGATGCTGTTCGGCTCGCTGGAGCCGAATTCCGGCGAGATTTTCTGGAATGGCCAGGCTGTGCGGATCACCAGCCCGGGTGCCGCGAAAAAACTCGGCATCGGCATGGTGTTCCAGCATTTTTCGTTGTTCGAGGCGCTGACCGCGGCCGAAAACATTGCACTGTCGCTGGATGACGGCTCGCCGATCAGCAGCATCGCCGCGAAGGCAAGGGCGCTTTCCTACAGCTACGGCCTGCCGCTCGATCCGGAATCGCTGGTCGGCGACCTGTCGGTCGGCGAGCGCCAGCGCATCGAGATCATCCGCTGCCTGCTGCAGACGCCTCAGCTCATCATCCTGGACGAGCCGACATCGGTACTGACGCCGCAGGAAGCGGACAAGCTGTTCGAGACGCTGGAGCGGCTGCGCGCGGAAGGCAAATCGATCCTCTACATTTCGCACCGGCTGGAGGAGGTCAAACGCATCTGCGACCGCGCCACCGTGTTGCGGCATGGCAAGGTGGTCGGTCACTGCAATCCGCGCGAAGAGACTGCCGCTTCGCTCGCCCGCATGATGGTCGGCAACGAGGTGCAGGCCGTGGTGCGTGCGCCGGTAGCGGGGATCGAAACCGCGCAGCCGCTGCTCGAAATCCGCAGCCTCAGCCGCAAGCCGGCAACGCCGTTCTCCATTCCGCTCAAGACCATCAGCCTCAATGTCCGTGCCGGCGAGGTGATCGGTATCGCCGGTGTCGCCGGCAATGGCCAGGGCGAATTCTTCGAATCCGTCTCCGGCGAAGTCTTGCAGCAGGATGCCGCCTCGGTGCGCATCCGCGGCAAGGATGCCGGTGGCCTCACCATCACCGGACGGCGCCTGCTGGGTGCCGCTTTCGTGCCAGAGGAACGCCTCGGCCATGGTGCGGCACCACGCATGAAACTTTCGGAAAACCTGTTGCTGTCGCGGCATGCGACCGACGGCAAGGCCTTTGTCGGCACCGGTGGGATGGTGAAGAGTGGTGCCGTCTACGCCGCCTCCCAACGCATCATCGAGGCAATGGATGTGCGCAAGAGCGCGCCGGATCCCGAAGCTGCAGCGCTTTCGGGCGGCAATCTGCAGAAATTCATCGTGGGCCGCGAACTCGACCGACGGCCGAGCGTCATGGTGGTGAACCAGCCCACTTGGGGCGTCGACGCCGGTGCCGCCGCCCATATCCGGCAGGCATTGATCGAACTGTCGCGCAGCGGATCGGCGGTGCTGGTGATCAGCCAGGATCTCGACGAACTGTTCGAAATATCCGACGCGATCGCGGTCATGCACAATGGCGAGCTTTCCAAGCCGATGCCGATCGCCGAAGCAACCTTCGAGAAGGTCGGTCTGCTGATGGGTGGCGCCGAGCCCGGCCACGCCGAACATACGCTGGAGACGGCATGATGCGCCTCGAACTCGTCAAACGCCCGCAGCGCTCGGCGCTGTTCTCGATGCTGTCACCGTTCATCGCCTTCGCGCTGACGATCATCGCCGGCGCCATCATGTTCGCGCTGCTCGGCGTCAATCCGCTGACCGCGTTCCGGATATACTTCATCGAACCGGTCAGCCAGGTCTGGCAGTTGCATGAACTGGCGATCAAGGCGGCGCCACTCATCCTGATCGCGGTCGGCCTGTCTGTCTGCTACAAGGCCAACATCTGGAACATCGGCGCCGAAGGCCAGTTCATTTTCGGCGCTATATTCGGCTCCATCATTCCGGTGCTGTTTCCACAATTCGAAGGCCCGCTGGTGCTGCCGCTGATGCTTCTGCTCGGCATGGTCGGTGGCGCGGCCTATGCGGCGATCCCGGCCTTGCTGAAGACCCGGTTCAATACCAACGAGATCCTGACCAGCCTGATGCTGGTCTACGTCGCCCAGCTCTTCCTCGACTGGCTGGTGCGCGGTCCATGGCGCGATCCGCAAGGCCACGGCTTCCCGCAGACGATCCAATTCGGCGATGCGGCCACCTTGCCGCAGCTGATGCCGGATGCCGGGCGCGCCAATTGGGGCTTCGTCTTCGCACTCCTTGCCGCGGTGCTGATCTGGATCCTGATGGGCCGCATGCTCAAGGGCTTCGAGGTCCGCGTGCTGGGCTCCAGCCCGAGAGCAGGGCGCTTCGCCGGCTTCGGCCTCAGCCGTATGGTGTTCTTCGCCTTCCTGTTGTCAGGCGCGCTGGCCGGTCTTGCCGGCATTTCGGAAGTCTCCGGCGCCATCGGGCAATTGCAGCCGGTGATCTCGCCCGGCTATGGCTTCACCGCCATTATCGTGGCGTTCCTCGGCCGCCTCAATCCGCTCGGCATCATCGCAGCCGGCCTGGTGCTCGCGCTAACCTATCTCGGCGGCGAGGCGGTGCAAAGCGCGCTTGGCATTTCCGACAAGGTGGCGAGAGTGTTCCAGGGCATGCTTTTGTTCTTCGTGCTCGGCTGCGACACGCTCATTCACTATCGCATCCGGCTGATCGGCCTGGCGCTGACGAAACCGGATGGTGCGGCGAAGCTGGAAGCCGCGCCGAAGCTGAAGGAAGCCCGCTGATGGACATCACCGTCAACATCCTGCTGACCATCGCCACCGCCGCGACGCCGCTTCTCATCGCGGCGATCGGCGAACTGGTGGTCGAACGCTCCGGCGTGCTCAATCTCGGCGTCGAAGGCATGATGATCATGGGCGCGGTGGCCGGCTTCGGAGCCGGTTATCTGACCGGCTCGCCCTGGATCGGCCTTCTGGCGGCCATCGCCATGGGAGCCGTGTTCTCGCTGCTGTTCGCCGTCATGACGCTGTCGCTCGCCACCAATCAGGTCGCGACCGGTCTGTCGCTGACCCTGCTCGGCCTCGGCCTCTCCGGCATGATCGGAACGAGCTTCGTGGGCCAGCCCGGGGTCAGGCTGCCCAATCTCGACATTCCCGGGCTGAGCTCGATCCCGGTCGTGGGCAAGCTGCTGTTCGGCCAGGATCCGGTGTTCTACATTTCGATCGCGCTGACGGCGGCGGTGATGTGGTTCCTGTTCAAGACGCGCACCGGGCTCACGCTGCGCTCGATCGGCGACAGTCATGCCTCGGCGCACGCGCTCGGCATCAAGGTCATCCGCTACCGCTATCTCTCGGTCATCTTTGGCGGCGCCTGCGCCGGCCTTGCCGGCGGCCATCTGTCACTGGTCTATACGCCGCAGTGGGTCGAGAACATGTCCGCGGGCCGTGGCTGGATCGCGCTGGCGCTGGTGGTGTTCGCGTCATGGCGGCCATGGCGGGTGTTGGCCGGCGCCTACATCTTCGGCGCGGTGTGGATCGGCCAGCTTCATGCACAGGCTTTTGGCATTCCTGTGCCCTCGCAGATGCTTTCTTCTCTGCCCTATCTGGCAACCGTCGTGGTTCTCGTTCTAATCTCGCGCAACAAGCGTCTGACGATGATGAACACGCCGGCATCCCTGGGGCAGCCATTCGTTCCGGATCGTTGACAATAATAAAAAGACGGGAAGCTCCAAGGCTTAAACTCAGAGAGGTAACACGATGAAAAAACTGCTTATTGCCCTGATGACCACGACAGCGGCACTTTCGCTGGCTGTGTCCGCAGAGGCTGCCGACAAGTTCAAGGCCTGCTGGGTCTACACTGGCCCGATCGGCGATTTCGGCTATTCCTACCAGCACGACCAGGGCCGGCTCGAGGTCGAGAAGGCGCTCGGCGACAAGGTCGAAACCGCCTATCTGGAGAACGTCTCCGAGGGCCCCGATGCCGACCGTGCCTTCGAGCGCCTGGCGCGCGAAGGCTGCAAGATCATCTTCGGCACGTCGTTCGGCTTCATGGACGCCGAAGTGAAGGTCGCCAAGAAGTTTCCGAAGGTGATGTTCGAGCACGCCACCGGTTACAAGACCGGTGACAACCTCGGCATCTACAATGCGCGTTTCTATGAAGGCCGCTACGTGCTCGGCCAGATCGCCGCCAAGGAATCGAAGTCCGGCGTGGCCGGCTACATCGTTTCCTTCCCGATCCCGGAAGTGGTCATGGGCATCAACTCCTTCATGCTCGGCGCGCAGTCGATCAACCCGAACTTCAAGGCCAAGATCGTCTGGGTCAATTCCTGGTTCGATCCGGGCAAGGAAGCCGACGCGGCCAAGGCGTTGTTCGACCAGGGCGCCGATATCATCGTCCAGCACACCGATTCGACCGCGGCGCTGCAGGTGGCCGAGGAGCGCAAGCTGCACGGCTTTGGCCAGTCATCCGACATGATCAAGTTCGCGCCGAACGCTCAACTGACCTCGCTGACCGACGAATGGGGTCCGTACTACATCAGCCGGGTGAAGGCGGCCATGGACGGCACCTGGAAGCCGGACAATGTCTGGCTCGGCATCAAGGACGGCGCGGTCAAGCTCGCGCCCTACACCAACATGCCTGACGACGTGAAGGCGATGGCCGAGGCGACCGAGAAGAAGATTGCCGGCGGCTGGAACCCCTTTACCGGGCCGATCGCCAAGCAGGACGGCACGCCCTGGCTGAAGGACGGCGAGGTCGCCGACGACGGCACGCTGCTCGGCATGAATTTCTACGTCAAGGGCGTCGACGACAAGCTGCCGCAATAAGACGCACGGAATTAGCAAAAGGGAAGGGCGCCGCGCGGCGCCCTTCTTGTTTGTGGGTATGCCCGATGGAGGGCGTGGCCTTTCTGCGTAACGTTGCGTGCAAGCCTGGATTGGTCGAAACCAACCAGCGTCGTCGTGCCGCCTGCGGACCTTCTTCATGGAGCAATATGCGATGGATATGCCAGAACTCAGCCTCCCGCTTACGACCGAACGTCTCCTGCTTCGTCCATTTGCCGAAGGTGATTTTGAGTCATACGCCGCATATCATTCGCTTCCGGAGTTGTACCGATACCTTTATTCCGCTGTGCCGACGCGAAAAGCGCTTGAAGAAAAATTCAAAGGTATGCTCGAAGCACCCTTCAAGAATGATGGCGATGTCTTTCGTCTTGCTGTCGTTACCCGTGAAGATGAAACGCTTGCCGGGCAGGTCACTCTAAAACTCGCCAGCAAGGCGGCCAGACAGGGAGAGGTGGGATATATCTTTAACCCGGCCTTTGCCGGAAAAGGCTATGCGACAGAAGCCGTTGCCAAGATAATTAACGTCGGCTTCTCTGCGTTTCGATTTCACAGGATTTTTGCTCGGCTCGATGCCGCAAACAAGGGATCTATCGGCGTTGTCGAGCGGCTGCGGCTCCGTAGGGAAGCCCACCTCAGACAGAATGATCAGTTCGATGGCGTCTGGGGCGACGAATATATCTACGCGGTTTTAGCATCGGAATGGCGCGAGCCGACTGATCAGACAGCCGAACCATAGAGATCATAGGCGTCGGCACGCTCGACCTTGACGGTGACGATATCACCGGCGCGCAACGGGCGGCGCGACTGGATGTGGACGGAGCCGTCGATCTCGGGCGCATCGTATTTGGTGCGGCCCTTGGCCGAGGTGCCGTGCGCCTCGTCAATCAGCACCGGCAGGCGCTTGCCGACCTTCCTGGCCAGCTGCGCCGCCGAAATCTTCTGCTGGCGCTGCATGAAGCGGTGCCAGCGCGCTTCCTTGATCTCCTGCGGAACCTGCTCGAGGCCGAGGACATTGGAGCGGGCGCCCTTGACCGGCTCGTATTTGAAGCAGCCGGCGCGATCGATCTTGGCTTCGTCCAGCCAATCGAGCAGCATCTCGAAATCATCGTCCGTTTCGCCGGGGAATCCGACGATGAAGGTAGAGCGGATGGCGAGATCCGGGCACATGTCGCGCCAGCCGCGAATGCGCTCGAGCGTCTTTTCGCCATGCGCGGGCCGGCGCATGTTCTTCAGCACCTGCGGCGAGGCGTGCTGGAACGGAATGTCCAGATAGGGAAGGATTTTTCCTTCAGCCATCAGCGGGATGACATCGGCGACATGCGGATAGGGGTAGACATAGTGCATGCGCACCCAGATGCCGAGCTTGCCCAGTTCCTCTGACAGATCGAGGAATTTCGCCCGCACCTCGCGGTCGCCGAACATGGACGTCTGGTACTTGATGTCGATGCCGTAGGCGCTGGTGTCCTGCGAGATGACGAGGAGTTCCTTGACGCCGGCCTTGGCCAGTTTCTCGGCTTCGCGCAGAACGTCGGCGGCCGGCCGGGAGACGAGATCGCCGCGCAGCGCCGGGATGATGCAGAAGGTGCAGCGATTGTTGCAGCCTTCCGAAATCTTGAGATAGGCATAGTGGCGCGGGGTCAGCTTGACGCCCTGCGGCGGCAGGAGGTCGATATAGGGATCATGCGAAGGCGGGGCTGCCTCGTGCACGGCGGCCATCACGCTCTCATAGGCCTGCGGCCCGGTGATCGCCAGCACGTTGGGATGCCTCTCGCGGATCACCTCCGGCTCCGCACCCAGGCAACCGGTGACGATGACCCTGCCGTTTTCCGAAAGCGCGGAACCGATGGCATTCAGCGACTCGTCGCGGGCGGAATCGAGGAAACCGCAAGTGTTGACCACAACGAGATCGGCGCCATCATGCTTGCGGGCGATCTCGTAGCCCTCGGCTCGAAGACGCGTGATGATGCGCTCGGAATCGACAAGGGCTTTGGGACATCCGAGACTGACAAAGCTGACGCGCGGGGCGGACATGGGCGGGTTTCCAATGGAGGCGAGCCGGAAACGCTGATCCGGTCCGAAGTTCCAACATATAGCGGTTTGCGTGGCTCTGGCATGAGCTCAATTCGCGCGGCGCAATAACACGAGTTCGGCGATCAGGCAAACATGCCGGCCGGCCGCTGGTTGCGGCTCAATGTCCGCTTGATCCGAACCAGGGTGCCAGGAAGGTGAAATGCTCGGGGAATTGCTGGACCGCGCCGTCAAGCAGCATCTTGACCGCGACGTAGAGAATGATCGCCAGGCCGATATAGGCAATCCAGCGGTACTTGTGCAGCAGGCGCGCGACGAAGGATGCGGCAAAGCCCATCAAGGCGATCGACAGGGCCAGCCCGACAATCAGCACCGTCGGATGGTTCATGGCTGCGCCAGCCACGGCCAGAACATTGTCGAGAGACATCGAAACGTCGGCAATGACAATCTGCCACGCGGCCTGCGAGAAGGTTTTACTTGGCCCCTTGCCGCCTACGACGCCATCCTTGTCGAAGTCGCCATTCGACAGCGCTTCGGTCGCGTCACGCTCCTGCTCGTGACTGACACGCAATTCGCGCCACATCTTCCAGCAGACCCACAGCAAAAGCAGGCCGCCCCCGATCAGCAGCATGGGGCCAATGGTGAGCAGCCATTGCGTGATCAGAGCGAAGAAAATGCGAAGAATGGTGGCGGCCGCAATGCCGACGAGGATCGCCCGCTTGCGCTGGCTGACCGGCAAGCCGGCCGCGGCGAGGCCGATGACAATGGCGTTATCGCCCGCAAGGGCAAGGTCGATGGCAATGACCTGAAGGAGGGCCGATAGGCCCGCGGCGGTAAATATTTCCATCGACCTGGAAGCCCTTCGCCGAGTGTTCGTCGTCGATCGTCAAAACGGGCCTAAAGGGATGGTCCGCTGCCGTCAAGACACAGCACTGGACAGCACTGGAAAACCACTTTCATGGCCGTGGCATTACAGGGGATGTTCAGCCGCCGCCGGCTCGCGAGCCAAAGCGAACCCAAATTCGCGAAAACTAATCGTAGAGATTGTACTTTGCCCAGTCGGCTTCCGGGATCTCATCGCCGATTCGGTAGCGGAGCTGGAGAACTTGCATGTGGTCCGGTCCCGTCTGGCACTTGAATTTCAGCCGGTACCACTGTCCTTTGCTGCGGAACGCCGCACCCGAGCTCCTGATCGCATCGGCGCTCATCTCGGGCGTCGAGAAGGCGTAGGCGACGACGCGATCTGCTTTGAACTTGCGATCATCGTGGGTGATCCGATCCAGAACTTCGGCATCGCACCGCTGCTCGAGGCGTGTTTGCGGATCAAGTTTCATCAGCCCGGCACGCAAAGCATTGTCCATTGCGCTGGCCGGGAAGGCCAGTATCAGGGACGCCATGGCCATCATGCAGAGTGTCTTCATGGGCGGGACAAGCAGCATATTTTGTCTGAAAAATCAACCAAGAGGGGTACTTCATGCCCGGCAAGTCCCCGCATTCAGGGGGTCGTCGCAATCAAAATCTCGTGTCGGGCTTCGTCATGCGAGACCTGGGGCCAACGGACCAGCGAGGCGCGGCCGGCATCCGTGAGATCGTAGAGGCCCCGGTCGACGCGCGCGAACCAGCCATAGACATTGTGCTGCAGGATTTTCGGCGCGATCGGCGTCAGGACCTTCAGATCGCGCGGCCGTTTGGGACCATCGGCCATTGCGGCCGCGCAGGCGAGGGCGCTTTGGCGGTAGGCGGTCATGATCGGATTGCGCGACCCTCCGCCCGCGACAGGATCGCCGCGGCGCCGCTGATGCTCGACGACAAGACGGGAGCGGCGTCGCGCGTTCTTGCGCGGCGCAGGCGCGACCGGACTGAGAAGCACCTCGATGCGGTCAGTCGCGGTTACACCAAGCAAACCTAAGCCGAGCCGGCGGCAGAGGTTGCGAAACCTGGCGTCGCTTTCGCGGCCCTTGCCCCGCGCCGACATGCGCGCCGCCAGCCACACTTCGTCGCAAGCTGTCGCGCGGTCGACGCCTTGCAGCACCAGTTCGAGATTGAATTGCAGCTTCAATTCGCAGATGACGACGACCGCCGGCTCACCCTCGCGCAGCGCGACGATGTCGCAGCCGCCAATTTCCCCCTTCACGACGAAGTCGAGACTTTCGAGGAACCGCTTCACCGGCGCGTAGAGTGAGGTCTCGTTCATGTCTCAAGGCTTAGCCGATTCGACGCCAAAAGCCTTCCGGAGCGCACCATCGGATGCTCAAGAATGAATCTTTTCGCGTCAAAGCCGTCGAGGGCAACCAGCAAACCGTGATGGCATTCACCGCGGACGGTCAGTTCCTCGGGGCGACAAAGTTGGACGTGGCTTTCATCGTAGCCTTTCTCGAAGCGTCCAACAAATTGGAACAGGAACAAACTCCCTCCGACAAGGGCATTTGACCGCCGTCGATCTTTCCCGATCCGCCAGTGGCCGGCGATCCTCCCAAGACAGCAGAGCGGCCGGCAATCTCTATCCCATAGGGGCGGGTAGTCCAAAAGCAGAGACAGGTCGACAAGGCCCTCCAGTCTTGGTTCAAACCCAACGCCACCCCAACGCAACCAACGCAAGGAGTGACGGCACATGGCGCAAGCGCCCCTTTCGGACGAACTGGCGCAACAGGCTGCCGATGCTTTCAAGGCAGCCGGGAATAAAGCCGCAGCGGCCCGGTTGCTCGGGGTTGCTCCCGGCACATACGACAAGCGGTACAACATAGCAGCCGATCGCGGCATGTTGAAAGCCGATGACGCGGCTATTCTGGAAGCCGCTGCTGCGGGCGGGATTGATGATCCTCGCAACCTCGCCCCACTTCTGGAAGATCGTCAAGGACGAGAGCGGCAGCGGCTATTCGCTGTTCATCAAAAATCCACGCCCTTCGAAATCAAGGTGGCCGTCTCCGACGAAAGCACCGCCATCGCGACCGGCACCGCGAAAATCACATGGTATGCGCCGATGGACGCAACCATCACGGAAGTGTTCTTCGGTCTTTCGGCCCAAAGCTCTTCTGGCGCGGTGACGATCGACCTCAACAAAAACGGCCCACCATGTTTTCGACCAATCCATCGGCGGCTGCGAACACCGACACCAACCTGGCGGGCGGCGGCACCGCCGGCATCCTTGGGACCACAACGTGGGCCAAGGCGGACAAGATGACCATCGACATCGACGCCGCCGGCACTGGCGCCAAGGGCCTCAAGGTCATCATCCGGGGCACCCGCTCATGATCGAACTGCCGCCGCCGCTGGTCTTGCCGGGCTAGCCAGCGATCATTCGGCCAATCGAAGGCGGTCTCTGGGCGACCTCGACCGCAAGATGCAGGGGCTCGGCCTGTCGCGCGATGTTCGCCGCTCGGTGCTTGCCGAGATGCGCAAGGTGGTCGGCGGCAAGCCTGAGCTGGTCAAGGCAACGGCGGGCGAAATGGCCCGCTACGGCAAGGATCCATCCCTTGCCTCGATGCTCATCAACCCGTTTGTCCTATCCTCGGGCACGCCATCGCTACCGTTGGCGAAGACCGACAATATCCAGACACTAAGCGCCACCACGAGCTACACCATCACGGCGGCAATCATTGGAGCAGCCGCCGCCGCACGCGTCATCTACATCACTGTGTCATGGTACGAGCCCACGTTCAGCGGCTCATCCATCTCAGCAATGACGGTTGGCGGTGACACCGCAACACGTGCCGTCCGAGCATTCAACGGCAGCAACTTCAACAATGCTGAAATCTGGTCATGCCCAGCAGGAACCGGATCGGGCATCGCTGCGAATACGACCGCCAACATCGTCATGACGCTCGTTCGCGATGTCAGAATGACGACGGCAGTCTATCGTGGCGACGGCTATTCAAGCACGGCCGGAACAACGGGGACCGGAACGACCAGCGCCTCAGTCACGATCGGCGCTGCCGGCATGGCTCTCGTTGTCTGCTGCAACATCCAGAATGCCGCCGGATCGATATCGAACGTGACCGAAGACTATAATTTCTCGGTCTCGGCCGGTGGCCAGCGGGGCATTCACGGCTCCAAGGAATCTGCCGGCGGTCAATCGCTGACCTCGACGTTCTCCAGCGCCTCGCCCAACGCTACTCTGATGGCAGCAGCGCCGTTCTAATCCGTCTGCCGTGGTCGGCCAACCTCCTGACACCGACGATGGCGGCGACTGCCACGAGCCCGCCAGCGATAACGTCAACCAGATAGTGCCCGCCTTCGGGCACGGTCGAGACGATCATCAGTGCATTGACGATGGCCACCGGGAAAAAGAACGGCGTGCGACGCAGCGCATATGTGATGACGATCCCGAGTGTGGTGTGGAACGACGGGAAACAAGTGATCCCGACCGTCTTGGAGATCAGGAAAATGAACGGCCCGGAGCGCAGCGCCTCGACCGTCGTGGCATGAGAGAGCCCGGCGTTCGTGAAGTGGTCGTAAAGCGACGCTGCCGGCTTGAAGTACAGATAGGGACCATCCACAGGCACCGCTGCCATGGTGATTGCGGTGAGAACCGACGAGGCGAACAGCACGGCGCAGAATTCGAGCAGCCTGCGCCTTCCGTTCACGCAGGCGTGCCAAAGCACCACGATTGGGATCTGCCAGGTCAGGGCGGCATAGCAGAACACGAGGACTGCGGCTGCCATCGGGAACGAATTCGCATAGGCGAGCGCGCTGGGCCAGTCGAAGCCGAGCGCCTTGTCTGCGTCGACCAGATAGGCATCCAGACGCGGCCTTGCCGTCGACGACGCCAGGTACATGAACAGGCAGCTTGCGACCGACATCGGGATGAAAGCCAGCAAGAAGATGGCGATGTTTTCGAAGGCGGCCGCGATTGCGCCCCACACCTTGGAAAGCCGAGAGCGCCGAGCCATCCGGGAGCAGACTGCGCCCGCAAGCCAATATCCCCCGGCAATCAGGCCGGCGATGATGACTGCAACGCCATTGGAACTGTCGACCGTGATGTTGCTGAACGGCAGCCATAGAAGGTCCGCAGCAACAAAGGCTGCAATCGTCAGGCCGATGACCTGTCCATATCTGCGGATTGCCGGATCTTGGTAACTCATCGCCCCATCCCGGCGCGAACAATAGTCCGAAAACCCGAAACTGCAACTTCCGCGATCACGGACCGGCTTGCTCGCCCGCTTTATCCCGCATCCGAAGCTGTCGAAGTGACGTTGTCGGGCAGGGCGCTACTCCTGCTATTGCGAGACCCAGGGGATTCGAACCCCTGTCGGCTACCAACGGGATCACAACCCGTTCGAGGAAGGCCAACAGCACTCCGTTGAACTGTATGGGTCGTTGCAGCGGAGCGAAATGGCTGACGCCGGGCAGGGCAATCAATGCTGCTTCCGGGATGCCGCGAGCCGGATCGTTCGCGTGCTCGTCCCGGATGAATTCGTCATGCTCACTTTGAACGATCGCCACGGGCACGCGCGTCCGCGCCAAGTCGGCGGCGGAATAAACAATTGGGTTCGGTCTTCATCATCATGTGTACAGGATGGTTGTGATCGGACGAAATCCTACGCCAAGCCGTTCAGGGCGCAAGGCGCCGGCCGGCGCAAGATCACCCGCTGCCGCTCCTCCACAGCCACGTCCGAAAGTCGCATAAGATAGATTATGGAACTTAAAGATTAGCCTACGGTTGGGAATTGCCGCTGATTTTCATGGGTTTGGACGCGTGCGCAGCGTGGACGCTGTCGGCGCAACCTGGTGCGCGGACATGTATGTCGAGCCTTCGCAACGGCGTCGCGGCATCGGCCAGGCGCTGATGGCTAAAATGCTGCACGACGACCAGGGTCGCGGTGCTTGGTGCTCATGGCGACGCACGCCGGAGCGCTGCTTTATCCCGGCATGGGCTATGAGCGGATTGGAACGCTGCTGATATTTGGCCCAAGGAGCCGAACATCCTCATAAGACGTCGTTCGTATCACGTTGTTTCATAAGGAATTTCGATCACCATGCCGTCATGGGCCGGGGTGACATTGGCCGGCACTTCGCCCTTGACCGTGGCATAGTCGAGCGGCACGTGCATGTGCGTCAGCACGGCGTGTTTCGGGGCCAGCTTTTCGATCCATTCAAGCGCCTGGCCAAGCGACAGGTGGCTCGGATGCGTCCTGTATTGCAATGCGTCGATGATCAGAACTTCAAGGTCGCGCAACCTTTCGACGGTGGCATCGGGAAAGTCGCTGACATCAGGGCAGTAGGCCAGCGTCCCGACGCGAAAGCCGAGCGATATGATGTCGCCGTGAACCTGTGGCAAAGGCTCGAGGGTGAGGGCACCCCCCTCTCCCTCGATCACCACCGGCCTGGCGTGGTTGATGATATGGGCTTCGACGATCGGCGGATAGGAACTGCCTGCTGGCGTCTCGAAGCAATAGCCGAACGCCTGGCGCAGCCGCAGCATCGTTGGCTGGTCGGCGTGGATATCGATCCGCTGGCGCTGATCGAGGACGAAGCCGCGTAGATCGTCGATGCCGTGGATGTGGTCCGCGTGCGGATGGGTGTAGACGGCCGCGTCAATGCGCCTGACAGAGGCCATCAACATCTGCTGGCGGAAATCCGGTCCGGTGTCGATGACGACGGTCGTGCGATTGCCGTTCGCGGCGATCCGCTCGACCAGCGCTGCCGTGCGCATGCGCCGGTTCCTTGGATTGTCCGGGTCGCATTTGCCCCAGTCGCCGGTGATGCGTGGCGTACCTGGCGACGAGCCGCAGCCGAGAATGGTGACGCGCAGGCTGTCGCTCATGCGTTGGACGCCCGCTGATCCGGGCGCGGCATTTTTCCAAACAGCCGAAAGAAGTTGTTCGTCGTCAACGCAGCGATTTCAGCCTCACTGACGCCAATCGTCTCGGCCAGCACCTTGGCGGTTTGCGCGACATAGGCCGGCTCGTTCCGCTTGCCGCGGAATGGTACTGGCGCCAGGTATGGCGCGTCGGTCTCGACGAGCAGCCGGTCATGCGGCACATCGGCGGCGATGGCGCGCAATTCGGCAGAATTCTTGAATGTCAGTATGCCTGAGAACGACACATAGCCGCCAAGCGAAACGCCCACCTCGGCCAGCCGGCGACCCGAAGAGAAACAGTGCAGGATGAAAGGAAAGGCACCCTTCCCCGTTTCCTCCTCGAGAATATCGGCCATATCCTCATCGGCGTCGCGCGAATGGATGACCAGAGGCAGTCCGGTTTCGCGAGCGGCGGCGATGTGCGCGCGAAAGCCCCGCGCTTGCGCATCACGCGGCGCCTTGTCGTAGAAATAATCAAGCCCGGCCTCGCCGATCGCCACCACCTTGGAGTGAGCCGATAGACGGACAAGGTCGGCGGCAGTGACGTCGAGCTCTTCTGCGGCATTGTGCGGATGGGTGCCGACCGAGCAATACACCTCGTCGAAAGTCTGCGCGATTTCAAGAATTTGCTGAAATCGCTTCACACGGGTCGATATCGTCACCATGCGGCCGATGCCGGCCGCCACGGCGCGGGCGACAATGGCCGCCCGCTCCTCGGCGAAATCTGGAAAATCCAGATGGCAGTGGCTGTCGACGAGCATCAGGCGTTCGCGTCCGGCTGGTCGACGTAACGCGGAAACACACCTTCCGGCACAGGCAAGGCGGAACCCGGAACAAGCGCATGGTCGGCGTGGACGTGCACGAAGTCGCGCCTGTCCGCCGGCACAGCCAGCAGGTCGAGCAACTTCGAGGCCGATCCCGGAATGTAGGGCTGGCAAAGCACCGCCACGCGCCGGACCACTTCGGCTGTCGTCCACAGCACCGTTTCCATGCGCTCCGGGCTGGTCTTTCTCAGCGCCCATGGCTCCTGCCCGGCGAAGTACCGATCGGCTTCCGCCACGACGCCGAAGATCGCCGCCAGCGCCAGATGAATGCCCTGTTCGGCCATCGCCTTGCGCGCGGCGGCGAGAGCGGCCACCGCCTGATCCAGGATCGCGCTGTCGGCATCCGTCAGGTCGCCGCGCTTCGGCACGACGCCGCCGCAATTCTTGGCGATCATCGACAGCGAGCGCTGCGCCAGATTGCCGAGGCCGTTGGCGAGATCGGCGTTGGTGCGGTTGACGATCGCTTCATGGCTGTAGCTGCCGTCCTGGCCGAACGGCACTTCGCGCAGGAAGAAATAGCGTACCTGGTCGAGGCCGTAATGCTCGATCATGGTGAACGGGTCGATGACGTTGCCGACCGATTTCGACATCTTCTCGCCGCGGTTGAACAGGAAGCCGTGGCCGAAAACGCGCTTCGGCAGCGGGATGCCGGCCGACATCAGGAAGGCTGGCCAATAGACCGCATGAAAGCGCACAATATCCTTGCCGATGATATGTGCATCGGCCGGCCAGAAACGCCAATTCTCAGCCTTTTCATCGGGATAGCCGACACCGGTAATGTAATTGGTCAACGCATCGACCCACACATACATCACGTGCTTGTCGTCACCAGGCACCGGCACGCCCCAATCAAAGGTCGTGCGCGAGATCGACAGGTCCTTCAGCCCCGATTTGACGAAGCTCATCACCTCATTGCGACGCTCGGCCGGGCCGATGAAGTCGGGCTGGCTTTCATAGAGGGCAATGAGCTTGTCCTGGTAGGCCGAGAGGCGGAAGAAATAGCTCTCCTCCTCCACCCATTCGACAGGCGTTCCCTGTGGTCCATAGCGGACATCGTCGGGACGGACCTCCGTCTCCTCCTCGCCGTAATAGGCTTCGTCACGCACTGAGTACCAGCCGGCATAGCCGCCCTTGTAGATATCGCCATTGGCGTCCATCGCCTTCCAGATCGCCTGCGAAGACGCGTAATGCCGTTCTTCCGTGGTGCGGATGAAGTCGTCGTTGGAGGCGTTGAGCGCGGCCGCCATGCGCTTGAAATCGGCTGAATTGCGATCGGCCAGTTCGCGTGCCGAAATGCCTTCGCGCTTCGCCGTCTGCAGCATCTTGATGCCGTGCTCGTCGGTGCCCGTCAGGAAGAAGACTTGCTTGCCGTCGAGCCGCTGGAAACGGGCGAGCGCGTCGGTGGCGATCAGCTCGTAGGCATGGCCGATATGCGGCTTGCCGTTCGGATAGGAGATCGCGGTCGTGATGTAGAATGTGTCGCGTGACATGAATGAACCGTCATGAATGTCTGAATGGAAGCCGTGGCGTGGATATCGCATCGGAATGGCGATTGCCATCCCGAGACCAATGCATGCCGCCAAAAGTGGCCCCGGTTGTGGGGCGACGGCATGCATCAATAAGGCCGTCACATTCGCATCGCAGAATTCAGGCGGTCGATCATGGTAAGAGCGTGCTGCTTCTTGTCGAGATTGTAGGTGTCGGTTTCAGACATAGCGTCCAGCGCCTCGTGCCAAGTGTCCGACAGCGCTTTGGCACGCGCAAGATCCCCGTCCAGGGCAGCCCGGCTTGCGGCGTCCGACAGCAGATCGAGCGCCCGGCGATTGAAGATGTCGAACTGGATCGCCTGATCGCGTCCGGCGACGGCCTCGGCAAGGCGGTAGTTTGCACCGACGTCGCTCTTTCTCGTCGCCACAAGCGCATCGAGCGTCTGGGCGATCTCCAGCCCGCCATACTGCGTCAGCAGGATGGCGTTGCGGGCGCTGCCCCCTGCCCGTTCGACCAGTGCCGCCTGTGCTGCCGGATCGTCCGGAGGCGGCGGTTCGGCGGTCTTCAGCACCGCCAGCAAGTCGTCGGCGTCGAGCGGCGTCAGGCGCACCACCTGGCAGCGCGAGCGGATCGTCGGCAGCAGGCTGCCCGGCGCATGGACGATGAGAATGAACAGCGTTCTTGCCGGCGGCTCCTCGAGGTTTTTCAGCAAGGCGTTGGCGGCATTGGCATTCATGTCGTCAGCGGGATCGACGATCACCACCCTGTAGCTGCCGTCATGCGAGGTCAGCGACAGGAAGCGGCTGACCTTGCGTATCTCGTCCACGGTGACGACGGTCTTGAAGCTCTTGGTCTTGTCGTTCAGCGGACGGGTCAGGTGCAGCACGCCGGGATGTGCGCCGGTTGCGATCTGGCGAAACAGCGGCGACGCCGGATCGGGCACGGCAAGCCTTTCCGGAGCCTGATCGAAGGCCGGGTATTTCAACAGATGATGCGCAAGATGGAAGGCCAGCGTCGCCTTGCCGATGCCGACCGGTCCGGCGAAGATCAGCGCATGCGGCAGCTTTCCCGACCGATACGCGGCGGCGAGCATGCCGGCCGCCTGCCCGTGTCCGACGAGACGGGGCGTTTCGGCAGGCTCGGGCACGCCGTCCAGCGTATCGTGCTGTTCCGGCGCGATGCGTTCGAAGATCATACCGGTGCGGCCTGCCTGTTGCGCGCGGGTGCCCTTGCCTCCAGCGCCGCGAACACGGCCGCGGTGACGACGTCCTCCACCGTGTTAGGATCGGCCGACGCGTCGACGACGATGCAGCGTTCCGGCTCGGCCGCGGCGATGGCCAGGAAGGCATCACGCCGGGCCTGATGGATGGCGAGCGTCTCCTTTTCGAAGCGGTCGGCGCCCGCGTCACTGCCGCGCCGCAGCGTCGCGCGCCTGAGGCCCTCGGCCGGATCGATATCGAAGATCAGCGTCATGTCCGGCATCATGCCGTTGATCGCGACCTGCTCCAGCGCTTCCATGAACGCCGGATCGATTCCACCTGTAACGCCCTGGTAGACGCGCGAGGAATCCAGGAAGCGGTCGCACAACACGATGGTGCCGCGCTCGACCGCGGGTCGGATGACCTGCTCGACATGGTCGGAGCGCGCGGCGGCAAAGAGCAGCGCTTCCATCTTCGGCCCGAATGGCTCGGCGGCGCCTGAAAGCAGCACATGCCTGACCGCTTCGGCGCCTGGCGAGCCACCCGGTTCGCGTGTGAGCAGGACATCATACTTCTTGGCGCGCATCTTTCTCGCCAGCCGCTCGATCTGCGTCGACTTGCCTGCGCCCTCGCCGCCTTCGAAGGTGATGAAAAATCCGCGCGCCAATCGAAAGGCCTTATCCATGTTGGAGTGGATTGTTGCGCTCTAGATAGTCCGCGTTCGGGGAAACGTCCATGCCGTCGGTGCTATCGCAGCCAGCCGATCGCCAGTTCCTTGACGGCATCGAGTGCGCGTTGCGGCAAGGTGCCGACACTGATCGACTCGGCGGCGAAGAGTGGCGTCTCCTGGCTCAGCGTATCACCGATCCAGACGCGCAGCGCGCCTACCGGCTGCCCTGCCTCCACGGGAGCAGCGACCGGGCCGGTGTAGACGATCCGGGCCGTCAGCTTGTCGCGGTTGGTGATCGGCAGGAAGATGTCGATCGGCCCTTTTGCCTTCAGCGTCACGCCGGATTTCGCGCCGCCGAAAACCTGGGCCTCGCCGATCACCTCATCCTTGGCGAAAATCTCGGTTTTCTCGAAGGACCGCGCGCCCCAGTCGAGCAGCTTGCGCGCCTCTTCGGCGCGTTCCTTGTCACTGGCCAGCCCGCTCATCACCGCGATCACCCGGCTGCCGTTGTGGCTGGCCGAAGCGACGATACCGAAGCCGGCCGCCTCGCTGGCACCGACAACCAGGCCATCGGCGCCGATGTCCATGGCCAGCAGCGGGTTACGGTTTTTCTGGGTGATCTTGTTCCAGGTGAAATCCTTCAGCCCATAGTAGCGATAATAATCCGGGTAATCGCGCCACAAATGCAGGGCAAGCTGCGCCAGTTCGCGCACGGTCGTCTGCTGGCCGTCCGCCGGCAGACCGGTCGAATTGACGAAAGTCGATGTCTTGAGGCCGATCTGGCGGGCGCGTTCGGTCATCTGCGCGGCAAAATTGTCCTCGGATCCGGCCATGCCTTCGGCGATGACGATGCAGCCGTCATTGGCAGCCTGCACGGTCACGCCCTGGATCAGGTCCTCGAGGCGGATCGCCGATTTGAGCTTGGCAAACATGGTCGACGTTCCCGACGGCGCGCCGCCCTTGCGCCAGGCGTTTTCACTTACCACGAACGTGTCGTCGAGCTTGAGGCGCCCGGACTTGAGGGCGTTGAAAACCACTTCCATGGTCATCAGCTTGGCCATCGAGGCCGGCGGGATCGGCTTGTCGGCATCTTTTGAGAACAGCACCGTGCCGGTATCGGCATCGATCATGAAGGCCTGTGCGGCCTTGGTCTCGAAAAGCTGTGCGCGGGCTGGGGTCAGAGAGAGCAGGAGACCGAGAAGAAGAACCCCGGCAAAAGGCTGAAGCAAGCGAAACTGCATGAAATTCGACCCGTTGGCCGGTCCCTCCGGCAAGCCAGCGAAACTATCGGGCTTTTTCCAGGAGGGATCAACTGTTCAGCGGAAATCCGTGTCGCTTATCAGTCGCGCACAGCCAGTGCATCGGGCGCGCCATGCGTCCACGCCGCCTGCAGCAATTCGTCCACCCCGCCATGGCCATCCGGATAGAGATTGACCGCATACCAGTCATTGCCGTCGAGATCGGAACGCTGGATCTCTATTCTGCCAAAGGGCTCGAGTGCGGCGGCCACGCGCTTGGCTTCAGCGGCATTGTCGAAGGTGCCGGCGGCGACATAGTCGGAGGTCGACGCTGACGCCTTCGGATTGGATTTCTTCCACGACCGCAAGATGTCGGCCGGTGACATGCCGCTGTCGTCCAATGCGGCAAAAACATCTGCACGCCGCACACGTTCATCCGCATAGGACAGCGAGGCCACGGCGAATGGCGATTGCGGCGGCAGGCGGATGTCCGGGCGCTCTGGCACGATCGGACCGAAATCGGGCAGTGCCACGTCGCCGAAAGCCGGCGCCTGCGCCTGCGCCTGCGCCGACAGGGCAGCCGGCTGAGCGAAGGCCGGGCCGGAATCCGTCATCTGGCCCGGGAACGGCGCGGCGGCAGCACCCACCGGCAGACTCGGCGAAGGTCCGTTCATGGCGACCATGACGCCACTCGGCAGGCCGTCCGACGGGTCCGGGCGCCTGTTGCCGGGGTGGTAGGAGGCCATCAGGTACTGATCGTCATTGCCGTCGAGCGGCGCGCGCCCGACATATTCCACCTTCACCTCGGCGGTGCCGATATTGGCATAGTCGAGCATCTCCGCGGCACGCTGCGACACGTCGATGATGCGGCCTTCGTGGTAAGGTCCGCGATCATTGACGCGCACGATGACCGAGCTGCCGGTCTTGAGATTGGTGACTCGAGCATAGCTCGGCAGCGGCATGGTCGGGTGCGCCGCCGTCAGGTGCGCCATGTCGTAGACTTCGCCGTTGGCGGTCAGCCGGCCGTGGAAGGCATCGCCATACCAGGAGGCCAGACCAACCTTGGCGTAGCGCTTTTCTTCCTTCGGATAATACCACTTGCCGCGAACCTGGTAGGGCTTGCCGAGCTGGTCGCGGCCGCCGCCACGCCGCATGAAGGCAACGCGCGGGCTGGCTTTCACGCCATATTCGGTTTCGGCGAAATATTCCTTGGATCGATGCTTGGGATTGACCATCGCCTTCGGCTGCGGCGACGCACAGGCCGCCAGCAAGGCAGCCGACACGGCAAACAGCGCAATCGTGGAAGCGCGACGAAGACGCGGGCGCGTCGCAGCCTGCATTTTCCTGAAATCCCCTACAGTCTCAATCAAAGACGTCGTCGTTTGACATCAGAGGAGCCAAAGCACTCACTCGACAATACCAAAGGCGACTAGAACCCCGATCCTTTGTGCGCAGGAATTGTTTATCACGATATTAACCGATTGTGGCCGGAAGCGGGCAAGATTGTGACGCTGCTTGCCGCCACTTCGCCAGCCACACGGCGCGCGCGTCATGGAAGCCGGTTGACAGGTCTTTGTCAGGCACACTAGAGCAGTCGCCTGTGATGCACAGTCACTGGAGGGATGGCCGAGCGGTTTAAGGCACCGGTCTTGAAAACCGGCGTGGGCGCAAGTTCACCGTGGGTTCGAATCCCACTCCCTCCGCCACAACTCTAGTAAAATCAAAGGCTTGAGCCTGTTTTTGGTCTTGCCATAACCCATGACACACCGCAAAATCGCCCGCGCTATCGTGCGTTTGACGAATGCGGGACCGAATGTCTACCGATCGGTCTATGTCGATTGCGCGTTCATGGACGCAGCAGGGAAGGCTGTCCAAGTGGGTAGCGCCCTTGTGTCCAATCTCAGTCCCGGCGAAAAGGCATTTGGGCACGCAGATACAGACGCCTCAGCCGTGAGGATTGCGAGTGTCGCGTGCTGGGTCGACCGGACGCAGCCCTAGCAGGCGTGTTGCGTTAAGCTCCTGAAAGGGGGCCGGCTTGCTTGCCCCCGTGGATGGAGAGCAATTCGAAACCAGCCCATGTTGCCAAATTACAACCTGGTCGGGGAAAGTGCGCACTTCACCGCTCGCTTACATTCCGTTGCGGCGTTTGTCTGATATATTCAGCCTTCAATGAAGCGTCTACGCGGGGACGGGCAATGAAATACATTCTGGCAGCGGCGTTTCTCAGTGCCACTCTCACGTCGGCAATGGCGGCTGATATTGTGAATGAGCTTCCAGTCGCTTCCACGTATGACTGGACCGGTGCCTATATCGGCGGCCAAATTGGTTATGCTTGGGGCCGTGATCATATTCAGGACGAAATTCTCGGGGGCGGGCTTTCGGATTATTCGGATAGCTTTAGGCTCCGTGGCGTTACCGGAGGTGTTTTTGCCGGCTACAATGTGCAGTGGGGCAACATCGTCGGCGGCATCGAAGGCGATATCGAGGCCTCCGGTATTGTCGGCCACAATCCCGACTGGCCGTTCGGCACTGATGACAATACTCATATCGACGCCCAAGGCTCATTGCGCGGCCGCTTGGGCTATGCCTTCGACAATTGGCTACCCTACGTGACCGGCGGTCTGGCCCTCGGGGATATTCACACTAAGTTCGAAGACGGGGCGGCAACGGATTCCCAGTCAAAAGTTAAGGCTGGCTGGACGGTTGGTGCTGGCGTCGCCTATGCCTTTAACAAAAACTGGGTCGGTCAGGTCGAATATCGTTATACCGATTTCGGCAAGGTTACGACGGCCACCACCAACACTGACTCGTCCTTTGTAGAGCACGAAAAACTCAAAACCAACGAGGTCCGAATCGGGATCGCCTACAAGTTCTGAATTGTGCGACGCCCTTCGCACAGCCGCAGCTATTTTCGCTCTTGCTCCGTGCCTTGTCCGTAGCCTCCAAGGCCAAGCTCTGCCCGCTTGCCGCCGCGCTTATGGATGAAGAACCATTGACGGCTGCCGCCCTTGCGAACGCGCAGGAAAAGACCGTCGCTGTAGATGCCAGGGTCAACTAGCCGCTTCAAACTGGTGTCGGTGAACTTATGCCGCGCTATTTTCGTGTCCCGTTGCCATAACCGCATACGTGACATTATTGATTTTATCGGCGTTTACAATGGGTTATGGCCAGTAAATCAACAGAAACGGCGGAGAGGCAGCCACTCCCTCCGCCATTTATGCCACCACTCCAGTACACCTCCAGGCGTGCCAATCACCGCCGATTGCGGCACGATGTCTTGTTTCGGAGGGGTGTCCGCTCAAAGCATTTATGCCCGGAAGCGCAGTGTCTCCACAAAATGGGTGAAGGCGGACGAAGCGTGCCGTCGGTGCGGATAATAGAGGTGATAGCCCGGCAGATCGGGCGTAAACCGGCTCAGCACACGTACCAGCCGGCCTCCATCCAAATGATACTGCACCTGGTCGAGTGGTAAATAGGCGAGGCCGTGACCGTCGAGCGCGGCATCAAGGATCAGGTCGATGGTATTGAAGACGAGCGGCCCGTCGACCTTCACCCGCGTTTCGCGGCCGCCGCGCATCAATCGCCATTTATTCAGTGTGCCGGAAGTCGGCAGCCGCAAATTGATCGCACGATGATCGGTCAGTTGCGCCGGCGAACTCGGAACGGCGTGCGTGCGGAAATAATCCGGCGAGCCGACGATCGCCATCGGGATGTCAGGCCCGATACGCACCGCTATCATGTCTTTCGCCATCTCCCCGCCGAGCCGGACACCAGCGTCGAAGCGATCAGCCACGACATCGGCGAGGCCGTAGTCGACGGTGAGATCCACCGCGATGTCCGGGTTATCCGGCAGCAGCCGCTTCATGGCCGGGACAATGATGGTCTTCGCCGCGTGCTCGACGGTGGTGATACGGATTGTTCCGGTCGGGCGGTCGCGCAATTCGCCGAGCGAGGCGATGGCGGCATCCAGGTCGTGCAGCATGGGACCAAGCGTCGCGATCAGCCGCTCGCCCGCCTCTGTGGGCGCCATGCTGCGCGTCGTACGCGACAGTAGCCGCATTCCCAGCCGTTCCTCGATCCGCCGCACGATCTGGCTGAGCGCGGATTGCGCCATGCCGAGGCGTTGAGCCGCCTTGGTGAAACTACGTTCCTCGGCAACGACTACAAAGGCCGCCAGATCGGCAATCTCATCCCGCCGCATTCATCACCTGAGTGATAGACCCAATAAGAATTAACCGCCTATTTCATGCAATCTTTCTGCGCTAGATTCTGTTCATTCACAAGGGCGTTCAAAGCAAACGTACCGTTCGCGTTCAACGCGGCGGGCCGCGCGCACTTCAACGGAAGGAGACTGGAAATGGACAAGATCAGCTTCGCCAATTCGAACAACAAGACGATCACCATGTCGGCGGTGATCAATTTCCCCGCAGGCTTCGACGAGAAACGCAGCTATCCCGCTATCGTCGTCTCGCATCCCGGCGGCGGCGTAAAGGAGCAGACGGCTGGCACCTATGCCAAGAAGCTGGCGGAACGAGGGTTCGTCACCATTGCTTTCGACCGCTCCTACCAGGGCGAAAGCGGCGGCGAGCCGCGCCAGCTCGAAAATCCCTACATCAGCACCGAGGACGTCAGCGCCGTCATCGACCACCTGACCACGCTGCCTTACATCGACAAGGACCGCATCGGTGCGATGGGCATCTGCGCTGGTGCGGGTTACACGGCGAACGCCGCGATCCAGGATCGCCGCATCAAGGCCATCGGCACCGTCAGCGCCGTCAACATCGGCTCGATGTTCCGGAATGGCTGGCAGAATACCGTCCGGTCGATCGACGCCTTGCCGCTGGTCGAGGCCGGCTCGAACGCCCGCACCTCGGATGCCAGTGGCGCTGCGGTTGCGACCATGCCGCTCGCGCCATTGACGGAAAAGGACGCGCCAAACGAGGAACTGCGCCAGGCCTGGGAGTACTACCACACGCCGCGGGCCGAATGCGCAACCGCACCCGGTTTCGCGACGCTGCGCAGCCTGAACCAGATCATCACTTACGATGCTTACCATATGGCGGATGTCTACCTGACCCAGCCCATACAGATCGTGGCTGGAAGCATGGCGGGTTCGAAGTGGATGAGCGACGACCTGTTCGACCGCGCCGCCAGCACGGACAAATCCTTCCACGTGGTAGAGGGCGCCAATCATATGGAGCTCTATGACGGCCAGAAATACATCGACGAGGCTGTTTCGGTGCTCGCGCCGTTCTTCCAGACGAAACTTTCCACCGCGGATGCCGCGAAGGCCGCAGCGGAGTAACACCGCAAATCCGAACCCCAATCGCCGGGCTGCGCCAGCGCCGAAGCGGCTCCCCGCGGGTGAGCGGACAGCCGGTATTAAGTCAGGAGAGCACACCATGAAATCCGTCCAAGTCCAAAACCCCGACATGGCCTGGCACATCGCGGCGAACATCTTGTTTCCGCCGGGCTTCGACGAGTCGAAGAAATTCCCGACAATGATCAGCGTTCATCCATTCGGCAGCTGCAAGGAGCAGACCTCGGGCAATGTCTACGGCAAGGCGCTCGCTGAGCAGGGCTTCGTCGTCATCGCTTATGACGCTAGCTTCCAAGGCGAATCCGGCGGATCGCCGCGTTGGATCGAGGACCCGACGCAGCGGGTCGAGGATGTCAGCCGTGTCATCGACTATGCGGTGACGCTTCCCTATGTCGATGAAAACCGCATCGGCGTGCTCGGCGTCTGCGGCGGCGGGGGCTATGCGGTGAATGCCACCCTGACCGAAAAGCGCATCAAGGCCGTGGTCAGCATCACTGGCGTGAACATCGGCCGGCTGTTCCGTGAGGGCTTCAGCCAATACGATCCGCTCGGCGCGCTCGAAGCGATGGCGGCGCAACGAACCAGGGAGGTCCGAGGCGGCGAGCTTCAAGTCAATGAGTTGCTGCCCGCCAGCCCGGAGCAAGCCACCGAGAACGGCTTGACCGAGCGGGACGTTTTCGAGGCGACGGACTACTACAAGACGCCGCGCGGCCAAAAGCCGGGTGGTGCGACCAAGATGCTATTCTCACATGCGCAGAAGACGCTCGCCTGGGACGCGTTCGCCTTTGCCGAGACGCTCCTCACGCAGCCCGTCATGGTGGTGGTCGGCCAGAAGGTGGGTGCCTTCGGAGCCTATCGCGACGGTATGGAGATATATGGCCGCGCGACCGGCTCGAAGGACCGCCAATTGGTCTCGCTGGAAGACTGGTCGCATTACGACCTCTACGACAAGCCCGAGCCGGTGGGCATGGCGCTCGAAAAGCTTATTCCGTTCTTCAAGAAGCATCTGGACGAGCCGGTCGCCGCACGCCGACGCGACGCAGCCGAATAAGCATCTTTGATCGAGGATATCAGCCGGTCCTGCTCGTCCGCCTGGCGAATGGATGGGGCCGGAGATGAGCTCTGGTGCCAATGAGCACGTCGCATAGGACAGGCGCGATCGGCCTTCGAGCCTGCTCAAGACAGTTTCATGAGGAGAAGAAAAATGACGAAGGTGCTTATTCTCGGCGCAAGCGGACAAATCGCCCGCCATGCCATCGGGATGTTGGCCGACGAGGATGATGTGCGGCTGACGCTGTTCGCCCGCAACGCCGCCAAGCTGGTGGAAGTGCCCGCCAATGCTTCCGTCATACAGGGCGACGTCCTCGATGCCACGCAACTCGGTGCGGCGGTGAAAGGACAAGACATCGTCTATGCCAACCTGACCGGCGAAGACCTCGATGCACAGGCAAAAAGCGTCATCGCCACGATGCAGGCGGCGGGAGTCAATCGGTTGATCTTCATCCTGTCACTGGGAATTTACGATGAGGTTCCCGGCAAGTTCGGCGAATGGAACAACGCAATGATCGGCGAGGACCTGAAACCCTTCCGCCGCGCCGCCGATGCCATCGAGGCATCGGGGCTGGAATACACCGTTATCCGCCCCGCCTGGCTGATGGATGAGAATGAAGTGGACTATGAGCTGACACGGCGCGATGAGCCGTTCAAGGGCACGGTCGCAAGAGCGTGGCCGATCTGATCGTGAAGATCATCCGCGCGCCGGACCTGCATGTGCGCGGCAATGTCGGCGTCAACAAGCCGGGGACCGACGGCGAGAAGCCCTATTTCATGTAAGGTTACCGCTATTGTTTAGAAGAGGCAGAACGCTCCTTAACCAGTGAGAACAGGCCCGGCGTCGTGAGCTACCGTCTCCGAAACAGTCAGAAGAGCCTGACAGAGCAGGACAAGCTAGCCGAAAACCAGGTGCGATTTCAATGAGTTCCGGCTGATCTTCAGTTAGCATCTTGGAGGGTTAAGGCGTAGACGAGTTCTCATCGCCATCCTGCACAGCCGCAGCAATCCGCGGCGATAAGGGCGCGGCGATGGCAAGCCCGCGCGACGCACCAGGCGATTGCTCAGTCGGATTGCTGGGTGCGCTCGGCGATCGCGAATGCCTGCAGATTCTTGGCCTTGCCGATATCCTGATCCGCGTTTGCGATGATCGAAAAGAAGGCCGCTCTCGCAATGTCCTTCTTCGAGGCGTTGGGATGCGCTTTCTGAGCTGCCTTGACAAGCTGCTTGGGAGACATGTCGGGCGTGACGATCCTCATGAGGGTGTCGCCGATCGCACTCATTTCACTTGCGTCCATGATGGGATGTCCTGTGCTGACCGTAAGACTACAATAGCAAGGACCATTCGCGGCTGCCAAGATGGTACCTGAAATAGAAAACCCCACCGGCAGGGAACCGGAGGGGTTAGTCCTGGGAGGACGCGGGTCGCGCTGCGTTCGCCAACCGCGCGCTCGCCAGATATCCCCCTGTTGCGACACCTATGTGACAGTGGCGTCCGCCGCTCTCGCATTGCCCCGTTAGAAACATAGTCCCGAAGCCCCAATATCAAGCCTTTGGAAAGGAGAGATGTGGTTCTGTTCAGAAGCCCAGGCGCAGGCCGCGTCGGCGACAGACAAGGCGATAGAGGCGGGTGAATGGATATCTTTGGCATCAAGGCGCTGCTGATCTGCGCATTGATCTTCATTCCGTTCGAGCATGTGTTCGCCGAGCGGCCGCAAAAGATCTTTCGCAAGGGCTTGGATGTCGATCTGATCTATCTGATGTTCAACGCCTTCATCATAAAGATGGCCATGGTCCTGATGGCGGCCGGCATCTTCCACGTCGCCGCAGTCCTTGTCCCACAATCGGTGACGCGAGCCGTCAGTGGTCAGCCCGTCTGGCTGCAGGTTGCTGAAATCATCCTGATCACCGATATCGGCGTCTATTGGGCACATCGGGCCTTCCACAAAATCCCCGCGCTTTGGAAATTCCATGCGGTTCACCACGGCATTGAGGAACTGGACTGGCTCGGCGCTTTCCATTCCCACCCGGTCGACGCGATTGTCACAAAGGCGATATCGCTGACGCCGATCTTTCTCCTCGGGTTCTCCGAAGCCTCGATCGCCGTCTTTTCGATGATCTACTTTGGGCACACGATGCTCGTTCATTCGAACCTGCGGGTTCCGTTCGGCCCCTTGAAGTGGCTGATCGCCAGCCCGCAATTCCATCGCTGGCACCATGCCAACCAGCGCGAAGCCTATGACAAGAACTTCGCTGGGCAACTGCCCCTCCTCGACGTGGTGTTCGGCACCTATAATGCCACCGGCAACAAGGCGCCGGAAAAGTATGGCGTCGATGATCCGATCCCTGCCAGCTATTTCGGACAGATCGGCTATCCGCTCCGGCCCCGCAGGAAGGTTTCGAACCGAGCAGTGCCGAACGCCGAGGCCTGACGGCTGACATCGAGAACGCAGGACCTGTTATCAATCGACATTGGCGGTGTCGCCTGGTGGCAGCAGACGTTGCATCGCGGGTCGGTTTTTGACGGTGCCAGCAATAATTCTAAGCCTCCACATCTGCCTCGGGGCTTTTTCGGCATGTAACAATGGCTGAAGTGAGCGCGCCTGTGCCGATAAAGCCAAGTTTGATTGGGTACCCCGCGGCGTTGGTTCTGGATGGTTGCCCGCCGATCAGCGAGCCCCCTGCTCCAGCCGGATCCGATAGCTCAGCGAACGCTTCACGCCCGGCTCGATCAGCATGAGGCCGGGCTTGTCGCTGAACTCGCCGTCGAACCCCACCGGGCTTGCGATGCCATGCCACGGTTCGATGCACAGGAACGGTGCACCGCCTGGCTTTGACCAGATGCCCAGTTCCTCAAATCCCTGCCATGACACTTCGATCGCTGGACCATGCTCGGCGGCATAGCGCACGCTGGTGCCGGCAGGCTGATCCAGGATGACGGCGTCGTCGTCGAACAGCCGTTCGGAGAGCGTTAATGTCTTGCCCCTGATCGGTGTTGGCCACGACTGCGGGAGCAGTAGGCCATCCTTGAGCCGGCGGATCGGCGCCGGTTCGGCCTCGGCAAAGGTCAGCCGGTAGGCATCCTTGGGCAGTTCCGGCAACAGCGGCCAGTTGAATGCCGGGTGCGCGCCGATTGAGGCCGGCAACGGCTCGTCGCCGGTGTTGGTGATCCCGATGGCCACGCCGAGCTGCTGGCGCTCCAGCGTGTAGGTCACAGCCAACCGAAAGGCGAAGGGGTAGTGCGCGCGCGTATCGGCGTCGTCGGTGAGGACCAACGTACAGGACCGGGGGCCCGTTTCCGCCCACTCGAACAGCTTGTCGCGCGCGAAGCCGTGCTGCGTCATCGGATAGGTCCTGCCGCGATGGCGCAGCTGGTCGCCCTTCAGGCGGCCGACGATCGGAAACAGCACTGGAGAATGGCGGCGCCAGGCTGGTCCGGCCTGCCACAGGAACTCAAACCCCCGCGCATCCCGTAGCGAAACCAGTTCGGCGCCTTGCCCGGCTACAACAACCGAGATGCCGTCGCCATGAAGCGTTTGGCTGTCTGCCACATGTCCTCGCGCGATGTTGAAGGCTGGTGTGGCGCAGACTAGCAAAAGCTCTCGGGGACTCAAGATGTAGCCGGGTCTTGCCGGAACGAATTGTGGCCGGAGGAGAAATCCTCCGGCCACCTCTCCGCATCAAGGACGATAATCCTCGCCCTTGCCCACAGCGGACAGTCGTTATTCGCGCTCGCCGGTGAAATTCAGCAGCAGCTGGAAGATGTTGATGAAGTTCAGATAGAGCGAGAAGGCGCCGAAGACGGCTAGCTTCTGCCGAGATTCGGCATCGAAATTCTCGGCATATTGTTCCTTGATCGTCTGCGTGTCCCAGGCGGTCAGGCCGATGAAGACGGCGATGCCGATGACCGAGATGGCGAACTGCAGCGCGGTCGAGCCGAGGAAGATGTTGACGACGCTGGCGATCACCACGCCGATCAGGCCCATGATCAGGAACGACGAGAATTGCGTCAGGTCGCGCCTGGTCGTGTAGCCATAGAGGCTGGTGGCACCGAACATCGTGGCGGCAATGAAGAAGGTGCGCGCGATGCTGGTTCCGGTGAAGACCAGGAACACGGAGGCGAGCGACAGACCCATCACCGCGCAGAACGCCCAGAACATCGCCTGCGCGCTTGCCGCCGACATGGTCTGCATCTTGAACGAAAGCAGCATGACGAAGGCGAGCGGCGCCAGCATCACCACCCACTTCAACGGGCTGGAGAAGATCGGCACATAGAGCGCCGGCGTCGACGACACCATGAAGGCGACCAGGCCGGTGACCACGAGGCCGAGACCCATATAGTTGTAGACGCGCAGCATGTGCTGGCGCAGGCCCTCGTCGTACATGGCACCGGTTTGGGCGCCGGTGCCCACGCGGTATCCCAGATTGGGGGTATTCATTGGGTTCTCCTTTGTGAATCAGTCGGTAAAGCGTGGACCGGTCAGTAAAGCGTTCTGGCGAGCGTCTCGGCGGCGCGGTCGAGATCATGAACCCCGCTGCGCGCGACCACCGCATAGGCGACCTCGCCGATCTGGAAGTAGGCCGCGGAAATATCGCCCGAGGGTGCAACGGTCGGCTTGACCACATCGAAGGTTCCCGGCCGGATCGCAAACAGCGACACCAGGCCCATGTCCGTGGTATCGACCGCCATCTCGACGCTCGGGCCGAAGCGCGACGGATAGATCTGCACGTCGCGCACCTTCCACTCCTTGGGTAGCGACGGCATGACGATCGCGGTTGCCGCACGAATCTCGCCCGCATTATAATCGGGCGCTTCCGGCTGCGACGGCATGGTTTCGCGTACCAAAGTCGTCCTGTGCGCGCGCACCGCCTCGTCGACATAGGCGGGCGGCTGCGGCGAAGCGATGACCTTGGTTACAGACATTGGACCGATGATGCCGTTCGCCAGCCAACCGGCGGCAACGAAGGCGGCAACGGCAGCAGCGCGCTGCAAGACGCCGAAGATGCGGCCGCGCGCGAGCCCTCTCTCCAGCCGCCGCGCCGCGTCGGCGGTCGCCGGCCGCGCCATGCCTTTGGAGCCGGCGAGCGCAACACGCAGTTCATCGCGGGTCCTGAGATCCGACATCACGCGCGCGGCCGCCTCCGGTCGCGTCGACAGGAAAGCCTCCACCTCTATGCGGCGGGTGACATCGAGCTGGTCGTCGACATAGGCGTCGAGATCGGTGTCGGTCACGGGGTCGACAAGAGCGGTCATGTGTCGCCTCCCACAATCCTGAGATGATTTTTGCCGCGCGCCGGGGCGGCGTCTTCCATCTGGCGCAAGGCGGCGCGCGCCCTGCCGATGCGCGACATCAGCGTGCCCAGCGGCACGCCGGTGGCATTGGCAGCTTGCTGATAGGAAAGCCCTTCGATGGCGACCAGATGCAACGCCGAACGCTGTTCTTCCGGCAGGTTGAAAAAGGCGTCCCGCACCTGCGCCAGGCGCACCGAATGCTCCTGCGGCGCCGGTGTGCTGGCGTCGGCAAGATATCCGGCCTGTTCGACGCGCACCGCTTCCGAGCGGCGCGAGCGCATGCGGTCGACAAACGCGTTGTGGACGATCGACAGCAGCCATGCCCGCAGATTTCCGCCGGAGCGGAAGGTGCCGCGCCGCTCATAGGCGCGCACCAGCGCATCATGCACGAGATCCTCGGCATCCGCGCTGTCGCGCGTCAGCGACTGCGCGTAGCGCCGCAGCGGCCCGAGCTGTCCAACAATATCGAAGCGTGGCATCGACCGTTTCATGCCCTGTTTACGGAGCGTGTGGGGATTTTGATCCCATCCGCGCTGTTATTATTCGCTGGGATTGCCGAAGTGGATCGACCGCCTCGCCTCACCCCGGGGTTCCGACCCACATCAGGTCTGGAGCGACTTTGCCGGTTTTGGGGCAGTTACCCCGCAGGCACGCAACACCCACCTGCGGCCGTCGCTGCGAAACTCGGTGATGCTCAGCGGCTCGATGTCGATCTTCCCGCCGGCGGTAAGCGGCGCACCAAGCACATGCAGGATCGCGGCGCGGATGATGCTGGCGTGCGTCACCGCGATTGTGTGCCCATGCTGGGCGATCAGTCGGCCCATCAGGCCCGAGGCCCTGCCGGAGACATCGGCAAGCGACTCGCCACCGTGCGGCGCCGCATTGGGGTCCGTGAGCCAGGCGGTGATGTCCGCGGGCTGCTCGGCCCGCACGTGCGCGAAGCGCCGGCCGGCCCAGCGGCCGTGGTCCTGATCGGCCAGAAGCGGTTCAACCGATGCGTCCAACACCAGCGCCTCGGCGGTCTGCCGGGCACGAAGCGCCGGGGCTGTCCACACGCGGTCGGCACGGCGCAATATTCCGCGCATAGCCTTCGCCAGCGTTAGCGATCGCGGCTCCAGCGGCTCATCCTCCGGGAACGCACCCTGCCGGGTCGCGGCCGTGGCACCGTTGCAGATCATCGTCAGCCTCACGAGCATAGAGCGTTCCCTGGAGCCGTTGAAAGCGGCACGGTCAGGTGCCGGTTTTTGCCTTGATGTAACCAAAACCGCTGGTGAAGCGCGTTCGATTTGCGTATCACTCCGCCGCGCCAACGGAACCATAGCGATGTTCGAAGATCTTCAGCCAGCTCCCGCCGACAAGATTCTTGCCCTGATCGGCCTCTATCGCGCGGATCCGCGTCCCAACAAAGTCGACCTCGGCGTCGGCGTCTACAAGGATCGCGACGGCAAGACGCCGGTGATGCGTGCCGTGCGCGAAGCCGAAGAGCGGCTGCTGCAAGGTCAGGATACCAAGACCTATCTTGGACTAGCCGGCGACACCGGGTTCAACACGGTGATGGCCAAGCTCGCCTTCGGCCCGGGCGCGGACATGTCGCGCATTCGTGCGGCACAGGCGCCCGGCGGCTCCGGTGCGCTGCGGCTGGTGGCGGAACTGCTCAAGCGGACGCGCGCGGACGCAACCGTCTGGCTGTCGAACCCGACCTGGCCGAACCATATGCCGGTGATGCGCGCCGCCGGGCTGCAGATCCGCGAATACCCCTATTTCGATGCGGCCTCGGGCGCGGTTCGTTTCGACGGCATGCTGGCGGCGCTGCGGACGGCCACGAGCGGCGACGTGGTGCTGCTTCATGGCTGCTGCCATAACCCGACCGGCGCCAACCTTGATGCTGTCCAGTGGGCTGCCGTTGCCGAACTGGTCGTCGAGCACGGCCTGCTGCCGTTTGTCGACATCGCCTATCAGGGCTTCGGTGACGGTCTCGAGGCCGACGCCCTCGGCTTGCGGCTGCTGGCGGCGAAAGTTCCCGAAATGGTTGTCGCGTCGAGCTGCTCGAAGAATTTTGCCGTCTACCGCGATCGTGTCGGTGCGGCAATGGTCCTGGCCAAGGACGGCGCGCAGGCCGATGTGGCGATGAGCCAGATACTGTCGGCGGCACGTGCCATGTATTCGATGCCGCCGGACCATGGGGCGGCGACGGTGCGCATCGTGCTGGAAGACGCCGCCTTGCGTGCCGACTGGGAAGCAGAGCTGGAAGAGATGCGCCTGCGCATGCTCCGCCTTCGTGTCCAGTTTGCGGAGGCGCTGCGCCGCCAGTCCAACTCCGACCGCTTCGATTTCGTCGCCAACCACCGCGGCATGTTCTCGCGGCTTGGCCTCACGGAAGCGCAGGTCGAGCGGCTGCGTACGGAGCACGGCGTTTATATGGTCGGCGACAGCCGCATCAATGTCGCCGGGCTGCCTGAAGACGGAATGGATGACCTCGCCAAGGCCATCGTTTCCGTGCTCGACTGAAGCGGCTGACCAGTGGACAAGGCGCCCTCGCCGGCTGACAGCATTGGCCGCGCGGCGGCCGCAGGATAGCATCCGTACCATGACGCCATCGAAAGATATTTCGCGCCTGATCGAGATCATGGCGGCGTTGCGCGCGCCGAAGACGGGCTGCCCGTGGGATGTCGAGCAGGATTTCTCGACCATCGCCCCCTATACGATCGAGGAAGCCTACGAGGTGGCGGATGCCATCGCGCGCGGCGACCTCGACGATCTGCGCGACGAGCTCGGCGATCTCCTGCTGCAGGTCGTCTACCACGCGCGGATGGCCGAGGAAGCCGGCGAATTCACCTTCGGCGACGTGGTCCAGGCCATCACCACCAAGATGATCCGCCGCCACCCGCACGTTTTCGGCGACGAAAAGGCCCGCAGCGCCGGCATGGCGAAGGGCATGTGGGAGAAGATCAAGGCCGAGGAGAAGGCTGAGAAGCGGCAGGCCCGCCTCGACCGCGGCCTCGACCCCGAAGACAATGGCAAGGGGTTTCTGGACAGCGTTCCAGTTGCCCTGCCCGCCTTGACGCGGGCGCTGAAACTTCAGGAAAAGGCAGCCCGCGTCGGCTTCGACTGGAGCGAGGCGGCCCCCATCCTCGACAAGATCGAGGAAGAGATCGGCGAACTGCGCGAAGCGCTGGCCAAGGGCGATACGGCGTCGATCAAGGATGAGTTCGGCGACATGCTGTTTGCCGTCGTCAACCTCGGCCGGCACCTCAAGCTCGATTCGGAAGCCGCGTTGAGCGGCACCAACGAAAAATTCCGGTCGCGCTTCCACTATGTCGAGCTGGCCCTGGAAAAGTCCGGCAACACGCTGGAAAACGCCGGTCTGGCGGAGATGGAAGCACTCTGGCAGGAAGCGAAGCGTGTAAAATAGGCCTATAGGCCAGCAACTCCAGACGGGAAAGGCTACACTTTTCCTGGAATTGCTCTGGGTTACCCGTTGTTTTTGCGGCGCAATCGGCTCTCTATCTCTTCGCGGGCGCTCCGCGTGGCCTTGAGCGAGATGGTGGCGCTGCCGTCGTCATTGTCGGTTCGCGAAACGATATCCCCATTGCGATAAAGCCAATCGACAAGGCCGAATTGGGCTGGCTCGATCGTCACCGTCAGGTCCTCGATCTCGCCCGCCATTCGTGTCTCGATGATCGCCTTCAGCGCTTCGATGCCTTCGCCGGTCACCGCCGATACAGCGATCGGCGGACCCTTGATGCCGTCGGCCGCATCGGCAAGCAGCCGGCTCCTGTTGCCTTCGTCGAGCCGGTCGATCTTGTTCCAGACTTCGATCACACGCTTCGTGTCACTGGCATCGACGCCAAGATCCGCCAGGATGCGCTCGACGTCCTCGGCTTGCGCTGCCGTGTCGGGATCGGAAATATCGCGCAGATGGATGACGAGATCGGCCTCGACCACCTCTTCCAGAGTGGCACGAAAAGCGGCGATCAGATGCGTCGGCAGGTCCGAGATAAAGCCGACAGTATCCGACAGGATGATCGGCGTGCCATGCGGCAGGCGCACGCGGCGAAGGGTCGGATCGAGCGTGGCGAACAGCATGTCCTGCGCCAACACCCCCGCCCCGGTCAGCTTGTTGAACAGCGTCGACTTGCCCGCATTGGTGTAGCCGACAATCGCCACCACCGGGAACGGCACCTTCTTGCGCTTGGCCCGGTGCAGGTCGCGTGTGCGCCGCACTGTTTCCAGCTCGTGCTTCAGCTTGATGATCTTTTCCTGCAGCTGCCGCCGGTCGGACTCGATCTGCGTTTCGCCGGGGCCGCCGAGAAACCCGGCGCCGCCGCGCTGGCGTTCAAGGTGGGTCCAGCTGCGCACGAGCCGGCCCTTCTGGTAATTCAGATGCGCCAACTCGACCTGCAGCGTGCCTTCCTTGGTGCGGGCGCGCTCGCCGAAAATTTCCAGGATCAAGCCGGTGCGGTCCAGCACCTTGGCATTGAATTCCTTCTCCAGATTGCGCTGCTGCACCGGGGTCAGCGGATGGTCGACGATGACCAGCTCCGCGTGGTTCTCCTTGACGATTTCGGCGAACTCTTCGACCTTGCCGCTGCCGAGCAAGGTCGCCGGACGCGGGTCGTTGACGGTCACCACAGCCGTATGGACCGGATCGAGATTGATGGCGCTGGCGAGGCCGACCGCCTCGTCATGGCGCGCGTCGGCCGAACGCGTCAGCCGCGGACGATTGGTTTCGTCATCACTGCGCGGCTGGCGGGTAAGGACCGGCACGATGACAACGGCCCGGGTTGGACCCCCGGCTTCCGTCCCGGGATGGTGCGCTGGTTTTCCGCGAATCGTGCCGTCCGCGTCTTTCTCGCGTGCCAATCAGGCGCCCTGGCTTTCCTCGCCATCGAACATCTGAACCGGCTGGCTCGGCATGATCGTGGAAATGGCGTGCTTGTAGACGAGTTGAGAGTGACCGTCGCGGCGCAAAAGGACACAGAAATTGTCGAACGAAGTGACCACGCCGGTCAGCTTCACGCCGTTGATGAGAAAGATGGTGAGCGGGTTCTTGCTCTTGCGAACTGAATTCAGGAACAGGTCCTGAAGGTTTTGCGATCGTTCCGCCATTGTTCTTGTCTTTCGCCGATCCCCTTCGGTTTGCAAGCCAATGCGCCAAATTGTCGGGCACATGTCAAGCGCGCAAACACCGTCTTGCCGTCAGTAACGACAAGCAGAACGAGATATATTGATGTTCATTCCACCTGTGCGGTTATCAGGCTGGACTTTTTTCCGCAATGTCAAAAAAGGCCTGCCGCAACGAAAGTGTTATTGATCCGGGGTGCCCATTGGCGACCGGATCGCCGTCGATAGCCACGACAGGCATCGCGATTGTCGTCGCGGAACTGATGAAGGCTTCCTTTGCCGCCTTGGCTTCGGCGACGGAAAAGCCACGCTCCTCGATCTTCAAGCCGAGTTTGGCCGCCACCTCGAACATGGTGGTGCGGGTGATGCCGCGCAGGATGCCGTGCTCGGCCGGCCTCGTGACCAGGACGCCATCCCTGGTGATGATCCAGGCGTTGGACGAGCCACCTTCCTTGACGTTGCCATCGGCGTCGACGAACCAGGCTTCCTGCGCGCCGGCTTCCTTCGCCTTCTGCTTGGCCAGGACGTTGGGCAGCAGGCCGACGCTCTTGATGTCAACGCGATCCCAGCGATTCTCGGGCACGGTGATAACGGCAATGCCAGTTTCGGCGCGTTTGGTGCCTGCGGCGGGATCGGCCTTCCTCGCGGTCACCACCAGGGACGGCTTGGTGTCCGCCGAAGGGAAGACGAAGTCGCGGCTGGCGACGCCGCGCGTCACCTGGACATAGACCAAGCCATTCACGACATTGTTGCGGTTCACCACTTCACGCAGGATGAGCGGCAGCACGTTGCGTGTGACCGGCCAGGCGATCGACAGTTCGGTCAGCGAGCGGTTGAGCCGGGCAAGGTGGCGCGGCATGTCGACGATGAAGCCGCGGGCCACCTCGCAGACCTCGTAGACGCCATCGGCGAACTGGTAGCCGCGGTCCTCGATGTGCACGGCGGCGTCCGCATGAGCGACGTAGCGCCCGTTGACATAGGCAATGCGTGGCATCGGCGACCCCTGGAAAACTCTCGGGCTTTCTTATGTGATTCCGCCTTTGCCGTAACTGGCAAATGCTTGGCCCAGGCGCGGCTGATTGGATGTCAGACGCCCAGCGACTTCAGCTTGCGATGCAGTGCTGAGCGTTCCATGCCGATGAATTCGGCGGTTTTGGAGATGTTGCCGCCAAACCGGTTGATCTGGGCGATCAGATAGTCCTTCTCGAACTGTTCACGCGCCTCGCGCAGCGGCAGCGCCATGATGTGCTGGTCGGACTGATTCGGCGTGCGCGGCATGACATCGCCGATCTCGGAAGGCAGAAGGTCAGCGGTGATCGGCGCATCGACATCGTCGCCACGCGCCAGGATCATCAGGCGCTCGACATTGTTGCGCAACTGGCGGACGTTGCCCGGCCAGTTATGCGCCTGCAGCACGGCGAGCGCATCATCGCCGATGCGGCGCGGTTTTATGCCTGCCTGGCGGGCGATCTGCTTCATGAAATTGTCGACGAGATAGGGAATATCCTCGCGCCGCTCGGCCAGTCCCGGCACCATGACCGGCACCACGGCCAGACGGTGGTAAAGATCCTCCCGGAAACGGCCATCGGCAATCATGGCTTCCAGGTTCTGCGAGGTTGAGGAAATGATGCGAACGTCGACCTTTACCCGTTTAGTGCCCCCTACCCGCTCGAACTGCTGTTCGACAAGGACGCGCAGGATCTTGTTCTGCGTTTCGCGCGGCATGTCGGCCACTTCGTCGATATAGAGAATGCCGCGGTGGGCCTCCTCGAGCGCGCCGACCTTGCGCTCGGTGCCGTTCGATTCAGTACCGAACAGCTCGATCTCCATGCGTTCGGGCGTGATGTTGGCGGCGCTCAGCGTCACGAACGGTGCGCCCTTGCGCGCCGACAGCGTATGGATGGCGCGTGCCGCCAGTTCCTTGCCCGAACCGGAAGGGCCAACGATCATCACGCGGCTGTTGGTCGGCGCGACGCGCTCGATGGTCTGGCGCAGCTGGCTCATCGCCGATGACATGCCGATCAGGTCGAAGGTCTCGCCGCTGCGCTGCTTGAGATCGGAGACCTCGCGCCGTAACTTCGAGGTCTCGAGCGCACGCTCGGCGATCAGGATCAGCCTGTCGGCCTTGAACGGCTTCTCGATGAAGTCATAGGCGCCGCGCCGGATGGCGGAGACCGCTGTTTCGATGTTGCCGTGGCCGGAGATCATCACCACCGGCAGGTTCGGGTGCATGGTCTTGATCTCGTCGAGCAAGGCCAGTCCGTCCAGACGCGAGCCCTGCAGCCAGATGTCGAGGAAAATCAGCCTCGGCGCCCGATCGGCGATCGCCGCCAGCGCGCTGTCGGCGTCGAATGCCGTACGGGTTTCGTGACCTTCGTCGCTCAGGATGCCTGCGACGAGCTCGCGGATGTCTTCCTCGTCGTCGACGATGAGAATATCAGACGCCATTACCGACCTTTTCAGTTTCTCTTTCGTGTTCCGCCCTGCTTTCGCCGCGCGGTGGCGCGCCGGCCGCAGGCGGCAGGATGATGCTGATCATAGCGCCGCGACCGCCATGGAAATCCGCGGGCGCATCATGGAGTTCCAGCCTGCCGCCATGGTCTTCCACGATCTTCTTGACGATAGCGAGACCAAGCCCGGTCCCCTTCTCGCGTGTGGTCATATAAGGCTCGAGCAGCCGTTGGCGATTTTCGCGCGGCAGGCCCTTGCCATTGTCGATGACGTCGATTCGAATTGCGCCATTCTGACGGCCGGCTTGAATCCGGATTATGCCGTGCGAACCGTCCTTTTGTTCCAGTCCGTCGATTGCCTCGGCGGCGTTCTTGATCACATTGCCGAAGGCTTGCGCCATCAGCCGGCTGTCGAAAGTGCCCTTGAGCGGTTCGTTGCCGAATATCCGTTCGAAGGTGATGTCCGCGCGGCTGACTTCGACCAGGAACGAAGCCTCGCGCAGCGCTTCGCGCAGGTCTATGGCCTTCATCTCGGGTTTGGGCATGCGTGCGAAAGCCGAGAATTCATCGACCATGCGGCCGATGTCCTCGACCTGCCGGATGATCGTGTCTGTACACTGGTCGAAAACCTCGCGATCCTCGGTGATGACCTTGCCGTAGCGCCGCTTGATGCGTTCGGCCGATAGCTGGATCGGCGTCAGCGGATTCTTGATCTCGTGGGCAATGCGGCGCGCCACGTCGGCCCAGGCGGAAGAGCGCTGGGCCTGGACAAGGTCGGTAATGTCGTCGACCGTCACGACATAGGATTTTTCCTCGGAGCCGTCGTCGCCAGCCTCGATGGTGATCTGGACATTGAAGGTCCGCTCGGCGCCGGCGCGATAGAAGGTCACCTGCTCGCGGTAGACCGGCTTGCCGGATTTGCGGCCGATCTCGAAGACGCGGCCGACATGAGGCAAAATAGTGGAAAGGTTCTGGCCGAGCGCGGCACTGGCGGAGATGGCCAGCATCGATTCGGCCGAACGGTTGACGATGGTGATGATGCCGTAGGGATCGACGCCGATGACGCCCGCAGTGACGCCCGCGAGCACGGCCTCTGAAAAGCGCCGCCGCTCGTCGATCAGATCCTTTGCCGACAGGATTTCGTTGCGCTGCGATTTCAGCTCCAGCAGCATCTTGTTGAACGTGTCGCCGAGCGAGGCGACATCGCCGTCCGAAGGCCTGACGGGTACCGCGACGTCGAGATTGCCGGTCGCGACCTCGTCGGCGGCACCGATGAGCTGGCGGATGGGGCGCACAAGACGGTCGGCGACGGCAATGCCGGTCCAGATCGCCGACAGGATGATGATCAACGTCAGCGACAGGTAGGGCAGCGCGAACGCCACCTGCGAGGTGCGCCTGTTATCTTCAAGATTGCGATACTCGTCCGTGTTGGACCTGACGATCTGCCGCGCCTTGATCACCTCGGGATCGACAAGGCGGATGGTGTAGAGATAGAGCCCCTCGATCTCGCGCAACTTGACGATGGCGCCCATGATGTTGCGGGTGCGCGGTTCGATCAAAACCGGCTTGCCGTCGCTGGCGCTGCTGACCGCTCCTTCGGGCGGTTCCGGCATGGCGAAATCGGCGTCGGTCTTGGCGCTCATGACGAAAGAACCGTCTGGCTTGATCAGCGCGGCATGCGCCAATCCACGTCCCACGGATTCCTTGTTCATCAGATCGAGAAAACCAGTCCGATCAAGACCATACAGCGTGCGGGACGCATCGAGGTCATAAGCCATCGATAATGTCGTGCCCTGCAGGTTGCGGGCATTTTCCTGCACATAGGCGTCGGCGATCGACAGCGAGGAATTGACGATCGTCTTGGTGCGAATCTCGAACCAGCGATCGAGGCCGATATCGAGCGTGATCGAGGCGATGATCGCCACCATGATGGCGGGAATGGCTGCAACCAGCGCGAACATGGCGACGATGCGCACATGCAGTCGCGAGGCCGCCTTGCCATGACGGCGCGCCATGAGGATGCGATGCACCTCGCGTCCGACCAGCGCGATGAGAACGAGGACGAAAGCGGCATTAAGCCCGATCAGCGCCCAGGTCGTTTTGGCATCAGGCGCGATCGGCGTTGCGCCGACCAGGATGGCGAATGAAATGGCAGCCATGACCAACGCGCCGACGACCGCAACCACGCCGGGCAGCGCCAGCAAGCGGCGCCCGTCGCGCGCGCCGGGTTCACTGAAAAGCTGTTGGTTAAGGGTCGGTGCCTGGGGGGCCATGTCGCCGTGTAGAGCCAATGATTGCGTCCGATCTATGCAATGCATTGTGGCGATTATGCAACAAGTGTGACAGCGACGGAAATCTTTCGCCGCTTAGTCCCCCGAAAAGAGGCGATGTCGCAGCGCTCAGCCGGGCCGCGATGATTTGTAGACGTTGACGCCCAGCTCGCGAATCTTCTTGCGCAGCGTATTGCGGTTCAGCCCCAGCAGTTCCGCGGCCTTGATCTGGTTGCCCCGGGTTGCCGTCATCGAGGCCAGCACCAGCGGATATTCGACCTCGGACAGGATGCGCTGGTAGAGGCCAGCGGGTGGCAATTCGCTGGCGAACGAGGCGAAATAGCGCTGCAGGAAGTGCTCCACCGCCTGGCCGATCGACAGGTCGTCGGGAATGAGGTTGCCGCCGCCGGGCACCACGGGGCGCTCGCCGGTCTTCAGCTCCGCCTCGATGATTTCGGCGGAGATCTCATCCTGCGAATAGAGCGCGGCGAGCCGGCGAACGAGATTTTCCAGTTCGCGCACATTGCCCGGCCATGGATAGCGCTTCATCAGCTCGATGCCGCCGGACGAGATGCGCTTGGTCTGCAGCCCTTCCGTCTCGCCAAGTTTGAAAAAATGGCGCACGAGATCGGGCACGTCTTCGGAACGTTCGCGCAACGCCGGCAACCTGAGTGGCACGACGTTGAGGCGATAGAACAGATCCTCGCGAAACAGCCCTTGGTTGATCAGCGTGCGCAGATCCTTGTTCGTGGCCGCCACGATACGCACATCGGTCTTGATCGGTGTACGGCCGCCAACCGTCGTGTACTCGCCCTGTTGCAGCACGCGCAATAGGCGCGTCTGCGCCTCCATCGGCATGTCGCCGATCTCGTCGAGGAACAGCGTGCCGCCCTCGGCCTGCTCGAACCGGCCGGTGGAGCGGTTCTGAGCACCGGTGAAAGCGCCCTTCTCGTGCCCAAACAGCTCCGATTCGATGAGATCGCGCGGGATTGCCGCCATGTTGATGGCAACGAACGGGCCGCCACGACGGCGGCCATATTCATGCAACGCGCGCGCCACCAGTTCCTTGCCGGTGCCGGATTCGCCCGAGATCATCACCGTCAGGTCGGTCTGCATCATGCGCGCCAGCATGCGGTAGATATCCTGCATGGCCGCCGAGCGGCCGACCAGCGGCATCGTTTCGGGCTGCTCTTCCGGCCGCGCATCGATCTTCGGCCGCCGCGGCTCCGACAGCGCCCGGTTGACGATGGTGAGGAGCTCGGTCAGATCGAAAGGTTTTGGCAGATATTCGTAGGCGCCGGTTTCGGAGGCGCGGATCGCCGTCATGAAGGTGTTTTGCGCACTCATGATGATAACGGGCAGTTCCGGCCGCGCTTTCTTGATGCGCGGCAGCATGTCGAAGGCGTTCTCGTCCGGCATCACCACGTCGGTGATGACGAGGTCGCCCTCGCCAGCCGCCACCCAACGCCACAATGTCGAGGCATTGGAGGTGACGCGCACCTCGTGGCCGACGCGGGAGAGCGCCTGATTGAGCACCGTGCGGATCGCCGCGTCGTCGTCGGCGACGAGAATATTGCCGCGTGCGCTCATTTGCGGTCTCCTTCAGCGTCTTGATCGACGCCATGCGCCGTTTCCTTCCAGGCCGGCATCAGGACGCGGAAGGTCGTCGCGCGCGGGGTCGAATCGCATTCGATGATGCCGCCATGCTCGCCGACGATCTTGGCGACGAGCGCCAGCCCCAGCCCCGAGCCGTTCGGCTTGGTGGTGATGAAGGGATCGAACAGGATCGGCAGGATATCCTCCGAGACGCCGGAGCCGTTGTCGCGCACGCAGAACTCCAGCGGCAGCGACACGCGGTCCTGTGTGCCTGGAACGGAAACGCGAATACCTGGCCTGAAGGCGGTCGACAGTACGATCTCGCCCTGTGGGTCGCTGCCGATCGCCTCGGCGGCATTCTTGATCAGGTTGAGGAACACCTGGATGAGTTGGTCACGGTTGGCGAATACCGGAGGCAATGATGGATCATAGTCCTCCAGAATCTTGATTTTCTTTGCAAAACCATTCTTGGCGATCGCCTTCACATGGTCGAGCACGACATGGATGTTGACAGGGTAGCGGTCGATCGGCCGCTCGTCGGAAAATACCTCCATGCGATCGACCAGCGACACGATGCGGTCCGTCTCGTCGGTGATCAGCCGGGTCAGCGCGCGGTCCTCGTCGGAAGCGGACAGTTCCAGCAACTGGGCGGCGCCTCGGATGCCGGAGAGCGGGTTCTTGATTTCGTGCGCCAGCATCGCCGCCAGGCCGGTCACCGAACGCGCGGCACCGCGATGCGTCATCTGCCGGTCGATTTTGTCGGCCATCGACCGTTCCTGAAACATCACCACGACGGAGCCCGGGAATTCCGGCACCGGCGCGGCGTAGAGATCGACCACCTTCTCGATGCCGAGGCGCGGCGACGACACGTCGACCCGGTACTCGTTGACTGGAGCCCGCCGCTCGCGCACCTGGTCGACCAGCGTCAGCAATGGGCTGCCGAAGGGAATGAGCTTGGACAGGGTATTGCGCGCCAGCATGGTCGCGCTCGAGCGAAAGAAATCCTCGGCATCGGCGTTGGCGAAGGTGATGAATCCTTCCTCGCTGATCATGATCACCGGGCGACGGATGGTGTTGAGGACGATCTGAGCGGCATTCGTCCTATCAGCTCCCTGGGCAGCGGTGGCGTTCATGCGGCGCTCCGCAGCTTCAAGGGTTGCGGATCGCGCGAAAACACATCGCGCAGCAGGGCGATGACGCGGGCCGGTTCGATCGCGGTCAGGATCGCTTTGCGGCTGTCGTCGGCGACGCCACCAGCATGGCGATCGAGATACCAGCCCAGATGCTTGCGCGCCTGGCGCAAGCCGCTTTCGACACCATAAAGCGCCAGCATGTCCTCGTAGTGCGCGACGACATAGTCCGCCAATGCCGCCGGATTCAGCGGCAGGTTGGTCGCCTTTTCGCCTGCGGCCGCGATTGCGATGCCACCGGCAATCCAGGGCGCGCCATAATGCGCTCGGCCGACCATCACCGCATCGGCGCCGGATTGCTCTAGAATGGCGACGGCCTCGGCCGGGGAGCAGACATCGCCATTGGCGACCACCGGAATGGATACGGCCTCTTTGACGCGAGCGATCGCGCGCCAGTCGGCCTTGCCCTGATAGAACTGGCAGCGCGTGCGGCCGTGCACCGTTACCATCTTGACACCAGCCTGTTCGGCGCGTCGCGCAAGCGTGGGCGCGTTGAGGGCATCTTCGTCCCAGCCCAGCCGCATCTTGACCGTCACCGCCGCCTTGACCGCTCCGACCACGGCTTCGATCAGCGACAGCGCATGGTCGAGGTCGAGCATCAGCGCCGAGCCGGCATAGCCGCCAGTAACCTTCTTGGCTGGGCAGCCCATGTTGATATCGATGATGTCGGCGCCCTCACCGGCAGCTATACGCGCGCCTTCGGCCATGTGGATCGCCTCGCGGCCGGCAAGCTGCACCATGTGGACCGGCAAGCCTGAATGTCGTATGCGCAGGTCGAAACCCGCCCGGCCCTTGGCGAGCTCGCCGCTGGCCACCATTTCGGACACGACAAGACCCGCGCCATGCGCATGGGCACGGCGCCTGAAGGGCTCATCCGTAATTCCCGACATCGGCGCGAGGAAAACGCGATTGCGGATACTCACGCCGCCGATATCGAGAGGTGCGGCCAGTTTGGTCATATTAACCATGCACAAAAACCAAGCATGTCCATTCGCTGCACATTCACTAGCCAGAACCGCCACGATATGCAACGCGGAATGATTCCGCGTTAAGGCGCAATTGGGAAAATGCTGGCCTTCGGCCTTGGCCACGACTAGGACCAATCGGCATGACGGACGCAAGTGAAAATCACGTTTCGGAGGCGGATGGCGAAGTCGGGGTGGTGATCGTCGCCGCCGGCCGCGGGGCGCGTGCCGGGCAGACCAATGGACCCAAGCAATACCAAAGCATCGGCGGGCGCGCCGTCATTGCGCACACGCTGGAGATGTTCCTGGCTCACCCCCGAACGGGCCGGATCGTCGTCGCCATCCATGCCGACGATCATGAGCTGTTCCGGCAAGCGGCCGGCGCCGCCGCCGGGCGGGTCACAGCCGTCATGGGCGGCCCGACAAGGCAGGAGTCCGTCCGGCTCGGGTTGCTTGCGCTGAAGGAGCACGCGCCAAGCCAGGTTCTGATTCACGACGCCGTCCGGCCGTTCGTCGACGCGGAATTGATCGACCGCACCATCGCCGCCATCACCGAACACGAAGGGGCGTTGCCCGCCCTACCCGTCGCCGAGACGCTCAAGCGAGAATCAACCTCCGGCGTGGTCGCGGAGACTGTTTCCCGCAGCGGGCTGCACGCTGCGCAAACGCCGCAAGGTTTCCCCTACGGGCCAATCCTTGCCGCGCACAACAAGGCCCATCTGCTGGGCAGACTGGATTTTACCGACGACGCGGCCATCGCCGAATGGGCGCATATTCCAGTCAAGCTCGTTCCCGGCTCGCCGGACAATGTCAAACTCACATGGGCACGGGACATCGCCATGGCGCATCAGAGGCTTTCCAACGTGCCTATACACTTTCCCGACATCCGCACCGGTAACGGCTACGACGTCCATGCCTTCGAAGCCGGCGACCACGTCACCCTGTGCGGCGTCGCCATTCCGCATGAGAAGAAGCTATCGGGCCATTCTGATGCCGATGTCGGGTTGCACGCCCTGACCGATGCGCTGCTGGCGACATGCGGCGCCGGCGACATCGGCACGCATTTCCCGCCGTCCGACCCGCAATGGAAAGGTGCCGCGTCCCGGATATTCGTCGAACACGCGGCGAGACTGGTGCGCGAGCGCGGCGGGCGCATCGCCAATGCCGATATCACGCTGATCTGCGAGGCGCCGCGCGTGGGCCCGCACCGCCAGGCGATGACATCAGCCCTTTCACGGATGTTGGGCATTTCCGCCGACCGCATCTCGATCAAGGCGACAACCAACGAGAAGCTCGGCTTCATCGGCCGCGAAGAGGGCATCGCGGCGATCGCCACGGCCAGCGTGGTGTTTCCCGGCGAGGTGCCGGAATGAGCAATAGCGAGCTGGCAATCGCCTTGTTCGAGGCCTGCCGGAAGCGCGGCATCATGGTGGCGACGGCGGAAAGCTGCACCGGCGGCATGATCATCGCCGCGCTGACCGACATCGCCGGCTCCTCCGCGGTGGTCGACCGGGGCTTCATCACCTATTCCAATGAAGCCAAGATGGACATGCTTGGTGTTGGCGCCGCCACACTCGACGCGCATGGCGCGGTATCGCGCGAGACAGCGGTCGAAATGGCAGCCGGCGCGCTTGCCCGATCGCGCGCCAGGCTAACCCTGGCAGTCACCGGCATCGCCGGGCCTGGAGGTGGTTCAATAGAAAAGCCCGTCGGCCTCGTGTGGTTCGGCGTCGGCCTGAACGGCAAGATCGTCACTGCAGAACGGATGCTTTTTGCCGACAAGGGCCGCGATTTCATTCGCCGCGAAACGGTCAGGCACGCACTGGAACTTGGGCTGAAAGCTCTTGGCCGGCATTAAAGCGCCACGGCGCGCTTGGTGTTGTGCATGTTGGGCGACCTGCATCAGGCTGAGGGCGTGACACCATAGATGACGTCGGCGCGCTTTTCGAACGCCTCGGCGAACATGCGGAAGGCACGGTCGAACATGGTGCCCATTAGCGCGCCCAGAATGCGGCTCTTGAATTCATAATCGATGAAGAAACGGACGACGCACCCGTCGCCCTCGGGCTCGAAACGCCAGACATTGCTCAGATATTTGAACGGACCGTCAATGTACTTCACGTCGATGGCGTTCTCGTCGGGCTTCAGCAGCACCTGCGTGGTGAAGGTCTCACGGATCGCCTTGTAGCCGATGCTCATGTCGGCGACGAGGATGGTGCGCCCGTCACGCTCCTTGCGAGAGCGCACCGTCAGCGCTTCGCAGAGCGGCAGGAATTGTGGATAGGCCTCGATGTCGGCGACCAGCGCGAACATCTGCTGCGGCGTATGGGCGACGCGGCGGGTGGCTTCGAATTTCGGCATGAAACCGGCTCTAGAGCACTTCGCGTCGAAACGGCTTCATGCGACGCGCTTTAGATTCGTTGTTTTCATGCATGTCGTTCTTCCAAAATCGGGGTCACTTTTGGGCGACATGCATTTAGAGCGATTTCTCGAGCTGGGCTTCGCGCGCCGCGCGCAGCTTGGCGAAATCATCGCCAGCGTGGTGCGATGAACGCGTCAGCGGGCTCGATGCCATCAGCAGAAAACCCTTGGTCCGGCCGATCGTCTCAAAGGACTTGAACTCCTCCGGCGTGACGAAGCGGATCACCGGATGGTGCTTCTTCGACGGCTGCAGATACTGACCGATCGTCATGAAGTCGACATTGGCCGAACGCAGATCGTCCATCAGCTGCAGGATTTCGTTCCGCTCCTCGCCCAGGCCGACCATGATGCCGGACTTGGTGAAGATCGACGGATCGAGTTCCTTGACCCGCTGCAACAGCCTGATCGAGTGGAAATAGCGGGCGCCCGGCCTGACCTTCAGATAGTTCGACGGCACGGTTTCCAGATTGTGATTGAAAACGTCGGGCCTGGCCGCCACGACGATCTCCAGCGCGCCATCCTTGCGCAGGAAATCGGGCGTCAGGATTTCAATCGTGGTCGATGGCGTTGCGACGCGGATGGCCCGAATAACATCGGCGAAGTGCTGCGCGCCGCCATCGGCGAGGTCGTCGCGGTCGACCGAGGTGATGACGACGTGGCTAAGACCCATCTGCTTGACGGCATGCGCGACGCGGGCCGGCTCATCAGGGTCGAGCGCGGTCGGAATGCCGGTGGCGACGTTGCAGAAGGCGCAGGCGCGCGTGCAGATCTCGCCCATGATCATGAAGGTGGCGTGCTTCTTTTCCCAGCACTCGCCAATATTCGGGCAACCGGCCTCTTCGCAAACGGTCACCAGCTTGTGGGATTTCACGATCTCCCGCGTCTCGGCATAGCCCTTGGAGACCGGCGCCTTGACGCGGATCCAGTCGGGCTTGCGCAACACCTCCTGGTCGGGCTTGTGCGCCTTCTCGGGATGCCGCAGCCGCGGCGCGTTGGCGATCGTATCGAGGACGGTGACCATCTTAACCCTGGTTTTCTTCGCGACCGCCGCCGGCGATCGTCACTTGCACGTCATCTAGGACTTTTCAACACAAAGAAAAAGGCTGCGGCGGCACATGCCGCCACAACCGTTTTTGCATAGCGGAGATGGTATCGACTAGCGGCGCACCAGGCGCCCTACCCAGATCAGCAGGCAGGCGCCGATGAAGCCTGTGATCAGATAGGCGGTCCAGCCGACCCCGAAGACGCCGATGTTCAGGGCCTGCAGGATCGCGTTCAGCACGATTGCGCCCACGATGCCGAGAACAATGTTCATGAAGATGCCGGTGTTGCTCTTCATGACCATTTCGGCGAGCCACCCCGCCAAGCCTCCGATGATGATCGCTGCTATCCAGCCGACGCCATTCAAGTGCATATGCCCTCTCCTTGTGTGATGGGTGAAAATGCATCCGGAAACGAACTACTTTGCCAGCGAGCTCCTGCGGCCTGCGCATCTGAGTCTCATGCAGGCAATTTATCATGCGTTCAGCGCGCGGCCATAGGCATCGAGCACGCTTTCCTTCATCATCTCCGACAGCGTCGGATGCGGGAAGATAGTGTGCATCAGTTCTTCCTCGGTCGTTTCGAGGTTCATCGCCACGACAAAACCCTGGATCAGTTCGGTCACTTCGGCGCCAACCATATGCGCGCCGAGCAACTGACCCGTCTTCTTGTCGAAGATGGTCTTGATGAAGCCCTGGTCCTCGCCGAGCGCGATCGCCTTGCCGTTGGCGGCGAACTGGAAACGGCCGACGCGGATATCCTTGCCTTCGGCCTTGGCCCTGGCTTCCGTGAGACCAACGGAGGCGACCTGCGGATTGCAGTAGGTGCAGCCGGGAATCTTGAGCTTGTCAATGGCATGCACGCCGGGAAAGTTGGCGATCTTCTCGACGCACACCACGCCTTCATGCTCGGCCTTGTGGGCCAGCATCGGCGGGCCGGCGACATCGCCGATGGCGTAGATGCCGGGTACGTTCGTCTTGCCGTAACCGTCGACAACGACGCAGCCGCGATCCGTCTTCACGCCAAGCGCTTCAAGGCCGAGATTCTCGATGTTGCCCTGCACGCCGACGGCCGAGATCATGCGGTCGGCGGTGATCTTCTCGACCTTGCCATCCTTCATCTCGACATGCGCGGTGACTGAATTCGCGCCCTTCTCGACCTTGGTTACCTTGGCTTCGAGGATGATCTTCATGCCTTGTTTCTCGAACTGCTTTTGCGCGAATTTCGATACTTCGGCGTCCTCCACCGGCACTACCGCTGGCAGCAATTCGACCACCGTCACCTCGGCGCCCATGGTGCGATAGAAGGAGGCGAATTCGATGCCGATGGCGCCCGAACCCATGACCAGCAGCGACTTCGGCATCTCCTTCGGCACCATGGCCTCGAAGTAGGTCCAGATCAGCTTACCGTCCGGCTCGATGCCGGGCAGCGCGCGCGGCCTGGCGCCGGTCGCCAGGATGATATGCTTGGCGCTGTAGGTGCCCTCACCCTTGACGCCCTTCGGCACCGGCGGCTGCGGTTCCATCGGCTTCTTGGCCGTCTTGGACACGACGATCTCGCCCGGCTTGGAAAGTTTGGCCTCACCCCAGATGACGTCGACCTTGTTCTTCTTCATCAGGAAGGCAACGCCGCCATTGAGCCGCAGCGACACCTTGCGGGACCGATCGACCACGGCCGCCGTGTCGGCGCTCACCTTGCCGTCGAGCTTCAACCCATAATCCTTCAGGTGATCCGAATAGTGCATGATCTCGGCCGAGCGCAGCAGCGCCTTGGTCGGAATGCAGCCCCAGTTGAGACAGATGCCGCCGAGATGCTCGCGCTCGACGATCGCCGTCTTGAAGCCAAGCTGGGCGGAACGCACCGCCGCGACATAACCGCCGGGACCAGAGCCGATGATGATGACGTCGTAGTTCTCAGCCACGGATTTTTCTCCTTCAATCACAATTCCAGCATCACGCGCACGACCGGCGTCAGCGCCTTGCCGATGTTCCGTGTGTTTTCGGCGTCGAGATGGACGCCATCGAGCGGCGTGGTTTGCGCCACGGTGGCTGCATCGAAGAAGCCGCAACCGACCTCGTCGGCCAGCGCCTCATACTGCGATGCCAGATACTTCGAAGCGTCATCGCCGCCGGCATACATTTGCTTGAAGTCGGCATTTTCGGTGCGACAGACAACAGGAGGCGAGACGACCAGTATCTGCGGCGCTTCCCAGTCGAACGGGTAATCGTGGCCGCGCACGATGTCGATCAGCCGCCGCATGCCTTGCTTGGCCGCGACCGGATTGCCATGGATCCACGGCTTCATGTCGTTGGCACCGAGCAGGATGATGATCAGGTCGATAGGCGCATGCGTGGTCAGAGCCGTCGGCAGCAGCCTGGCGCCGTTGCGATCGGCACCAGCCAGATGATCATCAAAGGCCGTGGTGCGGCCATTGAGGCCGTCGGCGATGACCTGAACGCCTCCGCCAAGGCCAGCCTGCAGCACGCTTGGCCAGCGATCCTCAAACGCGTGACGGCCGCCCTCGGCATTGTAGCCCCAGGTCAGCGAGTCACCGTAGCAAAGCACCGTCTTCATCCGTTCAACCCACCCTTCCACCAGTCAAGCCGCGCTTCACACGCCAGCTTACAAACTGGCGTCGGTGATTGGCGGCCAGCTTCCCGCGCGAGAAGGCCGCCGGCGAATCCGGAGAGGATGAAGGCGAAAAGGCTGGTGAAGAATTTCCGCACCGCCTTCTCCTTTACCTAGACCAGCATGCCCATCGGGTTTTCGATCAGCCGCTTGAAGGCGACGAGCAGTTCCGCGCCGAGCGCTCCGTCGACGGCGCGATGGTCGGTCGACAGCGTCACCGACATCACGGTGGCGATTTTGATCTCGCCATTCCTGACCACCGCCCGCTCCTCGCCGGCACCCACCGCCAGGATCGTCGCATGCGGCGGGTTGATGACGGCGGCGAAGTCCTTGATGCCGAACATGCCGAGGTTGGACACCGCCGTGGTGCCGCCCTGATACTCTTCCGGCTTCAGCTTGCGGCTGCGCGCCCGGCTGGCCAGATCCTTCATCTCGTTGGAGATGGTCGACAGCGTCTTTTCGTCGGCCTTGCGGATGATCGGCGTGATCAGGCCGCCGGGGATCGAGACGGCGACGCCGACATCGGCATGCCTGTGCTTGACCATGGCGCTTTCGGTCCAGGAGGCGTTGGCATCCGGCACCGCCTTCAGCGCCATGGCTATGGCCTTGATCACCATGTCGTTGACGGAGAGCTTGTAAGCCGGGGCTTCACCCTTGTCGGTCTTCTTCATCGGCGCTGCCGCATTGAGCTGCGAGCGCAGCGCCAGAAGCGCGTCAAGCTCGCAATCGAGCGTCAGGTAGAAATGCGGAATGGTGGTCTTGGCCTCGACCAAGCGCCGCGCGATGGTCTTGCGCATATTGTCGTGCGGGACGAGATCGTAGGAGCCTTCCTCGAACAGCTTCAGCACCTGATCGTCCGACATCGCTTTCACTGCCGGAGCAGCGGCTGAAGCGGCAGGCGCGCCAGCCGGAGCCTTGGCCGCGGGCGCCGTCTTGGCACCACCGGCAATCGCGGCATCGACGTCAGCCTTCACCACACGGCCATGCGGGCCGGTGCCGGTGACGGCCGAGACATCGACGCCAGCCTCCTTGGCGATACGGCGGGCAAGCGGCGATGCAAAGGTGCGCTCGCCGGCCGCATGACCATTGCCGGCCGGAGCCGCCTTTGGTGGGGTAACGGCAGGTTCAGACTTCGGGGCCTCGGCCTTTGGTGCGTCTGCCTTGGGAGAATCCGCCTTCGCTGCTTCGGCTTTCACTGGCGCGGTACCATCCCCGCTCTTGGCGGCAGCGCTTGCATCCTCGCCCTCGGCGGCGAGCACCGCGATCAGCGCGTTGACCTTGACGCCCTCGGTGCCGGCGGGGACGACAAGCTTTGCAACCGTCCCCTCATCGACGGCTTCGACTTCCATCGTTGCCTTGTCGGTCTCGATCTCCGCAATGACATCGCCGGGCGAAACCTTGTCGCCCTCCTTGACCAGCCATTTCGAAAGATTGCCCTCTTCCATCGTGGGCGAGAGCGCCGGCATGGTGATGTTGATTGGCATTTTGTCCTCCCGCCCGGTTCAGCGATATGCGACGGCTTTGACGGCCTCGATGACCTCGCCGACATTCGGCAACGCCAGCTTCTCAAGGTTCGCCGCATAGGGCATCGGCACATCCTTCCCGGCGACTGTGATCACGGGCGCGTCCAGGAAATCAAAGGCGCGCTGCGACACCTGGTTGGCGATATGGTCGCCGACGGAGTTCTGCGGGAAGCCTTCTTCCACCACGACCAGCCGGTTGGTCTTCTTGACCGAGGCGATGACAGTGTCGAGATCGAGCGGACGGATGGTGCGCAAGTCGATGATCTCGGCGTCGATGCCCATGCCGCGCAGTTCAGCTTCCGCCTTGACCGCATAGGTCATGCCGATGCCGAACGAGACGATGGTGACATCCTTGCCTGATTTGTGGATGCGCGCCTTGCCGATCGGCAGGACGAAGTCATCCAGCTTCGGCACGTCGAAGGAGTGGCCGTAGAGGATTTCATTCTCGAGGAAAATGACCGGGTTCGGGTCGCGGATCGCGGCCTTCAGCAACCCCTTGGCGTCGGCAGCGGTGTAAGGCATCACCACTTTCAGGCCCGGTATGTGGCTGTACCAGGCGGCGTAGCACTGCGAATGCTGGGCGGCGACGCGGGCAGCCGCGCCGTTCGGCCCGCGGAATACGATCGGCGCCCCCATCTGGCCGCCCGACATATAGAGCGTCTTGGCGGCCGAGTTGATGATCTGGTCGATCGCCTGCATGGCGAAGTTGAACGTCATGAACTCGACGATCGGCTTCAGCCCGGCCATCGCCGCTCCGACGCCAACACCGGCAAAGCCGTGCTCGGTGATCGGCGTGTCGACGACGCGCCGGGGTCCGAATTCCTGCAGCAACCCTTGTGTGATCTTGTAGGCGCCCTGGTATTCGGCGACCTCCTCGCCCATGACGAAGACGTCGCCGTCGCGGCGCATTTCCTCGGCCATGGCGTCGCGCAGCGCTTCGCGCACCGTGGTCGAGACCATCTCGGTGCCGGCTGGAATATCCGGATCGGCGGCGACTTCAGTCCTGGGCGCCGCAGCGACAGGGGCCGCGGCCTCACTCTTGGCGGCAACCGGCGCGGGCGCGGCTGCTTCAGCCCTGGCTGGCTCTTCTTCTTCACCGATGCCTTCGCCAGCCTTGTCGACGTCTTCGCCATCAACCGCAAGCACGGCGATCACGGCGTTGACCTTGACGCCTTCGGTGCCGGCAGGAACCACGATCTTGGCAAGCGTGCCTTCGTCGACGGCTTCGACTTCCATCGTCGCCTTGTCGGTCTCGATCTCGGCGATGACGTCGCCGGCGACGACCTTGTCGCCCTCGTTCTTCAACCACTTGGAAAGATTGCCCTCTTCCATGGTCGGCGAGAGAGCGGGCATGAGAATTTCGATCGGCATGTCCTGGCCCCCTTACAATACGATATCGGTCCAGAGCTCGGACGGATCCGGCTCCGCATCGTTCTGGGCAAATTCGGCGGCGTCGGCGACGATGTCGCGAACCTCCTTGTCGATGGTCTTCAACTCGTCCTCGGTCGCCCACTTCTTCTCGATCAGCCGCGCCTTGACCTGCTCGATCGGGTCATGCTCGGAGCGCATCTTCTGCACTTCTTCCTTCGAGCGATACTTCGCCGGGTCGGACATGGAGTGGCCGCGATAGCGATAGGTCTGCATTTCGAGGATCAGCGGGCCGTTGCCGGCACGGCACCATTCGGCGGCGAGATCGCCGGCGGCCTTGACGGCGCGCACATCCATGCCGTCGACCTGGATGCCAGGAATCTTGAAGGAAGCGCCGCGATGCGAAAAATCCGTCTCGGCTGAAGAGCGCGAGACCGAGGTACCCATGGCGTAGCGGTTGTTCTCGATGATGTAGATCACCGGCAGCTTCCACAGCGAGGCCATGTTGAAACTCTCATAGACCTGGCCCTGGTTGGCGGCACCGTCGCCGAAATAGGTCAACGACACGTTCTTGTTGTCGCGGTAGCGATTGGCGAAGGCGAGACCGGTGCCGAGCGAGACCTGCGCCCCGACAATGCCGTGGCCGCCATAGAAATGCTTGTCCTTGGAGAACATGTGCATGGAGCCGCCCTTGCCTTTCGACAAGCCGCCGCGGCGTCCAGTCAACTCGGCCATGACGCCACGCGGCGACAACTCCATAGCCAGCATATGGCCGTGATCGCGATAGGCGGTGATCATCTGATCGCCCTCGATCAGCGCCATCTTCATCCCGGTGACGACAGCTTCCTGGCCGATATAGAGATGACAGAAGCCACCGATGAAGCCCATGCCGTAGAGCTGGCCGGCCTTTTCCTCAAAGCGGCGGATGAGCAGCATGTGCCGGTAAGCGGCAAGCTCTTCGTCCTTGGTGAATTCAACCGGCTTGGGCGCTGAAAGCCCCGATTTGCCGTCGGATTTCGATCTGGCAGGCGCTTTTTTGGCTGCGGTGGCCATGCATCACTCCCTGTTGGCGTCTCTTTGCGGACATCAGGGCAGGATGAAATCCGCCCCCGGGAAGATCAGCTCTTCCCACCGATTTATGCAAGGCTAACACGTGAGAAGGCGTTCCGCCATGTCGAAATTGCATAGCTGGCATGCAGCTAAGCGACTAAAATCATTGAAAATATTGTGGATTAACTGAAATTCAGTTACTTTGCCGAGACCGGCAACATGATGGTGATTTCATCAGCCTGGGACAGATTGAGCGCCTTGCGCGCCTGCTCGTCAAGCATGTCCTTCTCCAGGGTGCCGTCATGCATGAGCCGAACGCGCCGTTCGAGTTCCATCCGGCGCGCCTTGATGGCGTCGAGCTGGGCTTGCAGCGCAACTGTTTGCGCTTCCAGCTGATATTTCGAGTTGATGCCGAATTCACCGTGATAGGCATGAAAGCCGAAATAGGCCAGGAACACCACACAAAGCGAGGGGATGATGAGCCGGCCGGTATTTCTCTGCTTGTGCTGACGCGTCCACATCGCCCGTTCCCTCGCGGCCGCGAACTCAAGCGGCTCGCGATCTTTCTCGCCCGATTGTGCTTAACGGACGGTTACGGATGCCCGGCCAGCGACACTGAAATGAAAAAGGGCGGGAATGACCCCGCCCTTGACATCCGCTGTTCGAACTCGCTTGCCGCGGCTCAGCCCTTAATGACCGACTTGCCGGCATAACGCGCCTGCTTGCCGAGCTCTTCCTCGATTCGGATAAGCTGGTTGTACTTGGCCATCCGGTCGGAGCGCGACAGCGAACCCGTCTTGATCTGTCCGCAATTGGTGGCGACGGCGAGATCGGCGATCGTCGAATCCTCGGTCTCGCCGGAGCGGTGTGACATGACGGCGGTGTAGCCGGCCTTGTGCGCGGTTTCGACGGCGTCGAGCGTTTCGGTCAACGAGCCGATCTGGTTGACCTTGACCAGGATCGAATTGGCGACGCCCATGCGGATGCCGTCGCGCAAGCGCGCCGTATTGGTCACGAACAGGTCGTCGCCGACCAGTTGTGTCTTGTTGCCGATCATGTCGGTCAGGTATTTCCAGCCTTCCCAGTCATCTTCGGCCAGGCCGTCCTCGATCGAGATGATCGGATAGTCAGCGGCGAGCTTGGCGAGGTACTTGGCTTGCGCCTTTGGATCACGCGTCTTCTTCTCACCCTCATAGACGTAGTTGCCGTCCTTGAAGAACTCGGTCGCTGCGCAATCGAGGCCGAGCGCGATCTCCTCGCCCGGCTTGAAGCCGGCCTTCTCGATCGATTCCATGATGAAATCGAGCGCCACCGGCGCACTCTTCAGGTTTGGGGCAAAGCCGCCCTCGTCGCCGACATTGGTGTTGTGGCCGGCATCCTTCAGCTTCTTCCTCAGCGTGTGGAAGACCTCCGAGCCCCAGCGCACGCCTTCGCGCAAAGTGGGTGCGCCAACCGGCAGGATCATGAACTCCTGGAAGTCGATCGGATTGTCGGCATGCGCGCCGCCATTGATGATGTTCATCATCGGCACCGGCAGGATGTGCGCCTTGGTGCCGCCGACATAGCGGTAGAGCGGCAGCCCTGCCGCATCGGCCGCGGCCTTGGCAACGGCCAGCGAAACACCGAGGATCGCGTTGGCGCCGAGCCGGCTCTTGTTGGGCGTGCCGTCGAGTTCGATCATGGTCTGGTCGATATGGATCTGGTTTTCGGCTTCCATGCCGCCGATCGCCTCGAACAGCTCGCCATTGACCGCCTCCACGGCCTTGAGCACGCCCCTGCCGAGATAACGGGCGCCGCCATCGCGAAGCTCGACGGCTTCGTGAGCGCCGGTCGAGGCGCCCGACGGCACCGCGGCGCGGCCCATCGAACCGTCTTCGAGCACGACATCGACCTCGACGGTCGGGTTTCCACGGCTGTCCAGGATTTCACGCCCGACAATATCGATGATGGCGGTCATTGCGATGTCCCCGATTGATCTGACGAAAGGTCGCGCCCGTCTTAGCCAAAGCGACGCAAAAGGCAATCGGGCCATGGCCAAATAGTGCCGCCCGTCGGATTCACGAAGCGCAAATTTCTGTCATCATAAGTCATGCCATCAGACGCGCATTCCGGGCTATGGCTGTTGTCGCGCGGGGCGAAACAGGAGGAGTTTCGCCATGTCTGAGTTGAGCGGTATTGTCAGTCTGTTTCTGATCGCGGCTGCATTCCTGACGTCGTGCGACAATCAGCAGTCACAGCCGAAGGCCGGTGCTTTGCCGGCCTTGCACATCAGCGAATAGGCGTTGCGTTGAAACAAGAAAGGGCTCCGTCGAAACGGAGCCCTTTCTATATGTGCGGTCAATGCCAATAGGGCGCGACCTTGTAATACTCATAGGATGCGTCGCGTGCACGTTCCCCATCAGCGCCGGCGAGCTCATTGATCGAATAGGCAGGCGCCGCCTTCAGCTGCTCCTTGGAGAAGGGCACCACATAGCCGCCCATGTCCTCGTCGTAGTCGAGACTCGCCCAGGGGATCGCGTGATACTTCTCGCTAATGCCGAGAAAGCCGCCGAACCCGATCACCGCGAACATGATGCCATTCGACGTCTTGTCGAGCATGATGTCCTCGATACTGCCGATGCTCTTGCCCTCGGTATTGTAAACCGATGTGCCGATGACTCGTGAAGCCGCGATGGCTTCGGTATGGCCTGTCTGGGTCGTCATTATCATGCTCCTCGTTGTCGTTGATTTCTGCTTGACAATGAGGGGCGAGAGCGAAAGTTCCCGACTTTTTTCGGCTGTGGCCCGGTCACTCCGCCAGGATGAAAGTCACCTTCATATTGACGCGATAGGCTGAAATGTTGCCGCCCGCGACGACGATCTTTTGATCCTGAATCCAGGCACCTTCGACGTTCTTCAGGGTTTTCGAGGCGCGGGCGATTCCCTTCTCGATGGCGTCTTGAAAACTCTTCTTCGACGATGAGGTGATTTCGGTGACACGGGCGACGGACATGGCTTTCCTCCTGCCAGGACGCTCATTTGCCGGCCAAGCGTACAACCGGCCCCTCTCAACCACAAGCACCGCCGGGAAGCGCCGGCTCAGCGGCCCTTCGCCACCCGATCGAATGCGATCAGTCTTTCCAGAAGCGCCGGCATGTCCTTGAGCGGCACCATGTTCGGCCCATCGGAAGAGGTCGAATTGTCGGGATCCTGGTGGGTCTCGATGAAGACACCGGCAACGCCGACGGCGACGGCCGCGCGGGCCAGCGTCTCGACGAAGCGGCGCTCTCCGCCAGACGATCCGCCCTGCCCGCCCGGCTGCTGGACCGAATGCGTGGCGTCGAAGATCACCGGAGCGCCGATCTCGGCCATGATCGGCAAAGCGCGCATGTCCGACACCAGCGTGTTATAGCCAAAGGACGCGCCGCGTTCAGTGGTCAAGACATTGGGGTTGCCGGAACCGGTGATCTTGCCGACCACGTTCTTCATGTCCCAGGGCGCAAGGAACTGCCCCTTCTTCACATTGATCACCTTGCCCGTCCTGGCGGCGGCGACCAGCATGTCGGTCTGACGCGACAGGAAAGCCGGTATCTGCAGCACATCGACATGCGGCGCGACGATCGCGCACTGCTCCTCGGTGTGGACATCGGTCAGCACCGGAAGCGAAAATTCCTTGCGCAGCTCGTCGAAGACGGGAAGTGCGGCATCGATGCCGGCGCCGCGCGTCGCCGAAAGCGACGTGCGGTTGGCCTTGTCGTAGCTGGTCTTGTAGACGAGGCCGATGCCGAGCCTGCCGGTCAGTTCCTTCAGCGCGCCGGCCATGTCGAAGGCATGCTGGCGCGATTCGAACTGGCAGGGGCCGGCGATCAGCGCCAGGGCTGCCTTGTTGTCGAACACGACATCGCCGACGGTTACCGACGAATTGGGCGCCAGGGGGTTGCTCATTGGATCTCCCGGAAAACGAAAGCGGCGCCCTGCCCGGACGCCGGCTGCACGACAATGTCAGTGTCCGCTATATCGTGCTGGATGGCACCGGCTGCAAGCAGCCTCGACGTGGCATCCGCGCTGCGGACGGCAAAGACGACCGCGGCAAAGCGAAGCTTTGTGGGTGAACCGGCCGAAACACCAAAGCGCGCGGTGAAGGACGCGGGATCGAGTACGCTCAGGGTTGCATTAGGCAAGTGATACGTGCTGCCCTGCCCACTGGCGGCAGGACTCCCCACCGCCACGGAAATCAGCCGATTCTGTTCGGCGGGTTGGTCGCTGATCGCCACCACTTCCACAATGCCAATGGCACCATTGGCGTGGGCCTGCAAAGCGCTGCGGTCCACATCAGGCGCATTGATCCGCTGGCAGGCGAAAAGAAAAGCGTCCGTTTGGCCTTGGGCCGCGGTAAAGGCCAGCTTGAACGATGCGGTATCGCTTCGGCCCGCCGTGTCGATAAAAGCGCGCGAAAAGCTCAGCGTGTCCCCCGCTGACAGTCCGGCCTCGACATAGCGCGTATGATCGGCATCGGCACTGTCGGTACGCAGAACCACAGCGGAAAATCCCTCATCGCCGCGGCTGTCGCGATAGAGGCGGTCGCGCGCGACGAAGACATTGCCCGCGGCAACCGCGTCAATCGCTGCCATTTCACTGCCAATCGCCAGCGGCTCCAGATAGGTGCCGTCGGCCAGGAAAACGCAGCAGTTTTCCGTGCCAAAGGGATGGATACCGTTCGGAGCGACGACGAAGCCAAGTGAACCGAGCCGGGCTCGCGCCACATCGAGGCTCTGCGTCGGCAGCACCAGATGATCGAGCGGATGAATGCCGGCTGCTGTTGTTGGGGTCATGCAGGCGCGATGTGCATCATTCCGCAAAACGGTTCAAGACGTGATTGCAGTCCCCGCCGTGGCGGCGCCAGACATAGCCTCTCCTCTGCCGCCCCTGGGGATTGACCTCCAGGATGCCCCATGAGCGCCGCAAACGGCATCTGTCGAGGCACGCGCTCGATCAGCCGCCGGCCACGACATCAGCGGAATAGCGCAGTTCGCGCAATGGTTTCACCTTGCTGGTGGTGTGCGCATAGAGCGGGTGCGCCTTGTAGGCGGCGAGCGCTGCGTCGTCGGCGAACTCGGCATAGACGACGACGTCAACTTCATCCGACAACGGATCGACCTTGGTGTTCAAAGTGACCTCGAAGAGACTGGAATGCGGAATATTGCCGAGGGCCAACAGCCCGGTGCGCACTGTCTCCACATCTTCCTTGCGCCTCGCGCTGAAGAAAACGATATGCCGGATCAACCCCGCCTCCTCGATCTGAATGCCGGGGTCTTTTGTGACGGCGGTCTCTCCGCGTCAACCGTTCGTGGCGCCACGCGTCCTTGCGACGCGCCCCGGACAGGCGGAGAACATCATCTCACGGCGACGGACACCTCGGGTGAAGCACCTGGCTGCTATCCTTGGAGGGAATACTAGGCCTTGCCGGTGACGTAGCGCGCCACATGGGAAATCTCCCTGACCGTGATGTGGAGATACCGGCCTTGATTGTAGAGACCGTCCCAGATCAGGAAAAACGCGATTGCCGCAATGACGATTACGTAACGCATGGCTAAAGCTATCGCACAGGCACCGCGGCAGACATAGACTTTTTTGATCTATCCAATCGCCGACGGCACGAATCCTGCACTCCAAATACGCTGCGGACAGGAGCCGTTCAGCACGCCCTGACGGTGTCTGCAGCCTGGCGGCAACAAGTCGATGCAAGGCGATCAGATGCCAGGCGCCGCCACGTGGCACAGCCCAGCTCGCGGCCTGCCTCTTGAAGTTCCCCTTCCTGACGTGGAAGATTATCGCGGGAATTCACTGGAAGCGCTGAAGCTCTGGTCTAAAAGGGCATGCGCTTTTGTTTGGGCCCGCAGGTGACCGATCCGGTGAGCTGCCGGGATCAGGCAACAGCGTTCGAACCTGGCGAATGAACTGCGAGAGACGGAGCCGGCGACCGTCAACAGGCGCCGCGAAGGGGTGGGACATGGCTCACAAGAAACATTCTGGCACGGGGCCGGACGAAGCGGTCAAGCTCGACGAGTTTAATTTCGCCGAGATCGTCAAGGGCCTGCCGGCCAAGGCACGGATGGTGCTGTCTGCCGCGATGAATCTGCCGCGCGGTTCGCTGAAGGTCAGGATGCCGGACGGCCGTGCCGTTCTTGTCGAAGGCAAGGCGCCAGGCCCCGATGCCGAGCTGGTGCTCAAGAACTGGCGCCTGCCGGGCCGGGCCTTTTCCGGCGGCACGATTGGCGTTGCCGAATCCTACATGGACGGCGACTGGGAAAGCCCTGACGTGACCAGTTTCCTGGAATTGTTCGTGGTCAATTCCGCCCTCGGCGAGAAGGTTGCCGGCGGGGCGAACTGGCTGATCAACACGGTTCATCGCATTCGCCACTGGTTCAACGACAACACACGTTCGGGCTCGAAGCGCAATATCTCGGCGCACTACGATCTCGGCAACGCCTTCTACAAGCAATGGCTCGACCCGAGCATGACCTATTCTTCGGCGCTTTACGCGAACGGCGCCAACGATTTGGAAAGCGCCCAGGCAGCCAAATATCGGGAGCTGGCAAGGGATACAGGTATCGGCAGGAAAGATCATGTGCTGGAGATCGGCTGCGGATGGGGCGGCTTTGCCGAATTCGCGGCACGCGAGATCGGCTGCCGCGTAACCGGGCTGACGATCAGCCATGAGCAGCACGACTTCGCCAAGGCGCGCATTGCCAAGGCCGGGCTTGCCGACAGGGTCGACATCAAATTGCAGGATTACCGCGACGAAACGGGCACTTACGACCGCATCGCATCGATCGAAATGTTCGAGGCGGTCGGTGAGAAATATTGGCCCGTGTTCTTCTCCAAGATGAAGGCCTGCCTGAAACCAGGCGGCACTGCGGGCCTGCAGATCATCACCATCAACGAAGCCGCCTACGACACCTACCGTGCCAGGCCGGATTTCATCCAGCGCTACGTATTTCCAGGCGGCATGCTGCCGACGCCGTCGATCCTGAAGGCGCTCGGCAAGGATCATGGCCTTGCGCATCTGCGCGAACGCGTGTTTCCCGACGACTATGCGCGCACGCTCGCCGAATGGCGGCATCGCTTCCGGGCGTCATGGGAAAAGATCGTGCCGCTCGGCTTCGACGATCGCTTCAAGAAGCTCTGGGAATTCTACCTACATTATTGCGAAGCCGGTTTTCGCGCCAGCTACATCGATGTGCGCCAGGTGGTCTACAAGGCGTAGGTCCGCGCTCGTCGCCAATGGCTGCAGACAACCGTGCTGCCGGGGAACAGGGCCCGCATCCCTGCCGCGATGCGGTCTTATTTATGGGGTCCGTGTCAGCGTACCAGCAGCTACCCCACAGGACGCACTCACAACACTCCGAGTGCCATCGCGCAAGCGGCGAGGTCATCTCCCGCGCGGCGGACTCGGGCAAAGACAGGTCCCTATCCGGCCGCCGGATCAGAGCAGGATGCGATATCTAGCAAAACCGGCGTCCCCCTCGCCCGCCGGTTCGATCTTCAGCGACTTCAGATCGGCAATGAAATCCTTTGCCTTGACGGCTGTCTCGAACATGACGCTGGTTCCCGGCAGCGGGGCGAACGACCAGTTGCCGTCCGCCGACGGGTTGATCGTGCCTTGGCTTACGATGTAGCGAACGATGACGTCGCGGTTGGTGTCCGGCGCCTCGTAGATGATCTTCGAGGCATTGATGTCAGGGAAATTGCCGCCGCCACCGGCCCGGTAATTGTTGGTTGCGACGACGAATTTCGCCACCGGATCAATCGGTTTTCCATCGAATTTCAGTTCGACGATGCGATTGGAGCCGGCATTCGCCACCCCACCCTTGGCATCATATTTCGGCGGCTGGGACAGATCGATCTTGTATGAAACGCCGTCGATGACATCAAAATTATAGGACGGAAATTCAGTGTTGATCAGCGCCTGATCGGCCTTGCCAGCTTCTATCCTGTTGAAGATGCCGGCCGACATTTCCAGCCATTCCTTCACTTGCGCCCCGGTGATTTCGACTGCCCGTACCGTATTCGGATAGAGGTAGAGGTCGGCGACGTTCTTGATGGCGATGTCGCCCGCCGGCACGTCGGTATAGTAGTCGGCGCCGCTGCGTCCGCCGGCCTTGAAGGGAGCGGCGGCCGACAGCAGCGGCACATCCTTCCATTGCGTGCTCTTGAGAATATCCTTGAGGTACCAGGTCTGCGCCTGGCTGACGACCTGCACCGATGGATCGTCGGCGACCAGCGCGAAATAGGAATAGAGCGGCGCGGAGGTCTTGCCGACGGGGCGGCGCACATAGGCGAGCGTCGCCTGATGGTCCTGTTCGAGTGCCGCGATGATACGCCTGTCGTCGGCGACGGTCGGCTTGTTCTTGTTGTCGACGCGCTCGAAGATCGGCCGCGCCTCCGATGTAGCGGAAACAACCTTCCATTTCGAACCGTCGCGCTCCAGCATCAGATCGATGAGCCCCATATGCGAGCCCCAGAAACCGCCCATCACGGCGGGCTTGCCTTGCAGCGTGCCCCTTCTCGTGTCGACGCCCTCGAGCGACTGGAAATCCTTCTTGCCGGGAAACACCAGATGCTGGTGGCCCGTGAACACCGCATCGATGCCATCGACGCCGGCAACAAAGAACGAAGCGTTCTCCATCATGTCGCCCTGCTTCACATCGATGCCGGAATGCGAGAGCGCGATGACGATGTCGGCGCCCTCTTCCTTCATCTGCGGCACCCAGGCCTTGGCCGCCTCGACGATGTCGCGCGTCTTGACGTTGCCTTCGAGGTTCTTGAGGTCCCAGACCATGATCTGCGGCGGCACGAAGCCGATGATGCCGATCCTGATTGGCTGGTCGGCGCCCGACCCGTCCTTGATTTTCTTGTCGAGGATTATGTAGGGCTTGAGGTAGAGCTTGTCGTCGCGCGGGTTGGCGGCAAGCTTGGTGCCCCGGATCAGGTTCGCGCACACGAACGGGAAATTGGCGCCGGCCAGCACCTTGTCCAGAAAGGACAGGCCGTAGTTGAATTCGTGGTTGCCGAGTGTCGAGCACTCGTAACCCAGCAGGTTCATGCCCTTCATGATCGGATGCAGATCGCCGTCCTTGAGGCCCTTTTCATAGGCGATGTAGTCGCCCATCGGATTGCCCTGCAGAAGGTCGCCATTGTCGATCAGCATCGAATTCACGGCCTCCTTGCGCACCGCGTCGATGAGCGACGCCGTGCGTGACAGGCCCATCGTGTCGTTGGCTTTGTCGGCGTAGTAATCATAGGGCAGTACGTTCACATGGATATCGGTGGTTTCCATGATCCGAAGGTGCGCCTGATTGGTTTGCGCCCGGGCGGAGAAGGGATGAAGCACGATCAACGCCCCTGTGGCGGCGGTCCCCGCAAGGAAACCACGGCGGGAAACGGAATGGGGCAGCTGTGACATGTTCTCTCCTTCTTAAGACGACGTGACACGCCCTGCCCCAAGCGAACTTCGCGCCGAAATCGGCTCAAGTCCACTCATGAAGCTGCGTGCATCCGGACATCATCCCATCAGCAACAGATGACGCGCGCATGAATGGGACCGTGATGAAAGTCAGGTCTTGTCGTCGTCGCCCTGCGTGATCAGCCGGGCGCTACGCTGGCCTGTGACGTAGATCCACAGCCAGCTCAACGAAACCGCGAGCCGGTTACGGAACCCGATCAGGAAATAGATGTGTGCGATGCCCCACAGCCACCAGGCCGGCCAGCCGGTGAGCTTAATCCAGCCGAAATCGATTGCGGCGGCGCGCTTGCCGATCGTCGCCAGGTCGCCCGCATGCTTGTAGTGGAAGGGTCGCGTGGTGGCGTCGCCATCCAGCCTGGCCTTGATAGTGGCCGCTACATGTCGGCCCTCCTGCTTGGCGGAAGGTGCCACACCGGGTACTGGCCGTCCATCGGGCCGCAAGACAAGGGCAGCGTCGCCGATAACAAAAATCTCCGGGCTGCCGGGCACGCTGAGGTCGGGCTCGACGAGCACCCTGCCCGCTCGGTCCGCCTTCGCTCCCAGCCATTCGGCGGCGGGCGAAGCGGCAACGCCCGCTGCCCAAAGGATCGTTCGGGCCGGCAGATGCGTGTCGCCGAAGACGACACCTTCCGCGTCACAGCGCGTAACGGCGTGTCCGAGTTCAAGAGTGACGCCGAGCCGCTCGAGCGCCTTCCTGGCGTATTCGGAAAGTTTTGGCGCGAAATTGGCCAGGATCCGGTCGCCGGCTTCGATCAGCACTACGCGCGTTTCGCGCGTATCGATGTTGCGGAACTCACCGCGCAACGTGTCATGCGCCAGCTCGGCGATGGTGCCGGCGAGTTCCACACCGGTCGGGCCGCCACCGACAATGGCAATGGTCAGCAACGCCTGGCGTTTGGCGGGATCAGTCTCCCGCTCCGCCTGTTCGAAGGCCAAGAGGATGCGCCGCCGAACGGTGGTGGCGTCCTCCAGCGTCTTCAGGCCGGGCGCGAAAGGCTCCCATTCGTCATGGCCGAAATAGGCGTGGCGCGCGCCGGTGGCCAGCACCAGCGTGTCGTAGGCGACGGCGCTGCCGTCATCGAGCAGCACGCGCTTGCCGGCCCGGTCGACGCCGACGACATTGGCGAGCAGCGTGGTGACATCCTTGCGTTTGCGCAGAAGGTGGCGGATCGGCCAGGCAACCTCGGAGGTCGCCAGCGCCGTCGTCGCCACCTGGTAGAGCAGCGGCTGGAATAGATGATGGTTGCGCTTGTCGATCATGGTGATGTGAACCGGTGCGCCGGCAAGCGCGCGGGTAAATTCGAGGCCGCCGAAACCCGCGCCGACGACCACAATTTGATGTCTGGCTTCGTTCATCTCGATTCACCCCCGATGGGCCAGGATTGCCTGCCCTGGATGTAGGTGTTTTTGTGCAATGCAGCAACAGAAGGACAGTGCCTGAGACTCGCCGTTCCATGTCGTGAATGCACATGTTGTATCGTGTCGCGAGGTATAGCGTCGTCGAACACGCGATGAGGTGAGGCATGGCCAACGATCATGACGACCAAGGTCCGGCGCAGTATTCCTCGCCGCCCTGCTTCATGCACGAACTCGATCCCGAGTTCCGGACGCCTCTGAGCGACTGGACCGACGTAAGGCGATGGCGCAAAGCTGAGCGCGAACGGCTGATCGCCGCCCGGCTCGCGGTTTCGGCCGACGCGCGAACAGCAATGTCGCAACGCATTGCGAATGGACTTGACGCGATCATTGGCGACATAGCGGGCCGCATGGTCAGCCTTTACTGGCCGTTTCGCGGCGAGCCGGATCTGCGGCCTTGGATGGCCGCCATAAACGAACGAGGTGGCCGTACCGCACTGCCTATCGTCGTCGAAAAGGGGCGGCCATTGATGTTTCGCGCCTACAAACCGGGCGACCGATTGGAAAAGGGGGTCTGGAACATCCCGATCCCTGCCGAGGGTGATCCGGTGCTGCCCGACATCGTCATCTCGCCGATTGTCGGTATCGATCCCACCAATTATCGCCTGGGTTATGGCGGCGGCTTCTTCGACCGGACGCTGGCCGCCATGCCGTTCAAGCCATTGGTCATTGGCGTCGGCTACAATCTGCAGCGCATCGCGACCATCTATCCGCAGCCGCACGACATTCCGATGAATCGGATCGTGACGGAGGGTTAAGACTTGTCGAGATTCAGGTCAGGCCGGCATCACCTGAATATCGACACATTCAAGCCATTTCGGGCTTCAGCCCCATCGCCGTTCGGTCGACGATTTCGCGCAAGGCAAAGGACGAATTGATCTTCGTCACATGCGGCATCGCCGACAGCCACTCCTTGTGGATGCGCTCGTAATCAACCAGATCCTTTGCCGCGATGCGAAGGATGTAGTCGTATTCGCCCGACATCAAGTGGCACGACAGCACGTTGGGGCAACGTTTGATCGCCGCCTCGAAATCCGACAGCGTCTTCTCGAACTGTCCGGACAGGGAGATGTGGACGATCGCCGTCATCTGATGGCCAAGGGCTGCGTTGGAAAGCCGGGCGTGATAACCGCGGATGGTTCCCGACTTCTCCAGATTGTCGAGCCGGCGCGAGCAGGCCGACTGCGACAGGCCCACCTTTTCGGCAAGGGCCGCGTTTGGCATCCGCCCATCCTTCTGCAATGTCTCCAGAATGGCGATATCAATCCTGTCGAGCGGCATTTTTCGTGATTCCTGCGAAAATTATTCCATTTTGCGCAATGATTATCGAAACCTGACTGTCCGCGCAAGCGCATTCGCAAACACTTGCACGCCGATTCGTGGTTCACTCCGTTCATTCAGGGAGTGAGCCTGGAAAGGCCGGATCAGGGAGAAGAAAAATGCGTGTCGGTTGCCCAAAGGAAATCAAGAACCACGAATACCGTGTCGGCCTCACGCCTGGCTCGGTCCGCGAATATGTCGCCCATGGCCACGAAGTTCTGGTCGAGGCCGGAGCCGGCGCCGGCATCGGTGCCGATGACAACGCCTATCGCGCCGCCGGCGCCACCATCGCCAAGACAGCCGCCGACGTGTTCGCCAAGTCGGACATGATCGTCAAGGTCAAGGAGCCGCAGCCCAATGAATGGGTCCAACTGCGCGACGGCCAGATCCTGTACACCTATCTTCATCTGGCTCCGGATCCGGAGCAGACCAAGGGTCTGCTCGCTTCGGGTGTCACAGCGATCGCCTATGAAACCGTGACCGACGACCGTGGCGGCCTGCCGCTGCTCGCGCCGATGTCGGAAGTCGCCGGCCGCCTGTCGATCCAGGCCGGAGCGACGGCGTTGCAGAAGGCCTATGGCGGCCGGGGCGTGCTGCTCGGCGGCGTGCCTGGCGTGCTGCCCGGTAAGGTGACTGTGCTCGGCGGCGGCGTCGTTGGCCTGCACGCGGCCCGCATGGCCGCCGGCCTTGGCGCCGATGTCACCATCATCGACCGCTCGATCCCGCGGCTGCGCCAGCTCGACGACCTCTTCGCGGGCCGTGTCCACACACGCTACTCGACGGTCGAGGCGCTGGAGGAAGAATGCTTCTCGGCCGACATCGTCGTCGGCGCCGTACTGATCCCGGGCGCCGCTGCACCCAAGCTCGTCACCCGCGAAATGCTGTCCGGTATGAAAAAAGGCTCGGTGCTGGTCGACGTGGCCATCGACCAGGGCGGCTGCTTCGAGACCTCGCACGCGACCACCCATGCAGAACCCACCTACGAGGTCGACGGCGTCATCCACTATTGCGTCGCCAACATGCCTGGCGCGGTGCCGGTCACCTCGGCTCACGCGCTGAACAACGCAACGCTGCATTATGGCCTGCAACTCGCCGACAAGGGCCTGAAGGCCCTGATTGACGACCACCACCTGCGCAACGGCCTCAATGTCCACAAGGGTAAGATCACCAACCGTGCGGTCGCCGAAGCGCTGGGCTACGAGCTCGTCGAGCCGAAAGCCGTTCTGGCCGCCTGATTTCACTCAAGATTCTTCCAGTGTCACCCGCCGGTCCCATGCCGGCGGGTTTTTCTTTGGGAGGCGGCAATCAACCGCGTCTGCCGGCTGACGGCATCCGTGCATGCCGTAAGGCGCTTTGCACGCTATTGTTGCATTTTTGTCATACCTAAGCTGGCCGACTCCCTGCTAGAGACGTGCTGGGTTTATTATTAGGGGTACGGGCTATGTTTATTCGCGTTTCTGCGAAATCTATTCTCCTCGGTGCTGTTTCTGCTGTGGCTTTGATGTCGGCGGCCCATGGGGCGGATGTCCTGCAGCCGGTGGAAGCGAGCGGTTTTAACTGGAGCGGAGCTTATGTCGGCATCGGTGGCGGCTTCGGCGCCAGCGTGCACAAGTTCAGCGTGCCGGGCTTCGACTTGAACGGCGTCGGCGGCAATGGCGTATTCGGCGAACTGACCGCCGGCTACGACTACATGGTTTCCGAGCGCTTCCTGCTGGGCGGCTTTATCGATGCCAATTTCGGGAATATCGGCCCGTCGATCAGCGTCCCAGGCGCCGACATCGACCTGACCGATTCCTACGGCTTCGATGTCGGTCTCCGAGCCGGTTATGTTCTCAACCCCAGCACGCTCGGTTACGTGCTCGGCGGTTACAGCTGGCAGCATTTCAAGCTTGATGGATCGGGCGGTGCTGAAGGGTTGAACTTCACTGAAAACCGCAGCGGCTATGTGCTGGGTGTCGGCATGGAAACCGTGCTGCGCGGCAACTGGACCCTGAAGACCGAATATCGTTACGCGAACTTTGGTGACAAGTCGCTGATCGATTTTGGTGGCGCTTCATTGAACGGGGAACCGTCCACCCACACCTTCCATATCGCCGCTAACTATCGCTTCGGCGCACAGAACGGCGGCGGTACGTCATTCGCTGCTCCGGCCTACAACTGGACCGGCTTCTACGTTGGCGGCGCTTTGGGCGCCGGCACGGCAGTTCACGAGCTGGGCGTCAACTTTGGTGGCGGCACTCTCGATGCCAATGGCATTGGCAGCGAAGGCGTGTTTGGCGAGTTGAACGCCGGCTACGATTACGATTTCGGCACTTGGGTTGCCGGTGTACAGATCGACGGCCGCTATTCCGGAATTCGATCGAAACTCGACTTTTTGGGCGCTTCCGTCAAACTCGATTCCGACTATGGCTTTGACGCATTGGGCCGTGTCGGCGCCAAGGTCAACGAATCGACCCTGGCCTATGTGATCGGCGGCTACAGCTATCAACATTTCGATCTCAACATTCCGGATCCGATCGGCGATATCGATTGGAACAAAAGTGGCTTCACGGTGGGTGGCGGCCTCGAAACGGCTGTCTCCAGCAACGTAACGGTCGGCATTGAATATCGCTATTCACAGTTCGCCAAGAAGGATCTCTCGTCTGAATTTGATGCGCCGGATGGTACGCTGACCGACAAGGCTTCGTTCCAGACCGTGCGCATCGGCGCCAAGTACAAGTTCAACTAAGCCCTCCAGGCAAATAGTCTAAGCCCGTCGGCCTTGCCGGCGGGCTTTTTTGTTGCGTGAGAGGACGCGCGAAGCGCGGACAAGCGCGGACAACAAAAAAGCGGAGCCAAAGCCCCGCTTCCTCGATATCGAGATTGCCGCCGGTTCATCCGCGGTCGGCCAATCAATCGACAATCACTTTTTATAGTATCTATGCGACGGGAGTACGACAGAGTTTCCTGCCGCAATTATGCGTCTTCAGGCCCGCTCAATCCGGCATTGGTAGCAATTGTTGCGCGCCGAGCGGACATGCACATAGGCAATGTCGTTACGCTCGAAAAGCGTCTCGGCTCGAGCAGCAATAGCCCCGGTCGGGATGACACCGCCGCTGCCGTAGACGATACGATCATCCCTGCCATAGCCGCGCACGATGTAATCCGGGCTTTCGAGAATCGCGGGGAGCGCCTCCGTCTCGGCGGCCCGCTCGCACTCTTGCGCATGCAAGAAGATCGGCCCGGTTTCGGCGTAGGGCTGCAGTTCCGGGAATGGCCGATAGGCAAGGATAAGGTAGGCATCGCCGGCTGCGATGTTCTTGAGACAGTGCCGGCAAGGCATGCCATCGCCGTCGGATATCTTCCGCTCAGGCGTGCGGCCATAGGCGTCGCGGCCGCCGCGCTGGAGACCCCTGACATCTTCGGTCGGTAGAGCTTTGAACTGGATGGTCATGATGAAATCTCCGGTGCTGTTACCCGGAAATTATTGGCTTGGACCGAAGCTTCCCACCCGATTCATGCCAACGATTGAGGGCTGATCTCATATCGGCGATCAGCCACTCTTGGAATAGGTTGGCGGCGCGGAGCCAGATAAGCCGGCTAATTACTGCGTTGACTCAATCGGAAATCAGCGGATGAGATCGTCAAAGCGCCGCAATGGCGAAATTGGACCGACTAGATATCGATCGAGCGCGCTACTAGGCGCAGGTCCGGCCGGCGCTTGATGCGGCCGACATTCCAAGGCTGCCTGAAGCACCGATGAACAAAAGGTCAGATTCCGGGTGTCACGGCCGCATGACGCTGGCCGAACGCTCGGCGAAAGGCAGCGGATGCACCACCTCTTTCTTCTGCGCGACCGGCGTGAAACCGAGCTTCTGGTAGAGTGGCAGAGCCGCCGGATGGTCAAGTGTGCAGGTCTGCACCGTCACCCGTTTCGGCCCATGCGACCATGCCGCGGCGATCGCCGAGCCCAGGAACCAGCGGCCGATGCCCTGCCCGGTCGCATGTTCCATCATGCCGAAATAGGCGAGTTCCACTTCCTCCGGCAAATGCGGCTTGAGATCGAAGAAGCCTGCCGGCGAACCGTCGAGGTAGAGCACCCTGATGTCGCGATCCTCGCGGTGGATGCCGGCCGAAAGCTCGTCGTCATCCAGCCGCAGAACATTCACCCAGTGCCATTTGCGCCCCACCCGGTCCATCAGGTAGCGGTAAAAATGCAAGGGAATGTCCCTCGTCTTCAGCAACGCGACCTGGCGGTTGTAGGGCATCGGTGGCGAGACGGCAGGAGGCGCATGCATTTCGAGAAAAGTCACCGTGACTTCAATGTCCTGCAGCGCGCCGTTTTCCATCGTGTTCATTCCTTGCCGGTCGTCGCGGGGCCGGTCACGACAGGCGTGTCCGAAAGCCCGCCCCACTCGGTCCACGAGCCGTCATAAAGCCTGTTGTCGGTGTGGCCAAGCGTCTCCAGTGCCAGAGTGACCACGGCAGCGGTGACCCCGGAGCCACAAGATGTGACCACGGGCTTCGTCAGGTCAATGCCGGCGTCCTCGATCACCTTGCGCAAACGATCCTTGGGCAAAAGCAAGCCATTCTCCGACAGCGCGGAGTACGGCACATTGCGGGCGCCCGGCATATGGCCGGAGCGGATGCCCGCGCGAGGCTCGGGCTCGGCGCCGGTGAAGCGGCCCGGTCCCCGCGCATCGGCGATCTGGCTTGTTCCGGTCTCGACGATCCGGCGCATGTCGGCCAGACTGGCGACGCGACCGGCGTCGAAATCGGCATGGAAGATGCTCGGCGCGATCTTCGTCGGTTCAGCCGTTACCGGCCTGCCGGCTGCCTTCCAGCCATCGAAGCCACCGTCCAGAATATAGGTTTGGAATACACCCATGACCCGGAACATCCACCATGCCCGAGGTGCCGAGAAGAACCCCGGACCGTCGTAGACGACAATCGTGTCGTCGGCCGAGACGCCCATCGCACCGACATATTGCGCAAAATGCTGAGGCGACGGCAGCGTATGCGGTAAAGCGGCGTCAGGATCCGAAACCGCATCCTGATCCAGGAAGCGGGCACCGGGAATGTGGGCCGCATCATATTCGGCGCGCGCGTCACGCTTTTGGGCCGGCAGGTACCAGGACGCGTCTACAATGGTCACACCAGGCTCGCCCAGGCGCCCCTGTAACCAGTCCGCATCGACGGTGAAAGGACTATCTTCGGCCATTCTCGTTCTCTCTATCCACGGTAAAACAAAGCGTTGCGTGTCAAGCCGCCGGCATCGGGCCGAAGCGGATGCGGAAGCGCCTGTTCTCACGACCCTTCTTTTCGATTTTGCCGACGTGGATTTCGCCGATTTCCCCAGTGCTTTTCACATGCGTGCCACCGCAGGGCTGGCTGTCCACCGAGGCGTTCTCACCGATGCAGACCAGGCAAATCTTGCCGGTACCGGCCGGCGGCCGGACGTTCTTGGATTTCACCAGGCCAGGGTTCGCGGCAAGTTCCTCGTCGCTGATAAGCCTGGTGAAAATCGGATGATCGGCCCGCACCAGATCCATCAGGTCCGCCGTCACCTCTTCCCTGGTGAAGCTGGCGTCCGGAATGTCGAAATCGACACGGCTGTCGTCCTCGGAAACCGCCGCACCCGTGATCGGGAACGGGCAGACAACTGTTAGCAGATGGCAAGCCGCGTGCATGCGCATCAACAGGTGCCGGCGTTCCCAGTCGATGGCGAGTTTCACCTTCTCGCCGACAGCCAAGGCCGCGTGCTCCGGCGCCGGCACATGAATGATCTCGTCCTTGGTTTCACCCGTGATGGTGGCGGCGATGGCGATCCGGCTGCCACCGGCGCGTTCGAGATAGCCGGTGTCTCCCGGCTGGCCGCCCGAGGTGGCATAGAAGATCGTCCGGTCGAGAATGATGCCGCCACGGTCATTGCGGTCAACAACCGTCGCGTCCGCCGTGCTGAGATAGGCGTCGTCTCGAAACAGCGCTTGTGTCTTGTGCGCCATCACGCGACCTTTTCGAAAGGCACGGAAATCTTGCTCTGCAGCTCCATCCAGCCCGGCACCGGAAGGTTCTTCCCGCGCAGGAACTCAGGGTTGAACAATTTCGACTGGTAGCGCGTACCATAGTCGCAAAGAATGGTCACGATGGTGTGGCCGGGGCCTAATGCCTTGGCCAGTTGGATCGCGCCGGCAATGTTGATGCCGGTCGAGCCACCGACGCACAAGCCTTCTTCCTGGATCAGGTCGAAGACGATCGGCAACGCATCCTCATCCTTGATCTGGAAAGAGAAGTCCGGCGTGAACCCTTCGAGATTGGCGGTGATGCGTCCCTGCCCGATGCCTTCGGTGATGGAACTGCCCTCGGACTTCAACTCGCCGCTGGTGTAGAAGCTGTAGAGCGCGGCACCCAGCGGATCGGCCAGAGCGACCTTCACGTCCTTGTTCTTGGCCTTCAGCCCAATGGCGACGCCGGCCAGCGTTCCGCCGGAACCCACCGCGGAGACGAAACCGTCAACCTTGCCGCCGGTCTGGGCCCAGATTTCCTGTGCCGTGGTGCGGATATGACCATCGCGGTTGGCGACATTGTCGAACTGGTTGGCCCAGATGGCACCGTTCGGCTCGGTTCTCGCCATCTGCTCGGCCAGCCGTCCCGACAGCTTCACGTAATTGTTGGGGTTCTTGTAAGGCACGGCCGGCACTTCGATCAGCTCAGCGCCAAGCAACCTGATCGTGTCCTTCTTTTCCTGGCTCTGCGTGTCCGGAATGACTATGACGGTGCGGTAACCAAGCGCCTTGGCGACCAGCGTCAAGCCGATGCCCGTATTGCCGGCCGTCCCCTCGACGATGACGCCACCCGGCTGCAGCAGGCCGCGCTGCTCAGCGTCGCGGATAATGAACAGGCCGGCGCGATCCTTGACCGACTGTCCAGGATTCATGAACTCGGCCTTGCCCAGGATCTCGCAGCCGGTTTCTTCGGAAGCTTTGTTGAGGCGGATCAGAGGCGTGTTGCCGATCGCGTCGATCACAGAACGGGGCATTCAGGATTCCTTGTGTGCGTACGCCGAAACCCTAGAAACCCGACGCTTCGGTTTCAAGGCAAGAATTTGTCTGGTCCAGTCGCATTTCCGGCGCTGCGACGCATCGGCATTCTCGAGACTGGGCTGATGTCGCACAGTTCATTTGCACTTATGGTCGAAAAGCACTCTTTTCATTCGATTTCTTCGCCGCTAGAGCAAAGCACCAACAACTCGGCGGGGCGCAGCATGACACTCTATCGGGCCGATCCGAAACACGGCGTCGCCTGGGTCACCGGGGGCAGTAGCGGCATTGGGCGCTCGCTGGCCAGGGATCTGGCCTCCCAGGGCTACGCGGTGGCGGTGACAGCGCTCGACGACGATCCGATCGACACGCTCATCGTCGAGACGGCGCAGATGCCGGGCAGCGTCACGGCCTTTCCCTGCGATGTCACAGACGAGCCGCGCATGGCAAGAACGGTCGCCGCGATCGAGAAAGAACTCGGCCCCATTGTGCTCGCCGTCTTCAATGCGGGAAACTACATCTCCACGCCTGGAGAGGCTCTCGTCGTCAGCGATTTTCGTCGTTCCTTCGAGGTCAACTATTTCGGCATCATCAACGGGTTGGTGCCGGTCGTGGAACATATGCGCGTGCGGGCGCGCGGCCATGTCGTTCTGGTCGGCTCGGTCACCGCCTATTTCGGCTGGCCGACCACGGCCGCCTATGGTGGCACCAAGGCGGCGATCAACATCCTGGCCGAGTCCCTGAAATATGATTTCGACAAGATGAACATCCGCGTCCAGGTGATAAACCCCGGTTTTGTCGACACACCGCTGACCGAAAAGAACATGCTACCGATGCCGGGCTTGATGCCGGTCAGCCGTGCGACGCGCCGCATGGTGCGGGGCATCAAATCCGGCGGCTTTGAAGTCACCTTTCCGTATCGCACAAGCTGGCCGCTGAAATTTCTGGCCCTGCTGCCGAGGCCATGGTGCCGATGGGTGATCAGCCTCACGACCAGCTGGAAGGCCCGGCCGCTGCATTACGAGCGCAAACGGCCCGCCGAATAGAATGCCCACAGGATTGGTGGGTTGGCGGCCTGAACGGCCGTTGCCTGTTCACGGCCACCACCATAGGTTTGTTGTTGTTGCGTGGAGTCTGGGATGGGGCGACGGATCGTGCTTGCTGTGCTGGGCCTGATCGCCGTCCTTGCACTGGTCTGGGTATTTGGTCCTCGCGTCCCCGTCGACACGACGATCCACTTCAATCCTTCCGTGATCGGTGACGATCCGCAGGCCTATGTGGCCAAGGTGGAAGCCGGCGTGCCCGGTATCCGCGAGGGGTTGGAGAAGGAGATCATCTGGGCCAACCCGATGGTGCATGCCAAGACGCCGCTGTCGATCGTCTATATCCACGGCTTCTCGGCTTCAAAGGGCGAGGTCCGCCCCCTGCCGGACGAGGTCGCCGAGCAACTCGACGCCAATCTGTTCTACACCCGCCTTACCGGGCACGGCGAGGACGGCGCGGCCATGACGCAGGGAAGCGTCAATGCCTGGATCAACGACTATGAGGAGGCACTCGCCGTCGGCCGGGCGATCGGCGACAAGGTGATCGTCATCTCAACCTCGACCGGCGGCTCGCTGGCCGCGTGGGCGGCAACGCAGCCCGGCGCATCGGAGGGGGTGGCGGCCATAGCGTTCATCTCGCCCAATTTCGGCGTGAAGGCATCCGGCGCCGAGATGCTGACCATGCCCTGGGGCAAACAGATCGCCGAACTCGTTGCCGGCAAGGAACGCAGCTTCGTGCCGCACAACGCGCTCCACGAAAAATTCTGGACCACCAGCTACCCGATCGCAGCAACGATGCCGATGCAAGCGCTGACGGAACTTGCCTATGGCGCGCCGGTGGAAAAGGCGACGATTCCTGCCCTGTTCATTTTCTCGGATATGGACAAAGTGGTGCGGCCGGAACGCACGCGCGAGATTGCGGCGCGTTGGGCTGGCGCGCATGAACTGGTGCCCATGGAAAGTACGGGCGATCCCGACAACCATGTCCTTGCCGGAGACGCGCTGTCGCCGTCGACCACGGCTTTCCTCGTGCAACGGATCGCTGTCTGGATCGAAGCTGTCGCCAAATAGCCGTGCCGATGGGGGGCGGCTTCGGATATGAAAAGGCCGACCGAGGCAATGCCTCAGCCGGCCTTGATCGTCAGCAGTCGAGCCAAGCCAATTGGCCAGGCTCGATACGGATAATAATCAAGCAGCCCGCGCGGCAGGCCGCCTGCCGCCGAAGCGGCGCTTGTTGTTGCCCTTGAAGGGCTTGGCACCTTCCGGCTTGCGTTCGCCGGCAAAGGCCGGCTTGTCGCCGAAACGCTTCTTGCCGAAGCCATTGTTCTGCTTCTTCTCGCCGCCAGGCCGCCTGCCGTCGCGACGGCCATTGTGATCGGCGCGGTCATTGGCCGGCTCGCGGCGCTCGTTCTTTTCCGCCGGATTGCGCACCGGATCGGGGCTGCCCAGATGGTCGGCAACAACAGGCAGCTTGGTGCGGATGATGCGCTCGACCTGGCGCAGCTTGCTGTTTTCCGAAGGATCGCAAAGCGTGATCGCGATGCCGTCCTTGCCGTTGCGGCCGGTGCGGCCGATGCGGTGGACATAGCTTTCAGCCTCGTCCGGCAAGTCGAAATTCACGACATGACTGATGCCGGGCACGTCGATGCCGCGCGCGGCGATGTCGGTCGCGACCAGAATGCGCACCGATCCATCACGGAAATCGTTGAGCGCCTTCTGACGGGCATTCTGCGACTTGTTGCCGTGAATGACGGCGGCCTTGAAACCGTCGCGCTCGAGATCTTTGGTCACCCGGTCGGCACCATGCTTGGTGCGCGAAAAGATGATGACGGACTTCATCGCTTCGTCGGCGAGCATCGTCGACAGAACCTGGCGCTTCTGCTTGGTGCGGGCGAAGACGACGCCCTGCACGATCTCGGCCGCCGCGGTGCTTTGCGGCGAGACCTCGATACGGACCGGGTTCTTCAAAAGGCCCTTGGCCAGTTCCGCGATCTCGTCCGGCATGGTGGCCGAAAACAGTGCCGTCTGGCGATCAGGCGCGGTCGCCTTGGCGATGCGCTTGACGTCGTTGATGAAGCCCATGTCGAGCATGCGGTCGCCCTCGTCCAGCACCAGCCATTTGGTGTCGGAAAGGATGAGGTCGCCTTCGCGCACCAGATCGGTCAGCCGGCCGGGCGTGGCGATCAGGATGTCGACGCCGGGAGCAACCTTTTTCACTTGGCTGAAGCGCGAGACGCCGCCCAGCACGAGTGCCGTCGAGACATGCGCGCCCTTGGCGAGGATCTTGATGGTCTCCTCGATCTGCACGGCGAGTTCGCGGGTCGGCGCCAGGATGAGCGCACGCGTGGTCTTGGCGCGGCGCTTGGTGCCGAGCCCTATGATCTTCGACAGGATCGGAAGCGCGAAGGCCGCGGTCTTGCCGGAGCCGGTCTGGGCGATGCCGAAAATGTCGCGGCCTTCCAGTTGCGGCGGGATGGCCTGCACCTGGATCGGCTTCGGATCGGCGAAGCCGGCGGCATGGGTGGCCTTGAGCAGCGCACCCGTGATTCCCAGCGCCGCAAAACCAGAGAGTTCCGCGGTGTCATTGCCGGGCAAAGTGTTTTCGTTGGTCAAAATAATCTTCTTTCAGGCGGCCTTTGGCCGCAAACATCAATGGCGGCAGGGCGCAACCTGCCGTCGGATAACATTGTCATGGAACGACAAGGCGGCGGACGGGATCGTCCGCGCGGCTGCGCTGTCGTGCCCGCAGGCATCATGCCACGGGGCTTCTTCGCCACCTTGCCAACCAATCAGGTCGATCAGCCGAAAAGAGGGAAAACAGACGCAACCAGTCTCATTCGTCGAGAAGGCCGGATTCGTTCCCGGCCCAAGCGCCTATGCGGTGCATATGGCTGAGTTCGCCTCGAAATGCAAGGGCAGCATGTTGCAACGCAGCAAAAACAGCCGAAAACGGGCGCTTGCGCTGCCCGGCGGGCATGATTACCACAAACGCAGCTTCGATTTTGGGGACTACGCAATGAAGGACGTGCTGAAGGAACTCGAGCGGCGCCGCGACATTGCCCGCATGGGCGGCGGCCAGGCGCGCATCGATGCCCAGCACAAGAAGGGCAAGCTCACCGCGCGCGAACGGATCGAGGTGTTTCTCGACGAAGGCTCCTTCGAGGAGTTCGACATGTATGTCGAGCATCGCTCGACCGATTTCGGCATGGAGAAGACCAAGATCGCCGGCGACGGCGTCGTTACCGGCTGGGGCACGGTCAACGGCCGCCCGATCTACCTCTTCGCCAAGGATTTCACCGTGTTCGGCGGCTCGCTGTCGGAAGCGCATGCCGAGAAGGTCATCAAGGTGCAGGAGATGGCGCTGCGCAACCGCGCGCCGATCATCGGCCTCTATGATGCAGGCGGCGCCCGCATCCAGGAAGGCGTTGCGGCCCTTGGCGGCTATGCCGAGATCTTTCAGCGCAATGTGCTCGCATCGGGCGTCATTCCGCAGATTTCGGTGATCATGGGGCCTTGCGCCGGCGGCGACGTCTATTCGCCCGCCATGACCGACTTCATCTTCATGGTGCGTGATACCTCCTACATGTTCGTCACCGGTCCGGATGTGGTGAAGACCGTGACCAACGAGACGGTGACGGCCGAGAGTCTCGGTGGCGCCTCGGTGCACACGACGAAATCCTCGATCGCCGACGGCGCCTATGACAATGATGTCGAAGCGCTGCTGCAGATGCGCCGGCTGGTCGACCTGCTGCCGGCTTCCAACACATCGGAACTCCCCGAGATCGAATGCTATCAGTCGGTTACCGACCATGATCTGTCGCTCGATCGGCTAATCCCCGACAATGCCAACAAGCCTTACGACATCAAGGAACTGATCCTGAAGGTGGCCGACGAGGGCGACTTCTTCGAGATCCAGCAGAATTTTGCCAAAAACATCGTCACCGGATTCGGACGGATCGAGGGCCGCACTGTCGGCTTCGTCGCCAACCAGCCGATGGTTCTGGCCGGTGTGCTCGATTCCGATGCCAGCCGCAAGGCGGCGCGCTTCGTGCGTTTTTGCGATTGTTTTTCCATTCCGATCGTCACCTTCGTCGATGTTCCGGGTTTCCTGCCGGGCACCGCGCAGGAATATGGCGGGCTGATCAAGCATGGCGCCAAGCTGCTGTTCGCCTATGCGGAGGCGACCGTGCCGAAGATCACCGTCATCACCAGAAAGGCCTATGGCGGCGCCTATGACGTGATGGCGTCAAAACACCTGCGCGGCGACATGAACTATGCCTGGCCGACGGCGCAGATTGCTGTCATGGGCGCAAGGGGCGCGGTCGAGATCATCTACCGCAAGGACATTGGTGACGCCGAAAAGATCGCGGCCCATACAAAGACTTACGAGGATCGTTTCCTGTCGCCCTTCGTCGCCGCCGAGCGCGGCTATGTCGACGAGGTGATCATGCCGCACTCGACCCGCCGGCGTGTTGCGCGCGCGCTTCGGATGCTGCGCAACAAGGACATGCAGAACCCCTGGAAGAAGCACGACAACATTCCGTTGTGAGCTGAATGTCGCCGGCGCCCCATAAGCGCCATTGATCAGAGCACGCCTCGGGCGGCGACCAGTTCGTGCAATACCGGCACCAGGGCCAGTGGCAAATCCTCGGCGATCAGCCCCGGCCCGAACCGGCTGCCGGCCTCGGCATGAATCCACACCGCCGCGCAGGCAGCTTCGAACGCCGGCATGGCCTGCGCCAGCAACCCGCCGATGATGCCCGACAGCGCGTCGCCCGATCCGGCGGTCGCAAGCCAGGCCGCGCCGTTGTAATTGATCGCCGCTCGGCCATCGGGAGCGGCAATCACCGTGTCGGCGCCCTTGTAGACAATAACGGCATTGGCCCGCGCGGCCGCGTCACGCGCCTTGTCCAATTTGGATGAGGTATTGTCGCCGGCGATGTCCGGAAACAGCCTTGCGAACTCCCCTTCGTGCGGTGTCATGACAAGATGCGGCGCGTTTGGCTGGCGAGCGGCGTCGAACAGGACATCCGGCGCGTTGCGAAACGAGGTGATCGCGTCAGCATCGAACACGAGGCCATCGATCACTATTGGGGCATCCTGTGGCTCGCCGGATGCGAGGAGCGCGAGCCCGAACGTCAGTGTCTTTTCACCAATGCCAAAGCCGGGCCCGAGGACAAAGGCCGACGGCCGACGTTCCGCGACAAACGCCTTGATGTCGGCGACGTCATCGGTCTTGCGCAGCATGATGGAAGTCAGGTGTCCGGCATTGACCTGCATGGCATTGCCCGGCGACAGCACGGTCACCGCCCCCGCCCCGCTTCTGGCCGCAGCCAGCGCCGAAAGCCGCGCCGCCCCGGTGGCGCCGGGGCCGCCGGAAAAGACGCCGGCATGGCCGCGCTTGTATTTGTGGGCGTCGACAGCCGGCACCGGGAAATCGTCCAACCAATGTGCTGGCGTGTTCTCGAACGTCCGGGGTTGTAGCCGTGAAATGATATCGTCGCCGATGCCGATATCGGCGAGCACGATCTCGCCGCAACGTTCGCGTCCCGGCAGCAACAAATGCCCGGGCTTCTTGCGCGCGAACGTCACGGTCACGGCGGCGGTAAATGCCACGCCCAGCACTTTGCCGCTGTCGCCCGAAACGCCCGAAGGCAGATCGACCGCGACAACCGGCAAATGCGTGTCAGTGGCGATATCGACCGCCCTGGCGGCATCGCCGGACAGCGGCTTGGACAGCCCTGCCCCGTAAAGCGCATCGACCACGATCGAGCCGGGCTGGGCTTCAAAACCGGACAGCGGCCGGGGTGCGACCGGGCACTCGGCCGCAGCCAGCGCCGCGTCGCTTCGCGGCCTCGGCGCACCGGACGCCCAGATTGTCGTGGCGACGCCGCTGCCAGCGAGGATGCGGGCGACGACGTAGCCGTCGCCGCCATTGTTGCCAGGCCCGCAAAGCACATGGACGTGCGCCGCCTGGGGATAGCGGATGAAGACCTCGGCCGCGACGGCTTCGCCGGCACGGCGCATGAGGCCGATGCCGTCGACTGGACCTGCGGCAGTCGTCAGCCGGTCCGCCTCGCCCATCTCTGCGGAAGTAAGAAGTTCATCGCTCATGGATTGCCGATCCGCATTCGATCAAGCATTGTCCAGTTTTCGAGCCGAAGCAAACGAAGAGGGAGTTTTTACCAGCTGCGGCTAAGTCGCTGGACGAGCATCAAGGCGAAGCTGCACGGCGGATGGGCGATCTGCCTAATTTTTGTGCGGACGCAAGCTCGAGCACTGTGTAGGCTTCAGCAGCTATGCCGCATCCGATGCACCGAACGAGGCGAAATCGCATTCCGGGGCGGTGTGGCTTCGAAATCGTTTGAGTCCGCTTCGAATCCATCTATCTGGCACAGTTCGTGCTTGATGGAGGCGCAAGCGGGGCTCACAACCCGTTTTTTGGCAGTGGAGGCCACTTTTTACATGAAAAAGATCGAAGCGATCATCAAGCCATTCAAGCTGGACGAAGTGAAGGAAGCGCTTCAGGAGGCCGGGCTGCAGGGCATAACGGTCACCGAGGCAAAGGGCTTCGGACGGCAGAAGGGCCATACCGAACTCTATCGGGGCGCCGAATATGTCGTTGATTTCCTGCCCAAGGTGAAGATCGAAGTCGTGCTCGGCGACGATGCAGTCGAAGGCGCCATCGAGGCCATCCGCAAGGCGGCCCAGACCGGCCGCATCGGCGACGGCAAGATTTTCGTCTCCAACATCGAGGAAGTCGTACGCATCCGCACCGGCGAAACCGGCATGGATGCTGTCTGAGACGGCCATTCTCCAAACATCAAAAACGTCATCACACAGGGATACATTACATGACGACAGCCAAAGACATCATGAAGCAGATCAAGGATAACGACGTGAAATTCGTCGACCTGCGCTTCACAGACCCGAAGGGCAAGCTGCAACACGTGACGATGGATGTCATCGAGGTCGAGGAAGACATGTTCGCCGACGGCGTCATGTTCGACGGCTCGTCGATTGCCGGCTGGAAGGCCATCAACGAGTCCGACATGGTGCTGATGCCCGATCCGGAGACGGTCCACATGGATCCGTTCTTCGCGCAGTCGACCATGGTCATCCTGTGCGACATTCTCGATCCGGTTTCGGGCGAGTCCTACAACCGCGATCCGCGCGGCACGGCCAAGAAGGCCGAAGCCTATATGAAGTCGGAAGGCATCGGCGACACCATCTATGTCGGCCCGGAAGCCGAGTTCTTCGTGTTCGATGACGTCAAGTACAAGGCCGATCCCTACAACACCGGCTTCCGGCTCGATTCCACCGAACTGCCGTCGAACGACGACACCGACTACGAAACCGGAAACCTCGGCCACCGCCCGCGCATCAAGGGCGGCTATTTCCCGGTGCCGCCGATCGATTCGGCTCAGGACATGCGCTCCGAGATGCTGACCGTGCTCGCCGAGATGGGCGTGCGCGTCGAAAAGCATCACCATGAGGTCGCGGCCGCGCAGCACGAACTCGGCATCAAGTTCGACACGCTTGTCCGCAACGCCGACAAGATGCTGATCTACAAGTATGTTGTCCACCAGGTCGCCAACGCCTACGGCAAAACGGCCACCTTCATGCCGAAGCCGATCTTCGGCGACAACGGCTCGGGCATGCATGTGCACCAATCGATCTGGAAGGGCGGCAAGCCGACCTTCGCCGGCAATGAATATGCCGGCCTGTCGGAAAGCTGCCTGTTCTACATCGGCGGTATCATCAAGCACGCCAAGGCGATCAACGCCTTCACCAACCCGCTGACCAACTCCTACAAGCGCCTGGTGCCGGGCTATGAAGCGCCCGTCCTGCTCGCCTATTCGGCGCGCAACCGCTCAGCCTCCTGCCGCATCCCGTTCGGCTCGTCGCCGAAGGCCAAGCGCGTCGAGGTCCGCTTCCCCGATCCGGGCGCGAACCCCTACCTCGCTTTCGCCGCCATGCTGATGGCTGGCCTCGACGGCATCAAGAACAAGATCCATCCCGGCCAGCCGATGGACAAGGATCTCTACGACCTGCCGCCGAAGGAATTGAAGAAGATCCCGACCGTCTGCGGTTCGCTGCGTGAAGCCCTGCAGAGCCTCGACAAGGACCGCGGCTTCCTGAAGGCCGGCGGCGTCTTCGACGACGACCAGATCGACAGCTACATCGAGCTGAAGATGGCCGAAGTGATGCGCTTCGAAATGACCCCGCATCCGGTCGAGTATGATATGTATTACTCGGTCTAAGATCCCCTGGGATAGCGTCACAAAGCCCTTGAAGGACGTCCTCATTCAAGGGCTTTTTGCTGCCCCCACAATACCCGCCAATTGATGCATGCGGCCAGTCGCGCGACGGGGCTCATTGCTTTTGGTTTTAAGGATAATTCGCTCTTGGCCGGCCCGTGGCCACCGGCGGAAGACGAAGTTCAGGTCGCGACACAAAGCCATTGAAGGCACGTTGGCGGACGGCTTTAGAAGGAAAGATAACGCCAGGAGCGAGCGGCGCACTGCCTCAGGCTGCAATGCCCGCTCGTCCAGCGCCCCCGCCAATGCCGTCGTTCAAGAAACCCCGCCCCGCTCGAACAGCATCGCTTTGGCGTAACCCCAAGACCACGAATACGCATGCCGCGGCGCGATCTGTCAACGCCGCCAACCGGTGGCATAAACCGCCGATTTCGGTGCATGAACAGTAGCTTATATACAAGCCCTTAGCGCGCAGGACTGACATAACCGGGGTTTTCCGGGCTTTTTGGGCGATTTACAAGCTTGCCGATCGGAGCCACGGTAACCGCATGTTAGCCGGGGGTGGGCCGGCATGACGGTTTTGAACCGCCCTTTTCAACCTGACTTTTTTTGGGTGTATTCGCTCCGTCAGGCCGGCGCAGAAAAAAGAACCCCGGTAAAGGCCGGGGTTCTCGCACGGGATTGAACGTCGGAGGGGGTGCCTATCCGACAAGTTCGTCGGGACCGTGCAGATTCCAGTCCGATCGCCTGGCCAAGACCAGGATGTAGTAGATTGCCGCGACGACCATGATCAGCAGCGTCGCGATCAGGCTCGGGCGCCCGAAGGCGGCATCGAGCAGGTTCTGGTAGGCGACATAGACCAGCGCCACGAAGGCAAGGATGGCCGGGACCGGAAACAAAGGCATGCGGTAGTGCCCGCCTGCCGTTGTGCCGTTGCGGCGCCCTGCAAACACCGCCACGCACAAAAGCGCGTAGATGACCACCAGCGACGTGCCGCTGACCACCAACAAAAGGTTGAAGTCGATGAAGCAGGCGACAGCTGCCAGAACCGCCACGACGATGGTGGCGATCCAGGGCGATGCATAGCTGCCATGGACGGAGGCAATGGCGGCGTTGATCGGGCCGAACCAGGTCTTGTCACGGCCGGAGCTGAACAGCAGTCGCGCCGCTTGCAGGATGATGGCGATGACCGCGTTGAAAATGGCAACGGCAATGGCAAGGCTGATCAGGACCGTCAGCGCGTGACCGCCGCGCGCCTCGAGGAAGTACTCGATCTTCTGTGGCGCGGCGAGCAGGCCCGGAATATCCGGAGACCCCAGCAGCACCGCCGTCAACGGAATGAGCTCGGCCGCGACGGTGATCACCAATGCCCAGAGCACCACCTTGCCGATGTTGCGCCTGGCGTCATGCGTCTCTTCGCCGAAATAGGCGGCCGCGCCGTAGCCATTATAGGCGAACAGCGAGACGGCGGTGGACGCCAGGATGATGCCGGACGAGGCAGGAACAAGCGTGTTGGTCGCGTCAAGCAGTTGCGGCGACGTGAACAGGCTGGACAGCGGTCGCTCGACATGGGCAAAGCCGAGACCGGTCAGGATCAGCAGCGCCAGCATTTCGATGCCGAGGAAGATGCCGGTGACGAAAGCATTGAGCTTGATGCGCATTGCCGCGACCGTGCCGGCCAGCGCGATCGTCACCACGCCGACCCATTGCGGACTAAGGTTGGGTATCAGCACGCCGAGATAGGTGCCGACACCGAGCGCGATGACGGCGACGATCAGCACGATCGAGACGAACACCAGCACCAGGGTGACAAAGCCCCAGAAGCGGCCAAGCGTGCGGCCGATCATGGTGTATTCGCCGCCGGCCATCGGGTAGGCCGACGACAGCTCCGCATAGACGAAGGCCATGAACAGGCCGATTACGGCGGCGAGCACGAAACTCAGGAATGAGCCTGTGCCGGCCAGCGCGATGACACCCGGTACGATGATGAACACCGAGGATGCGGGCGTCACGGCCGACAAGACGATCATCAGCGTGCCGAGCGCGTTGAGCGCCCGATCAAGCCCTTTGGCGGTTGGCGCAGCCTTGTGCGCTGCCCCTGTGGTTGCTTCGTTTGTAGACATTCTCCTCCCCTTTTTTTAATAAGATAAAAATTATCCTCCGCAACGGAACCTATCGACAGAGTCGGTTACCGTCAACAAATTAGGCGAATTGATACTTGCTTAATTTCAACCGCCAGCCTTAAACTGAATCAAATTCAGGAACAGAGAGAAATGGGACGACCCAAAACCCAGACCGATCGCCGCCTGACCTTGGTCGCGGCAGCAGAATCGATGATCGCCAGGCGCGGCCTTGCCGGCGTCACGCTGCGCGACGTTGCCAATGAGGCAGGGATGAGTTCGAGCGCCCTGCTCTATTATTATCCCGGTCTGAAGGACCTTCTGGACGATGTGCAGCGCAAGGCCGTCGAGCGGTTCTGCACGATACGCGCGGCATCCGTGGCCGAGATCGCCGACCCCCGGCTGCGGCTGAAAACGATGATCGAGAGCGGACTGCCGGCCGATGCGGATGACCAGCTCTGCCGGCTGCTGCTCGAGCTCGGCGCCTATTCGCGTTCGGATGCAAGCTATGCTGCCCGCCACATCACATTGTTCGAGCGGCAAGTGTCGATCTATGTCGGCATTCTCGAAGCGGGCGCCGCCACCGGCATCTTCAAACTGCAGGCGACGAGCGAGACCATTGCACGCAGCCTGGTGGTGCTCGAGGACGGCCTGGGGCTGCACCTGGTCAACGTCGTGCCTGCGGTCGATCAACCCTCGGCGATGGCGATCCTGGCCAGCTATGCCGAGCTTGCAACCGGCTGCAGTCTCCGCTCGGCCGGCTAATCAACGGAGCAAGACCAAAGCATGGACCAACTGCCGACCCAGACCGCCACACCAGCCGGCAAACCGCGAGCCCGCGCACTCGCCATCCCCTTGCAAGGCACGCCCGGTCCGGCCAATGCCATCACCGACGTCGAGGGCGTCCTGGTCGGTTACTCGACGATCATCAAAGGCGAAGGCAAGCTCAAGCTTGGGCAGGGACCCGTACGCACCGGCGTGACAGCCATTCTGCCGTTTGGCCATGACGGCGTCGGCCTCGCCTGCGCCGCCGGTTATCATTCCTTCAACGGCAATGGCGAGATGACCGGCGCATCGTGGATCGAGGAGGCCGGCAGCATCAGCCTGCCCATCCTGATCACCAACACCCATGCGGTCGGCCCTTGCCATCGCGGCGTCATCGACTGGGTGGCGCGCCACAAGCCCGATGTCGCGAACCAATGGCTGCTGCCCGTGGTGGCCGAAACCTGGGACGGCTATCTCAACGACATCAACGGCTCGCATGTCACCGTCGATCACGCGACCGCGGCGATCGACAATGCGGCGAGCGGGCGCATCGAGGAAGGCTCGGTCGGCGGAGGCACCGGCATGAACTGCTACGCCTTCAAGGGCGGCTCCGGCACAGCCTCGCGGATCGTCGACTACGGCCATCGCTCCTACACGGTCGGCGTCTTCCTGCAGGCCAATTTCGGGTCACGCGATGAACTCACCATCGCCGGCGTGCCGCTTGGCGAGCGGCTGAGTGATGACAACCCGATGGAGTCTTATTTTCGCGGCGGCCCGACTGGCGCCGGTTCCTGCATCGGCATCGTCGCCACCGACGCGCCGCTTTTGCCCGGCCAATGCAAGGCGCTGGCCCGACGCGTGCCGCTCGGCCTGGCGCGGACCGGCACCGCCGGCTCGCATTTCTCCGGCGACATTTTTCTAGCCTTCTCGACCGCCAATCGCGACGCGCTCAACGGTCGCTTCCCGCAGGGACCGGCCACCGAACAGAGCTATGGGCATATGGATTTCATCCCCTGGGGCCGGATGGACGATTTTTATACGGCCGTAGTGCAGGCGGCCGAGGAAGCCGTGCTCAACGCATTGGTCGCCAATCAGGACATGATCGGCCGCGACGGCAACCGGACTCCCGCCCTGCCCCATGCAAAGGTGTTGGCTGCGCTCAAGGCACGCGGAATGATCGCTGGCTGAACGCGATCGGCATGGCCGCACCTCGCAAGCATCACGAAAAAACCCCAGCGTCTCCGCTGGGGCTTTTTCGTGACCGTTCTTTAGATGGCGGCGAAGATCCTGCGATCCGCGCCGCCAAAAGAATCACGCCGCGGCCGAAACCGAGGCGTCGGTCGAAACCTGCGAAATCGTCTTCAGGACCTGGGAGGCGATCTGGTAGGGGTCGCCCTGCGAATTCGGACGGCGGTCTTCCAGATAGCCCTTGTAGTCATTCTTGATAAAGGAGTGCGGCACGCGGATCGAGGCACCACGGTCGGCGACGCCATAGCTGAACTTGTTCCACGGCGCGGTCTCGTGCTTGCCGGTCAGGCGCTTGTCGTTGTCGGGACCATAGACGGCGATGTGGTCCATCAGGTTCTTGTCGAACTGCGCCATCAGCGCCTCGAAATAGGCCTTGCCGCCGACTTCACGCATGTACTTGGTCGAGAAGTTGCAGTGCATGCCCGAGCCGTTCCAGTCGGTGTCGCCGAGCGGCTTGCAATGGAACTCGATGTCGATGCCGTACTTTTCGGTCAGCCGCAGCAGCAGGTAGCGAGCCATCCAGATCTGGTCGGCAGCCTTCTTGGAACCCTTGCCGAAAATCTGGAATTCCCACTGGCCCTTGGCCACCTCGGCGTTGATGCCTTCATGGTTGATGCCGGCGGCGAGGCAAAGGTCGAGATGCTCCTCGACGATCTGGCGCGCGACATCGCCAACATTCTTGTAGCCGACGCCGGTGTAGTACGGGCCCTGCGGCGCGGGATAGCCGCTGTCCGGGAAGCCGAGCGGACGGCCGTCCTTGTAGAAGAAATATTCCTGCTCGAAACCGAACCAGGCACCGTCGTCATCGAGAATGGTCGCACGGCTGTTGGACTCGTGTGGCGTCACGCCATCGGGCATCATGACCTCGCACATGACGAGAACACCGTTGGTGCGGGCCGGATCCGGATAAAGCGCCACCGGCTTCAGCACGCAGTCGGAGCTGCGGCCCTCGGCCTGCATGGTCGAAGATCCATCGAAGCCCCACAATGGCAACTGTTCGAGCGTCGGGAACTCGGCGAATTCCTTGACCTGCGTCTTGCCGCGAAGGTTGGCGACCGGGGTATAACCATCGAGCCAAATGTACTCGAGCTTGTATTTCGTCATTCTAGCCTCTCGTTGCTTGATCACCGAACACTGAACGGCGTCGACTTGCGCTTGCCCTCAGCAGCCGGCCCTGCCGGATCACTAAAAAGCAATTCGTGTGCCACTCGGGTGTCGGCGGGTGCGGCAAAATGGCCGCGATATCTCGTTGAATTTGCTGAGCCGCCTCAGCAATGGACCGAGATCGGTCACAGGCCAGAAATGCATGAATAATAGGCAAATACTGATCTTTTCATAGGCATATTGCCTAAAGGAGTCGCAGAACCTATCTTGCGGAAAAGCTGAATCGACAAGCTCCTGCAGAAGAAAGGAGAATGCCCGTGGAAGTCGCCACCTCCCGTCCGTCGGCACAAATTCTGATGTTCCCTCTGGCAGCACGCAAATCTGCTGCAAATTTAGGCGCGAAGGCCAAATTCGCGGCAGAGCTCGCATCCTTACGCGGCACGCACATCGATTTTGACGGCTGGTACCACGAAGCTGCGATCGAAGACGAAAACCAGCGCAAGAGCTGATCCGCATTCTTCAGGCTCGGATATGAAAAGCCCGGCGCGATTGCTCGCGCCGGGCTTTGTTTAAGCTCAACCAGCCGGCTATTGCTTGGCGTCCAAATCGGTGCCGAGCGTATCCCTGACGAAGATCATGCCGATGACCAGCGACATCGCCGCGATCACCACGGGGTACCAGAGGCCATAGTAGATGTCGCCCTTGTAGGCGCTGAGCGCGAACACGGTCGCCGGCAGCAGGCCGCCGAACCAGCCATTGCCGATATGATAGGGCAGCGACATACCGGTGTAGCGGATACGGGTCGGGAACATCTCGACCAGGATCGCGGCGATCGGTCCGTACACCATGGTCACGAATACCACCAGGATGAACAGGATGCCGATCGTCATTGGCCAGTTCACGGCCGCCGGATCAGCGACCATGGCGAAGGCACCGCCGCCCGGAATGTTGTAGACGGTGACTTCTGGCGCGCCCGCCGCCTCGTCCTTGGTCAACAGCTTGTCGGTGACTGCCTTATCAGTCGGAACAGTCGCCTTCTCACCGCCTCGGATGGTCGCGGCATCGAGCTTCAACTCGGGATTGGCCGCGATGAAGGCGTCGAGTTTCTGGTCCGCAACCTTGATTGCCGCGCGCTTCAGCGGATAGCCGCTATCCTGCAACGACATATTGACGGCCTTGACGAAGGCAGCGTCCTTGGCCTTGGCCTGATCGCCGGCGGCGACCGCATCGTAGGACGCCACCGTCTCGTTGCCGATCTTGACCGATGCAGCCGTTCCGGCCGCGGCCGTCGACACCACGTCGTAGGGAACCGAGTTCTTGGTCAGGAATGAAGTCGCGATGTCGCAGGACGTCGTGAACTTCGCGGTGCCGACCGGATTGAACTGGAACTTGCAGTCGCCGGGTGCTGCCGTCACCGTTGCCCGCGTATTTTGCTGCGCCTTGGCGAGCGCCGGATTGGCGGCCCAGGTCAGCGCCTTGAACAGGGGGAAGGTGCAGACGATGGCAAGCGCAAGGCCGGCCATGATGATCGGCTTGCGGCCGATCTTGTCGGACAGCCACCCGAAGACGACGAAGAAGATCGAGCCAAGCGCCAGTGCAATGGCGATCATGATGTTGACCGACTGCGCGTCGACCTTCAGCACATTCTGCAGGAAGAACAGTGCGTAGAACTGCCCGTTATACCAGACCACGGCCTGGCCGGCGGTAAGGCCGAGCAGCGCCAGCAGGGCGATCTTGGCGTTCTTCCACTGGCCGAAGGCTTCCGATAGCGGAGCCTTGGAGCCCTTCCCTTCGTCCTTCATCTTCTGGAAGGTTGGAGATTCGGAGAGAGACAGCCGAATCCAGATCGAAACGGCAAGCAGAACGAAGGAGACGATGAACGGAATGCGCCAGCCCCAGGCGGCATAGCTTTCCTTGCTCAGTGATCCCTGCACGATCAGGATGACGATCAGCGACAGGAACAGGCCGAGTGTCGCCGTCGTCTGTATCCACGATGTGTAGAACCCGCGGCGATCGTCGGGCGCGTGCTCGGCGACATAAGTCGCGGCGCCGCCATATTCGCCGCCAAGCGCAAGGCCCTGCAGCATGCGCAGGACGATCAGGATCACCGGAGCCGCGATGCCCAAAGTCGCATAACCGGGCAGCAGACCGACCAGGAAGGTCGACAGACCCATGATCGTCATGGTGACGAGGAAGGTGTATTTGCGGCCGACAAGGTCGCCGATGCGGCCGAACAGCAGTGCGCCGAACGGGCGCACGAGGAAGCCGGCGGCAAAGGCCAGCAGCGCGAAGATGTTGCGGGTCGCCTCGGGAATGGTCGGGCTGAAAAAGGTCGAGCCGATGAAGGCCGCCAGCGAGCCGTAGAGATAGAAATCATACCATTCGAAAACGGTGCCGAGCGAAGAGGCGAAGATGACCTTCTTCTCCTCCCGCGTCATGCCGCGGCTCGTTCCGCCGGCGGTTGATGCCATTGCCATTGAGTTATCCTCCCGTGAGACCCTTGTCCTCGATGCCGCGTGGCAGCGTCCGGATTCTCCTGCGAACGCGGACTCACGACAGCCATCAAAAAATGACAGAAAGACGGGGTCTAAGGCAGAGCGCCTTTGGGATTATGACTTTGGTATTAGGTGCGGTGCGGCAATAAACCGGCCGGTCAGACCTTGATCGCTTCGAGAAGATTGACGGCAGCCATCATGTCCCGTTTGCGGGCCGCGCGGCGCGCGACCGCTTCGGCATCCTGCCCCCAATGCGCGATCTGCCAGTCCTCATCGACATGGCCGGCGGCCCAGGCCGCCTCGGCGTCGAGCTCGCCGAAATCGACGGCGAGCGCCAGCAGCGCCGAACCGGTCAGCGAGGTCATGACGTGGATGGCGGCCAGCCGCAGCGGCTGCGCGCGCTGGGCAAGATGACTGCCGACAACGGCGATCGTCTCGCGCGGCTGCTCGACGTGGATGATCCCTTCGGCAAGGTTGAAGCGGGCGCCGAGCGCCGCACGGGCCCAGTCAATGACCGGATCCCACTGCTCGTTCTGCCGCTCGACCAGCCCTTGCGGTGCGTCGGCGCGGTAGCAGAGCAGATCCGACGAGGCAAAACGCAGTATGTCTTCCAGCACTGCCTGCGGATCGCTGGCGACTCCGTCCAAAGCGGTGTTGACGAGGCGCATCACCGGCATCGTCACCGGATTGATGGTCTCGTCCTGCGCGGCGAACTCGTCGGCCACAAGCGCTGCCGCCGCCTGGGTCGGCAGCGCCAACAGCGCCTTGCCCGGCGTACGCACCGGCTTGCCGTCGAGATGGACGGCAAACCCTCCCTCCATCGGCGCAACCGAAACGGTCTTGTAGAAGCGCTTGGGCAGCGGCGTCTTCATTTGAATCTGGGCGCGACGCACCGGATCCGGATCGGAAAGATATTTGCCCGCTTCGAGGTCGTTGAGGATATCACGCATGAAATCTCTCTCTTACACCGGCGTCAGCTTACGTGCTGGCCGGTTGACGATGATCAGGCCCGCTACAATCAAGCCAAGTGCCAGAAAAATGCGAATGGTCAGCGGCTCGTTCAAGATCAAGGCACCGCACAAGACACCGAAAACCGGCGACAGGAAAGTGAAGCTGGACAGGCCGGAGGCCGGATAGCGGCGCAGCAGCCAGAACCATAGGACATAAGTGAAAGCGACGATGTAGATCGCTTGGAAAAGCAGCGCCAATGTCGGCAACAAAGTGGGATCGCGGACCGGCGGACCGGCGAGAGGCAGCACCAAAATGCCGACGATCGCCGCGCCGGCGAGTTGATAGAGCAACAGCTTCTCGGCGCTCGCCTCAACCAGTTTCGACCGTTTGATGAGGATATTGGTCAAGGCCCAGAAGAACCCGGAGCCGAGGCTCAGGAGATCACCGAACAGCATGTCGCCGCCGCCAAGCTTATCGGAAAAGACCGTGGCAAGGCCGGCGAAGGCCAATAACAGGCCGAGGAATTTGCGCCAGGTGACCTGCTCGCCAAGCAGGAAATGCCCACCCACCAGCATCCAGAACGGCATTGAATTGACCAGCAGCGTGTTGCGGGCCACGGTCGTGTGCTCCAGCCCAACATAGAGGCAGAGGAATTCGATGCCGAAAAGCACGCCGACAGCGATACCGGCGAGCAACGTGCCATCCCGGGTGAAAAGCGCGATGCCGCGCCAGCGGCACCAGAGAAAGACAAAGAAGCCGCCAATGACCGAGCGCGCGATCGACAGGAAGACGGGATCGTAGCCGGCATAGGAGATCTTGGCGGCGACGTAGTTCAGGCCCCAGGAAAAGGTCAGGCCGGCCATGATCGCAGCGGCGGCGATGTCGACCGCGTCGCGGCGGTCCAGCGCGTCGGTGGCGCCACTCACAATCAGTCCTCCGCGCTCTGCTCGTCGAAACCGATCAGGTTCCAGCTCTGGCGCATGTGTGGTGGCATCGGGGCGGTGACGTCAATGAAGCCTTTGTCGGGATGCGGGATGACGATGCGACGCGCGTGCAGATGCAAGCGGTTCTGAATGCCGCCGGGAAAATCCCAATTGGTGTCGGCTTCGAAATATTTGGGATCGCCGATGATCGGACAGCCGATATAGGCCGCGTGGACGCGCAGCTGATGCGTGCGGCCAGTATAGGGCTCCATCTCAAGCCAGGTCATCGTCTGCGCCGCCTGCTCGATGATGCGGTAGTAGGAGACGGCGTGGTCGGCGCCCTTTTCGCCGTGTGCTGCGATGCGCACGCGGTCGCCGTCTGGCGTCGCCTCCTTGATCAGCCAGGTCGAGATCTTGTCCTCGCGCTTGGGCGGCACACCCTTGACCAACGCCCAATAGGTTTTCTTGGTTTCGCGGGCGCGAAATGCCTCGGAGAGCTTCATCGCGGCCAGTCTCGTGCGGGCAACGACCAGCACACCCGACGTGTCGCGGTCGAGCCGGTGAACCAGCCTTGGCTTCTCGCCCTTCTGGCTGCGCCAGGCTTCCAGCATGTCGTCGACATTGCGGGTGACGCCCGAACCGCCTTGCACCGCCAGGCCCGCCGGCTTGTTGAAGACGAAGACCTTCGGATCCTCATGCAGCAGCATCTTGGCGAGCACGTCGGCGTCGCCCTGGTTGCGGATCGAATGGCCAGTGAGCGGGCTGTCGCCCTTCTTGTCCACCTCGAGCGGCGGAATACGCACCAGCTGACCCGGCTCGACGCGGGTGTCGGCCTTGACGCGGCCGCCGTCGACGCGGATCTGGCCGGAGCGCAGCAGTTTCTGCAGATGGCCAAAGCCAAGGCCCGGGAAATGGGTCTTGAACCAGCGATCGAGCCGCATGCCCGCCTCGCCGGCTTCCACCGTGATCTGTTCAACGCCTGCCATATTTTCTTACCTGTTTTCCGAGCGGGGCTTGGCCGGCTCTCGGCGCGCCAATAGCATTAAGGCAGGCTTCTTGCGAGCCAAAGACCCAAAAACAAGGCGATGATGGCGCCAATGACGCTGGCCAGCGCATATCCAAACGCGGGCAGCGTGGCGCCCCGCTCCCAAAGCGTCGCGAAATCGAGCGAAAAAGCCGAAAAGGTGGTGAAGCCGCCGAAGATGCCGGTGGCGACAAAGAGCCTGACTTCGTTCGATCCGCCGCGGCGCGCCAGGATAGCGATGAACAGGCCCATGGCGAAGGAGCCGACGATGTTGATGGCCATCGTGCCCCATGGATAGTTGGGGCCCGCAAAGCGCAGCGCGCCCATACTGGTCAGATGGCGGATGCCGGCGCCGATGCCGCCGCCGATGACAACGAGAAGCAGATTGAACATGGCCGTCTACTGCCCCTGCGAGGGCGGCGGCGTCAATCCCTTCAGGCCCGCAAGGGCGTTTCGGGGATGGCACAGACGGTTGAGCGCGTCAGAAACCGCTTTTCGCGCCCGTTGTCGAGGGAGAACATGCCACCCCTGCCCGGCACGACGTCGATGATGAGGTCGGTATGTTTCCACACCTCATATTGCGAGGCGCTGATATAGACCGGCGTTTCGCCGATCTCGCCCAGCATGACGTCGTTGTCGCCGACAATGAACTCACCGCGGGGATAGCACATCGGCGATGATCCGTCGCAGCAGCCACCGGACTGGTGAAACAGCACCGGCCCGTGATCGGCAACGATCTCAGCCAGGAAAGCGATGGCTCCCGGCGTGGCCGAAACTTTTCCGAGTGAAATCCTGTCGGACATACCGCCCTCCTTCATCTCCCAAACCATCCGGGGCGCGGCATGTGCAGCCGCGCCCCGGATACTCATGATCCCTGTGGGAAGATCATGTGTTGCTTCGGGAGGCAATCAGAAGAAACCGAGCTTCTTCGGGCTGTAGCTGACCAGCATGTTCTTGGTCTGCTGATAGTGATCGAGCATCATCTTGTGATTTTCCCGTCCGATGCCGGACTGCTTGTAACCACCGAATGCCGCGTGCGCGGGATAGGCATGGTAGCAGTTGGTCCACACGCGCCCGGCCTGGATGGCGCGGCCGAAACGATAGCAGCGGTTCGCGTCGCGGCTCCAGATGCCGGCGCCGAGGCCATAGAGCGTGTCGTTGGCAATCGACAGCGCCTCGTCGTCGTCCTTGAAGGTCGTCACGGACACCACCGGCCCGAAGATTTCCTCCTGGAAGATGCGCATCTTGTTGTTGCCCTTGAACACGGTCGGCTTGACGTAATAGCCGCCCGCCAGATCCCCCGGCAGATGGTTCTGCTCACCGCCCGCCAGCACCTCGGCGCCTTCCTTGCGGCCGATATCGAAGTAGCTCAGGATCTTCTCCAGCTGTTCGCTCGATGCCTGCGCACCGATCATGGTTGCCGGATCGAGGGGATCGCCCTGGACGATCGCTTCGACGCGCTTCAGCGCCTTTTCCATGAACTTGTCATAGATCTTCTCATGCACCAGCGCGCGGCTGGGGCAGGTGCAGACCTCGCCCTGATTGAGCGCGAACATGACGAAGCCTTCGATCGCCTTGTCGAAGAAATCGTCATCTTCCGCCGTCACGTCCTGGAAGAAAATATTGGGCGATTTGCCGCCGAGTTCGAGTGTCACCGGGATGAGGTTCTGGCTGGCATATTGCGAGATCAGCCGCCCGGTCGTCGTCTCGCCGGTGAAGGCGATCTTGGCAATGCGGTTCGACGAAGCGAGCGGCTTGCCGGCCTCGAGGCCGAAGCCATTGACGATGTTGAGCACGCCCTCCGGTAGGAGATCGCCGATCAGGTCGGCCCACAGCATGATGGTGGCGGGTGTCTGTTCGGCGGGCTTCAGCACCACGCAATTGCCGGCGGCAAGCGCCGGAGCCAGTTTCCAGACCGCCATCAGCAGCGGGAAGTTCCAGGGAATGATCTGGCCGACGACGCCGAGCGGCTCGTGGAAATGATAGGCGACAGTGTCGTGATCGATCTCGGAAAGGCCGCCCTCCTGAGCACGCACGGCACCAGCAAAGTAACGGAAATGATCGATGGCCAGCGGCAGGTCGGCGGCGGTCGTCTCGCGGATCGGCTTGCCATTGTCCCAGGTTTCGGCGAGCGCCAGCAGATCGAGATTGTCTTCCATGCGGTCGGCGATGCGGTTGAGGATCAGCGCGCGAGCGGCTGCGCTCGTCTTCCCCCAGGCATCCCTGGCCCTGTGCGCGGCATCGAGTGCTGCCTCGATATCCCTGGCGTCGGAGCGAGCGACCTCACCCAGTGGCCGGCCGGTCACCGGCGATATGTTCTCGAAATACTTCCCTGAATGCGGGGCGACCCATTTGCCGCCGATATAATTGTCGTAGCGCTTGGCGAAGGGAACCTTGGCCGCGCGGGAAAATTCCACCTTGTTCATCGTCTTCCTCCCAATATGAGCGCCACGGCATGTGGCGCGTCGCTGGGAAGAGTTGCGGATGGACTGAGGTTTGTCAGCCCGGTCGCGGGCGTTCACCAACGCGGACTGTCGCAGATCTGCGACAGTCGCTGGCCCAAAGCTCAGTGTGGGCGGCGGATGCCGAAGCGCGCAAGCTTGCGATGCAGGGTCGCCCGCGAAATCCCAAGATTGCTGGCAGCCGCCGACACATTGCCCTCGGCGCGTGCCATGGCCCGCTGAACCACGCCGCGCTCCGCCTCGTCGAGATGCTCGCTTGCCCTGGCCGAGTCGCCGAGAATGTCGGCGGCAGGAAGGCCTTTGATCAGGAGTTGCCGGGTGATGCCAAGGCCGAGCCGGGCGGAGCGTGTTGCCCCGACCACCAGATCGTCGGCATTGACGGCGATCAATGCGCTGGCACTGCGCTCGGCCACCGGCGCCAGCAGGATGCGGGCATCGGAAAACGCCAAGCGGAAGTTCTCGGCCTCGATGCGGCGCGCGGCATCGCCTACCGCGATGGCGATCAGGTTGACGAATCCTTCAGTCAGATCCGACCGGCAAGAGGAGACATCGAGCGCGGCCGCCAGATTGCCTTCGTGATCGTAGATCGGGGCCGTGGTGCAACTGAGCAGAGTGTTGCGCGAAAAGAAATGCTGGTCGCGATGGATGGTGAGCGCGCGCTGATCGGCAAGACAGGTGCCGATGCCATTGGTGCCCTCGGAGTCCTCGCTCCACACGGTGCCCGTCCACAAGCCCCACTCGTCGAACGTATCGTCGTCGGCGGCGGCACCACGACGTTCGACGGGAATGCCGTCACGATCGGCAAGCAGCACACAGCAGCCGACGCCGCCTACGGCGAGGTGAAGACGATCGAGGCTCGCATCCGCGGCGCGCAGCAGCGGCTCCATACGTTGCCTGGCCTGGCGCAGCTCGCCTTCGGTAAGGCGCCGAGGCGACTTGCGTTCGGCCGGATCAAGGCCGTGCAATGTCAGCGAACGTCGCCAGGAAGCAACCAGCGCCGAACGCGCAGCGTCGCTGTTGGCGATGGAGGTCTGGATCAAATCCGCATGACCAGCCGGCCGCCGTCCGCTCACCTCATCCTCCCAAGGCGATTGTCGCTTGCAACTCAAGCAACGCTATATCTGGCCAGATATATCCGCCGCACTACGTCTTAGTCTAGAAGACCGATGCCCGATGACGCCATAGGACGATGGTTCAAGCCACGCCTCAGTGCTCCCAAGCCGGCAATCACGCGCCGCCTGGGCAGGTGATCGTCACCAGTCAGGAATTGTCCAGTCCGGATACTTTTTCCTGAACTCGCCATAGAGAGCGTCGACTTCGGACTTGCTGACCGGGCGCACCTGCTCATAGAGATACGCGGTAACGCCGCCGGACAGTCGATACTCCGCAATGCGCTTGTATGCGGCGCCGATGCCTTTCCCCTCAAGAATATACTGGTTCGGAATCGTTATGCAAATCTGCGCGCCCGCCTGCAGATGCGTAACAAGCCTGTCAGTCACGACAACGTACCTGGATTTCAAGGCATCCGGCCGAAATTGATCACGACTATCGACCTGGCAGATCCATCCAACGTGCGGAAGGAGGTTCGCATCCAAACTGAATAACAACGAGTCGCTCAATATCGGTCCTGAGGCGAATACGGAAAAGCGATCTTCTGGCTTCATTTTGCCAAATAGGTCAGCAATCAAGCGCCTGTATTCAGAAAGATTGTCGAGGCGAAGTGGGAGCGTATCTTCCTTGGCAAAAACGAAGCTGATTGGCGACAGCAGCTGACGGCCTATCGGAAAAAAGGTGCCCATAAAAGCGAGCCCGGCGACGAAGGCTATGGCGAGGGTCGCCCATCGTGCTCTCAGCGCTGACCCCGAAACGATCGCAACGATTGTCTGGGCGTAGGCGGGAAAAAGCCAAAGAAAGATCGGCATCGAGTGATGACGTTCCGGATCTTGCGTCCGGGTGAAAAATAAGAAAGTGAGTACCGCGGCGGAGGCAGAGAACAAGGAGAAACCGTTGCGGCGCGAAACGGAGATCAGAAGGCCCACCAGGATCAGCAGCCAGTTGACTAAGCTTAGCCGGGACGCGATTTCGCCAAGCTGGTTGATGAAGATCGTCCGGTATCCGCTGTAAAGGTCACCGTAGCTGGTTCCCAATATCTTGCCGATCAGCGGCAATTGGTAGTTCAAAGCGGTTGCGGAAATGACGAAAACCGCACACCCTCCGCCTAACGCGGCCTTGCGAAACGCAGCCAAGTCTCGGTCTTTGCAAATCTGCAGCAGACAGAAAAGCGCCGCGGAAACAGCAATCCCGATTGCAGCATAGGCGTACCAGCGACGCAGCATGAACGCCAGCCACAGGCATGCGCCGACGGAAATTCCACTCGCTACCGGTTCACGGGTCAGGAACTTCGACTTCCAAAGTAAGTAAGTCGCTGCGATAAGAGCGAGACAACCGGCAACGTCTGGCAGCCCACGAAGCGTCGGCGCCCAGATGGGCGTGTAGAGAAATGCTGCGATCCAGACCGCCGGCCAAGCTCGGGAAGGTTTCTCGGATACCGCCTCCAGATAGCTTAACCTGCCCATGCAAAGAGCCGTCGGGACTAGGTAAACCGCAACTATTCCGGCGATAAAGACAAACCTCGAATCGCCAAGAATGATGTGGAAAGGCATCAACGGTGCCAGGATCGCAACACCATAATCTTCCGTGGCAATAGAATTTCCCAACTGGCCAAGCCAGTTGAAAGGGCTCTCGACCAAGAGCGAACCCTGCTGTTTGAACCTATTGAAATAGGCAACGAAATCCCAATAGTAAACGTATTCCTCAAGAGCTATGTACGCCGAGCTGAGAGCAATGCTTAGCAGCACCATGCATACGTACGTTCCCGCATAATGTTCTAATATTCTTCTCAGTGACATTTTAGCCGCCGATCATGTAAGAGACTGTGCGCCGGAATCATTCTTAGCGCATTGTCCAACGAATAGAAGATGATCCGGCGAACGTGAATCGCCCGAGACAATTCATTTGGGCTTATGATGAATTATTGAGCGCCAAAATGGGATGTACACTTTGCATCACGCCGACTGGAGGTTCGCGCCTCATGAGCAGGGCCAGCAGCCCTCTCTTTGTTTGCCGCGACCATGGGCGCCAAACCTGTCCAACATCACCTCTGGCAGCGTATCTCTGGGCGAAGCATGAGTGTAACGGTCGGGCGCCAGCGGACGACCGAATTGCGCTTGCAGGCATCAAGGCATGGCCAGGAGAGCGGCTACGCCAGTGGGCTTCGGTTCAGGTGGTTCCGACCTTCTTGGGCTTGGTCGAGCCAATCATCTTCCAGTTCTTGTAGAACATCGAATTGATGCGTTCGACGCTGACCGACACGACGGCAAGCATGCCTGCTATGAGGCGCGGAACCGGGGACGGCCTGATGATGTCCATGAACACGCAGTAGCGGCGGCCGTCATACTCGTTGACCGAACGATGCAGCAGCGTGTCGTCGAAAATGAACAGCGGATTGTCGTACCAGTAATTCTTGACGTTGCCGCATTCGACGAAGATCTCCGACTTTACCGGGATCAAATTGTAGAGGATGCGCAAGCTGAGCCGCAACGGACCGAAATGCCAGGAAGTCGATTCGCGCTTGCTGAAGACGGAAACGGCGATGGTCTTGATGTATTTGAAATCCTTGTTGAACTCGGCGACGTTGTCTATCTTGTGCTTGCCGTACCACTGATAGACATACATGCCGCGCCGACCGGCACCGAAATTGGCATCGATGTCGGCGATGATCTCGTCCTTGCGCGCCTTGAAGATATCAAGGACCTCATTGACCTCGCGCTGATAGTCTTCTGGAAACTGCTCCAGCTTCCACACGCCCGGATTTTTGTAGCAGAGCAGGTCCACCAGCAGATTGAATGGCGAGAGCAGCCAGGTGAACAGGCCGTTGCCAAGGAAGTAACCGCTGAACAGCGACAGATCCTTCCTGTCGTTGCGCAAGACGTCAATGAGTCCACAAACGATGAAGATCGTCGTCAGGATCGGGATGAAGTAGAAGCCAAGGGCGAGAAGCGGAATGGCGATGGCGAATTTGCGAAGGGACTTGCGAAGGGTTTTTGTCATTTTTCCACGCGCGAAGCGCGATCCTGTTGCGAATGAGTGATGCCAAAATCACGGCAACGACCACCGCCCGGTCGTGCGCCTTGATAAGGTTTTTTGGGTCACCACACAACGGCCCGTGGGGGCGAAGGGCGCATGGAGAACAACCGATAGTGAAATGCCCCAGGGCGAAGCCTCGGCCCGAAGCGTGACGACCACCGGGCCACGCAAGACAGCTATTCCCGTTCCTTACGCAGCTTCGCCCAGTAGTCGAGCCGCTTCCGGATATCGCGCTCGAAACCACGCTCGGGTGGATCGTAGAAGGTCTGGCGGCCCATCTTCTCCGGAAAATAGTCCTGCCCGGAAAAGGCGTCCGGCTCGTCATGGTCGTAGCGATAGCCCGCGCCGTAATCTTCCTCTTTCATCAGCTTGGTCGGCGCGTTGAGGATGTGCTTCGGCGGCAGCAGCGAGCCATGCTGCTTGGCTGCCTGCGTGGCCGCCTTGAAGGCGGTGTAGACGGCATTGGATTTCGGTGCGGTGGCGAGATAGACGGTGGCCTCGGCAAAGGCAAGTTCGCCCTCCGGCGAGCCAAGATAGTCGTACGCGTCCTTGGCCGCATTGGCCACCACCAGCGCCTGCGGGTCGGCAAGGCCGATGTCCTCCATCGCCATGCGGACCAGGCGGCGGCCGAGATAGAGCGGATCCTCGCCGGCATCGAACATGCGGGCGAGATAGTAGAGCGCGGCATCCGGATCCGAGCCGCGCACCGACTTGTGCAGCGCCGAGATCAGATTGTAATGGCCGTCCTGACCCTTGTCGTAGATCGGCGCGCGGCGCTGGACGATGCGCTGCAACCCTTCGGGATCGAATACCTCGCCAGGCTTGGCGGCACGCCAGACTTCCTCGGCGAGGGTCAGGGATGCGCGTCCGTCGCCATCACTCATGCGGATCAGCATCGCCCGCGCATCGTCATCGAGCGGAAGCGCCCTGCCCTCCGCTTCCTCCGCCCGCGTCATCAGCTTGGCGATGCTCTCCTCGCCGAGCGAATGGAAGACCATGACCCGCGCGCGGGATAAGAGGGCCGCGTTGAGTTCAAAGGAGGGGTTTTCGGTCGTAGCGCCCACCAGGACGACTGTTCCATCCTCCATGACAGGGAGAAAGGAATCCTGCTGGGCGCGGTTGAAACGATGGATCTCGTCGACGAAGAGCAGGGTCTGACGGCCGTTGGCGCGGCGCAGCTTGGCCGCCTCGAACACTTTCTTGAGGTCGGCGACGCCTGAGAAGACCGCCGATATCTGCTCGAAGGCAAGGCTGGTCTCACCGGCGAGCAACCTTGCCACCGTGGTCTTGCCAGTGCCAGGCGGCCCCCAGAAGATCATCGAGCCGAGTGAACCGGAGCCGATCAGCCTGGTCAGTGCGCCATCGGGGCCGGTCAGATGCTCTTGGCCGACGACCTCGCCAAGGTTTCTCGGCCGCAGCCTGTCGGCCAGCGGCCTTCCGGGCGGCGCCTTTTCCGGTTCGTCAACGCTGAACAGATCGGCCATCTACATCTTCAGGTTGGGGCCTGTCTTCAAGTTGGAGCATGACCCTCGCGGGCTGAACTCAGTAACGCAACACCTGGCGCAGTATCTGCCCGCCGCGCTCGACGGTAAAGCGCCACCAGCGCGTATCCTGCTGGGCTACCTGCGCCAGAGTTGCGGCGGTGTCGATTGTGGTGCCGTTGACCTCGCGCACGATGTCGCCCGGCTGGAAGCCGAAATCCGCAGCCGGCGAATCGCGGTTGATGTCGATCACCGTCACGCCCTTGAGATCAGTGCGCAGGCCAAGCTTCTGGGCCAGCCGCGGCGACAGCTCCGCGACCTTGGCGCCCGAGAACGGGCTGCGGCCATGCAGCGCCACCTCGGAGGCTTTCGCCCCCTCCGGCGCGCGCTCCAAGGCTATGTCCATTGCCGCCTGCTTGCCCTTGTTCAGGATCGCGAAATTCGCCTTGGTGCCGATCGACAGCGTCGCCATGCGATAGTCGAGCGCCTCGATGCTCTCGACCGGCTTGCCGTTGACCTGCAGCACGACATCGCCCGGCTTCAGCCCCGCCTTGCCCGCCGGGCCGGTGGCGTCGACCGAAGACACCAATGCCCCGGTCGGCTTCTCCATGCCGAGCGATTCGGCGATCTGCGGCGTCACCGCTTCGAACTCGGCGCCGATGTAGGGACGTTCGAAGAAGTCGAGCCCTGCCTTCGCGGCGTCGGCGAAAGCCCGCACCATATTGGCGGGGATGGCAAAGCCGATGCCGATCGAGCCGCCGCTGCGGCTGTAAATGGCGGTGTTGATGCCGACCAGCTGGCCGCCCATGTTGATCAGCGCGCCACCGGAATTGCCGGGATTGATCGCGGCGTCGGTCTGGATGAAATAGCCTGAATCCGAGACGCCGATATGGCTGCGGGCAAGCGCGGAAACGATGCCGCTGGTGGTGGTCTGGCCGACACCGAAGGGATTGCCGATGGCCAGCACCAGATCGCCGACTTCGAGCGCGTCGGAATCGCCGATGGCGATGACCGGGAACGGCTTGTCGGCTTCGATCTTGAGCACGGCGAGATCGAGCGTCTCGTCCTTCAGCATCACCTTGCTGGTGAATTCGCGCCCGTCGGCGGTCGCCACCTTGACCTCGTCGGCATCCTTGATGACATGAAAATTGGTGACGATGACACCGCTCGGATCCACCAGCACGCCCGAACCCAGCGAGGACTGCGCACGCGGCTGCGCGCGGCCGAAAAACTCCTCGAAGAACGGATCACCTTCGAAGGGCGATGTCACCTTGGCAGTTTGCGAGGCATAGACATTGACTACGGCCGGCGCCGTCTGCTTGACCAGCGGCGCGAACGAAAGTTGCACCTCGTCGCGGCCGAAAGGCACGCGCTTGTCCGGACCCGAGGTGGCGTTTTCACCTTCAACGCCATGCAGCAGATCAGTCAGCACGTCCGACAGGCCCGGATCGGCGGGCTTCGCGGCGTCTTCAGCCAGAGCCTGCCGGACTGCCGGTGCGGCTGCGAACACCATGAAGGCGCAGAGCAGAACTAGGGGCAGTCTTTTGGCGCGCATTCGCGAATCCTCCAAGCGAGTTCGGGCGCATTGTCCCGACGATTGTGCAAAATGAAAGGCTAAGCTGCTGAAATCCGATTATTTTCGCGCCAGCGGACTATTGTGCGCGCGCTTTGGCGAGTTCCAGATATGAAAAAGGGGCCCCGCAGGCCCCTTCAATTCACTCTGGAAAGACGAAGCCTTACGCGGCCGCGGCTTCCTCGTTGGCGCCTTCGGCCTCGATGCGGGCGCGGTCGCCGGCGCCCTTGGCCGAGATGTCGCGATCGACGAACTCGATGACGGCCATCGCGGCATTGTCGCCGTGACGGAAGCCCGCCTTCATGATGCGCAGATAGCCGCCGTTGCGGGTGGCGTAGCGCGGGGCGATGATGTCGAACAGGCGCTTGACGACGCCTTCGTTGCCGATCTGGGCGATCACCTGGCGGCGGGCGTGCAAGTCGCCGCGCTTGCCGAGCGTCACCAGCTTCTCGACGATCGGACGCAGGTCCTTCGCCTTCGGCAGGGTGGTGACGATCTGCTCGTGTTCGAGCAGCGACACGGCGAGATTGGCAAACATCGACTTGCGGTGGCTGATGCTGCGGGCGAAGCGGCGGCCTTTGAAACCGTGGCGCATAGCTCTTTTCCTTCTTCAGTTGTTCAAGAGGCCACGGCCTCTGATGGTTTTCCGCATGACCGTCGGATCGAGCGGCTTACGCCGCCGATCCTTGGAATTCATGCTCAATATTGATCTTCGTAACGCTTGGCGAGGTCTTCGATGTTTTCCGGCGGCCAGTCCGGCACTTCCATCCCGAGGTGCAGGCCCATCGCCGCCAAGACTTCCTTGATCTCGTTCAGCGACTTGCGGCCGAAGTTCGGGGTGCGCAGCATCTCGGCTTCGGTCTTCTGGATGAGGTCGCCGATGTAGACGATGTTGTCGTTCTTCAGGCAGTTGGCCGAACGCACCGAAAGCTCGAGTTCGTCGACCTTCTTGAGCAGCGCCGGGTTGAAGGCGAGCTCGGTGACGGCTTCCGCCGCGACTTCCTTCTGCGGCTCGTCGAAGTTGACGAACAGGCCAAGCTGGTCCTGCAGGATGCGGGCGGCGAAAGCCACCGCGTCCTCGCCCGAGATCGAACCGTCGGTCTCAATGGTCATGGTCAGCTTGTCGTAATCGAGAACCTGGCCCTCGCGGGTGTTCTCGACCTTGTAGGAGACCTTCTTGACCGGCGAATAGAGGCTGTCGACCGGGATCAGGCCGATCGGCGCGTCCTCGGCGCGGTTGCGCTCGGCCGGCACGTAACCCTTGCCGGTGTCGACGGTGAATTCCATGCGGATCTCAGCGCCTTCGTCCAGCGTGCAGATGACGTGATCGGGATTGAGGATCTCGACGTCGCCAACCGTCTGGATGTCGCCGGCGAGAACCGCACCCGGTCCCTGCTTGCGAACGACCATGCGCTTGGGGCCATCACCTTCCATGCGGATGGCGATTTCCTTGATGTTGAGAACGATGTCGGTCACGTCCTCGCGCACGCCGGCGATGGACGAGAATTCATGCAGAACACCGTCGATCTGCACGGCGGTGACAGCCGCGCCGCGCAGCGAGGACAGAAGCACGCGACGCAGCGCGTTGCCGAGGGTGAGGCCAAAGCCCCGCTCGAGCGGCTCGGCGACCAGCGTGGTCAGCGTCTTCTTTTTCGACGAGAACTCGATCTTGTTCGGCTTGATCAGTTCCTGCCAATTTTTCTGGATCATGATGCTTTCCTTCCGTTGACCCGCCACCATCCAATCGTGGCGGGCGACCTGGAATGCCGCGGAAGAACGCTTTGGAGCGTTCGCGCGGCGTTCATAACTGTTAGACGCGGCGCTTCTTGCGCGGGCGGCAGCCATTGTGCGGGATTGGCGTCACATCACGGATCGACGTGATGGTGAAGCCGGCCGCCTGCAGGGCGCGCAGCGCCGATTCACGACCGGAGCCAGGTCCGCACACCTCGACTTCGAGCATGCGCATGCCGTGCTCCTGGGCCTTCTTGGCAACATCCTCGGCGGCCATCTGGGCGGCGAACGGGGTCGACTTGCGCGAACCCTTGAAGCCCTGGGCGCCGGCCGACGACCAGGCGATCGAATTGCCCTGTGCGTCGGTGATGGTGATCATCGTGTTGTTGAAGGTCGAATTGACGTGGGCAACGCCCGACGAGATATTCTTGCGTTCGCGACGGCGAACACGAGCGGCTTCCTTGGCCATGATAGTCCTTTCAGTTGATCTCTACACCGCCGTAATGCCAGCGGCTCCACCTTCGTAAGGGAGTAGGGGAATAGGGCAGTAAGGCAGTAGGGAAATTGATTGCCCGATCCGCGGACCATTCCCTACTGCCTACTGCCCTATTCCCTTCCCCTGATTACTTCTTCTTGCCGGCGATCGACTTGGCCGGGCCCTTGCGGGTACGCGCATTGGTGTGCGTGCGCTGGCCGCGAACCGGCAGCGAGCGGCGGTGACGCAGGCCGCGGTAGCAGCCGAGGTCCATCAGCCGCTTGATGTTCATCGACACTTCGCGGCGCAGGTCGCCCTCGACCTGATAGTCGCGGTCGATGGTTTCGCGGATCTGCAGCACTTCCGCGTCGGTCAGCTGATTGACGCGGCGCTCGGCCGGGATGCCGACCTTGTCGACGATCTCCTGGGCGAACTTCTTGCCAATGCCGTGAATGTACTGAAGCGCGATGACGACGCGCTTGTTGGTCGGAATGTTGACGCCGGCTATACGAGCCATATTCTTCTCTTCTCCATATGGGCCGGCCAACCTTCAAAAACAAGGCAGGTCCGGCGCTGTCCAAATTGCCCCGCGTCCGGTGGAGGCCGGCCCTTGCGGGTGTTTCCAGTTCAAAGCAACCGCCTTGCCCTTGCGGACAAGCAAAGTTCACGCCTGATAGGAAGACGGGCCGCCATACCGCAGCGGACCGTCCCCGTCAAGCTTAATCTTTAAATTCCCTTACCGCGCCTTCGCGGCGGCCGCGAGCACGGTTTCTATCTCGGCGGTTACCGCGTCCATGCTGGCCATGCCATCGACAGTCTTGAGCCTGCCCTTGGCGTAGTAGTAGCCCGTCAGCGGAGCGGTCTTCTTGTAGTACTCCCGCAGACGCTCTTCGAATACCGCGGGGTTGTCATCCTTGCGCACCGGCTGCCCGGCCGCCTTTGCATCTTCGGCGCGCTTGACGATGCGGCCGACCAGGGCCCTGTCGTCGACAACCAGCTCGATGACCGTGTCCAGGCCGATGCCACGCTCCGAAAGCATCGATTCAACCGCATCGGCCTGCACCAGCGTACGTGGGTAGCCGTCGAGGATGAATCCCTTGGCGCAGTCGGCCTGGTCGATTCGCTCGGCAACGATGGCGTTGACGATGGCGTCAGACACCAGTTCACCGGCATCCATCACCGCCTTGGCACGCTTGCCGACTTCGGTACCGGCCTGCACGGCGGCACGCAGCATGTCTCCCGTCGAAAGCTGGGGTATGCCGTGTTTTTCTACCAGTCTTTGTGCTTGTGTCCCCTTGCCCGCCCCTGGCGGCCCAAGCAAAATCAACCTCATCTGGCTTTCTTCCCCCCGCGCAGCTTCGACTTCTTGATCAGGCCTTCGTACTGGTGCGCGATCAGGTGACCCTGAATCTGCGCAACCGTATCGAGCGTGACACTGACCACGATCAGAAGCGATGTGCCACCAAGGTAGAATGGTACGCCAGTCGCCGAGATCAGGAACTCCGGCAGCAGGCACACCAACACCAGATAGATGGCGCCGACGACGGTGATGCGGGTGAGAACGTAATCGATATAGTCGGCGGTGCGCTCGCCCGGACGATAGCCCGGGATGAAGCCCGAATGCTTCTTGAGCTGGTCGGCGGTGTCCTTCGGGTTGAAGACAATCGCAGTGTAGAAGAAGGCGAAGAACACGATCATCGCCGCATAGAACGCCATGTAGAGCGGCTGGCCGTGGCCAAGCGAGGCCAGGATGGTGCTCGCCCAGGCCGGCATGTTGGTCGTCTGCGAGAAGCCGGCGATGGTGGCCGGCAGCAAGAGCAGCGACGAAGCGAAGATTGGCGGAATGACGCCAGACGTGTTGAGCTTGAGCGGCAAATGCGAGGTGTCGCCCTGGAACATGCGGTTGCCGACCTGACGCTTCGGGTACTGGATCAGCAGGCGGCGCTGGGCGCGCTCGAAGAACACGATGAGCGCGATGACGACGATGGCCAGAACGATGATCGCCAGGATCAGGCCGGTCGACAGGGCGCCGGTGCGGCCGAGTTCCAGCGTGCCGGAAATGGCATGTGGCAGGCCGGCGACGATGCCCGAGAAGATGATCAGCGAAATGCCGTTGCCGATGCCGCGCGCGGTGATCTGCTCGCCAAGCCACATCAGGAACATGGTGCCGCCGACCAGCGTGACGACGGTCGAGATGCGGAAGAACATGCCGGGATCGCTGACGATGCCGTTGCCGTTCTCCAGCCCCACTGAAATGCCGTAGGCCTGCACCAGCGCGAGCAGCACGGTGCCGTAGCGCGTGTACTGGTTGATGACCTTGCGGCCCTGTTCGCCTTCTTTTTTCAGCGCTTCCAGCGATGGGATGACCGACGTCATCAGCTGCATGATGATGGAGGCGGAGATGTAGGGCATGATGCCGAGCGCAAAGATTGCCATGCGCTGCACGGCACCGCCGGCGAACATGTTGAACATGCCAAGCACGCCCTTGCTCTGCGAGGAGAAGGCATGGGCGAAAGCGTCTGGATTGATACCGGGAAGCGGGATGTAGGTGCCGAGGCGATAGACGAGCAACGCGCCGATGGTGAACCAGATGCGTTTCTTCAGATCCTCCGCCTTGGCGAAGGCCGAGAAATTCAGATTCGAGGCTAGTTGTTCAGCAGCCGAAGCCATACCTGATTCTCCGCTTGGTAACGCTTGATGGCCCGTGAGGTCAGGCGGCGCGTTTCACCGAAGCTCACGAGATAAGCTCCGGGCTGTAAACATGCAAGCGGCCGCGTTGACGCGGCCGCCTAATTGAGCAGATCAAAGCGCAATCGTGAGTAAAAACAAATCCCACTCTTGCCGATCGCGCTTCAAATTGCCGTTACTCGGCCGCTGCCTTTTCGGGCAACTTGACCGAACCGCCGGCCTTCTCGATCTTCTCGATCGCGGCCTTGGAGGCACCGGCGACGTCGAAGGCCAGCTTGGCCTTGAGTTCGCCATCCGACAGCACGCGCACGCCGTCCTTGACGCGGCGGATGACACCGGCGGCGACAAGCGCCTCGGCCGTCACGGTTGCCTTGGGATCAAGCTTCTTGGCATCGACGGCTTCCTGGATGCGGGCCAGCGAGACGACAACGAAGCTCTTGGCGAAGATGTTGTTGAAGCCACGCTTCGGCAGGCGCCGATAGAGCGGCATCTGGCCACCCTCGAAGCCGTTGACGGCGACGCCGGAGCGCGCCTTCTGGCCCTTGACGCCGCGACCCGCGGTCTTACCCGAGCCGGAACCGATGCCCCGGCCGAGACGCTTCTTGGAATGCGTCGCGCCGTCCTTGTCACGCAGATCGTTGAGTTTCATCTTACTTCTCCTGCGCTTTGGGTCAGCCCTCGTCCACGACGCGGACGAGATGCTGAACGGCGGCGATCATGCCGCGCACGGAAGGTGTATCTTCCAGCGTGCGCTGCTTGTGCATCTTGTTGAGGCCGAGGCCGACCAGCGTCGCGCGCTGTTCTTTCGGGCGGCGGATCGGCGAACCGATCTGCTCAACGGTGATGGTCTTGGTTGCTTTCTTGGCCATGGTCAAAATCCCTGGTCAGATCGACTATTCTTCAGCCGCAACGGCGGTGCCGCGGCGGGCCTGAAGGGTCGAATACTTGATGCCGCGCGCGGCAGCCACATCCTTGGGATGCATCTGGCTCTTCAGCGCGTCGAAAGTGGCGCGAACCATGTTGTACGGGTTCGACGAACCCATCGACTTGGCGACCACGTCATGCATGCCGAGCGTCTCGAAGACGGCGCGCATCGGGCCGCCGGCGATGATGCCAGTACCCTGCTTGGCGGCGCGCAGCAGCACGCGTCCGGCGCCCCAACGGCCCTCGACGTCGTGGTGCAGCGTGCGGCCCGAGCGCAGTGGCACGAAGATCATGTCGCGCTTTGCCGACTCGGTTGCCTTGCGGATCGCTTCCGGCACTTCGCGCGCCTTGCCGTGACCGAAGCCGACGCGGCCCTTCTGGTCGCCGACGACGACGAGTGCGGCAAAGCCGAAGCGGCGGCCACCCTTGACGACCTTGGCGACGCGGTTGATGTGGACCAGCTTGTCCACCATGCCGTCGTCACGCTCTTCGCGTTCACGCTCGCGGCCGCGGCCGCCTTCCCTACGTTCCTGTGCCATATCCTGTTCCTTGTTCTTTTCCGGAAGCACGGGTTGCTGATTGCCGGCGCCGCTTTGGGTCGCCGACGGTGAAAGTCATTCTCAGAAGCTCAGGCCGCCTTCGCGAGCAGCTTCCGCCAGCGCCTTGACGCGGCCGTGATAGATATAGGCGCCACGGTCGAAGACGACTTCCTTGACGCCGGCCTTGGTGGCGCGCTCGGCGATCAGCTTGCCAATCGCGGCGGCGGCGGCGGTGTCAGCCCCGGTCTTGAGCGAACCCTTGAGGTCCTTCTCGAGCGTCGAGGCGGCGGCGATGGTGTGGCCCTTGGCGTCGTCGATCACCTGAACATAGATGTTCTTCGAGGTGCGATGGACCGACAGACGGGGACGCTCGCCGGCGACTTTCCTGATCTGACGGCGCACGCGCTGCGCGCGGCGCTGTGTGGCTTCCTTGGTACCCATGATGGTCTTCCTTGCCTTCAAAAAACGGGGGCCGCCCTGTGCGGTAGGCAAAAGCGCCTCCCGCGACCGCTCCCCGCGGCGTTACATTTCTTTGGCTTGGTCCTTTCCGAAAAGTCTGCAACTTTTCGGGGCCAAGCCCACTACTTCTTCTTGCCTTCCTTGCGGACGATCTTCTCGCCAGCATAGCGGACACCCTTGCCCTTGTAAGGCTCGGGACCACGGTATTCGCGGATCTCCGCGGCGACCTGGCCAACCTGCTGCTTGTCGATGCCGGTCACGGTGATTTCCGTCGGCTTCGGCACAGCGATGGTGACACCAGCCGGCGTCTCATAGACGACGTCGTGGCTGAAGCCAAGGGCGAGCTGCAGGTTCTTGCCCTGCATGGCGGCGCGATAGCCGACGCCGGTGATCTCGAGCTTCTTTTCGAAGCCGTCCTTGACGCCATGCAGGATGTTGACGATCTGCGTGCGCGACATGCCCCACTTGGAGCGGGCCGTCTTGGTCTGGTCGCGCGGCTGGACAGCGATCTCGCTGCCTTCCATCTTGACCAGGACTTCGTCGTTCACCACGAACTTCAGCTCGCCCTTCGGGCCCTTCGCCGTCACGGTCTGGCCGTTGACGGTCGCGGTCACGCCCTGCGGCAGCGAAACGGGTTTCTTTCCAATACGAGACATTTTGTTGTCCTCGTCACTTCTCTTGTTTCAGGTCTCTGTCTTCGGAACGATCCGAAGACCGGATTCCACTTTGCGGTCAGCTGCCGGATCAGAAGATCTGGCAGAGGATCTCGCCGCCGACGTTCTGTTCGCGTGCTTCGTGGTCGGCCATCACGCCCTTCGGTGTCGAAAGGATGGCGATGCCAAGGCCGTTGGCGACGTGCGGGATCGACTTGGCCGAGACGTAAACGCGGCGGCCCGGCTTCGAAACGCGGGCGATTTCGCGCACGACCGGCGCACCGTCGAAATACTTCAGCTCGATTTCGATTTCGGACTTGCCGTTGTCGAAGTCGGTCTGGCTGTAGTCGCGGATGTAGCCTTCAGCCTTCAGCACGTCGAGGACGCGGGTACGCAGACGCGAGGCCGGCGTCGAGACACTCGACTTCTTGCGGCCGTAGGCGTTGCGGATGCGGGTCAGCATATCGCCGAGAGGATCGCTCAATGACATGTTATGTCCTCCTTACCAGCTCGACTTGACCAGGCCCGGGATCTGGCCGTTATTGCCGAGATCACGAAGCGCGATGCGCGATACTTTGAGCTTGCGATAGTAGGCACGCGGACGGCCGGTGACTTCGCAGCGGTTGCGGATGCGGATCTTGGCCGAGTTGCGCGGCAGGGCAGCAAGCTTCAGCTGAGCGCGGAAACGCTCCTCCATCGGCTTGGACTGATCCATGATGATCGCCTTCAGCGCGGCGCGCTTGGGACCGTACTGGTCGGCAAGCTTGCGGCGCCTGTTGTTCTTCTCGACTGAGCTGGTCTTTGCCATTTCAGATTTTTCCTTTTCTCGCTGCCGTTACTGGCGGAAGGGGAAGTTGAAGGCCTTGAGCAATGCCCTGGCTTCGTCGTCCGTCTTCGCAGTCGTACAAACGATGACGTCCATGCCCCAGATCTGATCAACCTTGTCGTAGTTGATCTCCGGGAACACGATGTGCTCCTTGATGCCCATGGCGTAGTTGCCACGGCCATCGAAGCTCTTGGGGTTCAGTCCGCGGAAGTCGCGGACGCGCGGCAGCGCGATGTTCACGAGGCGGTCGAGGAACTCGTACATACGTTCCTTGCGCAGCGTGACCTTGGCGCCGATCGGCATGTTCTCGCGGACCTTGAAGCCAGCGATCGAATTGCGGGCGCGGGTGACGACGGCCTTCTGGCCGGCGATCATCGCCAGGTCCTCGGCCGCGACCGAAGGCTTCTTGGAATCGGCGGTCGCTTCGCCGACGCCCATGTTCAGCACGATCTTGTCGAGGCGCGGAACCTGCATGTCGTTGTCGTAGCCGAACTGCTCCTGCAGCGCCTTGCGGATGGTCTCGTTGTAGACCTGCTTCAGGCGTGGCGTGTTGGCGGCAGTCGCCTGCTTGGTTTGAGCCTTAGCCATTGATGACTTCTCCCGAGCGCTTGGCGACGCGCACTTTCTTGCCGTCCTTCTGGAAGGTGAAACCGACGCGGGTCGGCTTGCCATCCTTGGGGTCGGCCAGCGCGATATTCGACAGGTTGATCGGCGCTTCCTTGGTGATGATCCCGCCCTCTTGGGACTGGGTCTGCTTCTGGTGACGACGGATCATGTTGACGCCGCGCACAAGCGCGGTGTCATCCTTCGGCTGAACCGAGAGGACTTCGCCCGAACGGCCCTTGTCCTTACCGGCAAGCACGACGACCTTGTCGCCTTTTCTGATCTTTTGCATTGGTCCGGCTCCTTACAGCACTTCAGGCGCGAGCGAGATGATCTTCATGTGGTTCTTGGCGCGGAGTTCGCGCGGAACCGGTCCGAAGATACGCGTGCCGATCGGCTCTTTCTTGTTGTCGACGAGAACGGCCGCGTTCTTGTCGAAACGGATCACGCTGCCGTCCGGGCGGCGGATGTCCTTGGCCGTGCGAACCACGACCGCCTTCATCACATCGCCCTTCTTAACGCGGCCGCGCGGAATGGCTTCCTTGATCGACACCACGATGATGTCGCCCACGGAAGCGTATTTCCGCTTCGAGCCGCCCAGCACCTTGATGCACATGACACGACGCGCGCCGGAGTTATCCGCGACGTCGAGGTTTGTTTGCATCTGAATCATGACTGGCCGCCTTCTTCTTTTCTAACGGGACGGGCTCGAAGCCCCTCCCCGGTCTGTCCAAAATTCGTTGTTTACGCCCAGAGGTCAGGCTTGGTCCGAAGACACGACGATCCAGCGCTTGTCCTTGGAAATCGGCTTCGATTCCTGGATGAACACCTGATCGCCAACCTTATGGGCGTTGTTCTCGTCGTGCGCCTTGTACTTCTTGGTCATGCGCACGGTCTTCTTCATCACGGGATGCGTGAAGCGCCGTTCGACCTTGACGACAACCGTCTTCTCGTTCTTGTCGCTGACGACGGTGCCCTGCAGAATGCGCTTTGGCATGGTTTTCGTCCTTAAGCCTTCTTGGCCGCGGACTTTTCCGCAGCGATGGTCTTGATACGCGCAATGTCCTTGCGGACCTGCCTCACGCGCGCGGTCTTCTCGAGCTGGCCGGTGGCCTTCTGGAAGCGCAGGTTGAACTGCTCCTTCTTCAGGCTGGCCAGGTCGTCGGTCAGCTGGTCCTGGGTCTTGGTCCGGATGTCTTCGGCTTTCATGATCAGCCCGTCCTTATTCTGCGATGCGCTGTACGAAGCGCGTCCTGACCGAGAGCTTGGCCGCGCCGAGACGCAGCGCCTCACGGGCGGTTTCTTCACTGACGCCGTCGATCTCGAACATGATGCGGCCCGGCTTGACGCGCGCCGCCCAATAGTCGACCGCGCCCTTACCCTTGCCCATGCGGACTTCGGTCGGCTTCGACGTGACCGGCAGATCCGGGAAAATACGGATCCAGACGCGGCCAGCGCGCTTCATTTCGCGAGTGATCGCGCGGCGGGCCGCCTCGATCTCACGCGCGGTGACGCGGTTCGGCTCAAGCGCCTTCAGCCCGAAACCACCGAAATCCAGATTGGTGCCGCCCTTTGCGGTACCATGGATGCGGCCCTTGAACTGCTTGCGGAACTTTGTGCGCTTTGGCTGCAGCATCGTTCTAACTCCAAATTCCTAAATGTCTCAGGCGTTCTCGCGACGACGACCGCGTTCGCGCTCGCCACCACCGCCGCCATGCGAATGATCACCCTCGGTGGCGCGACGCTCCGAAGCCATCGGGTCGTGCTCGAGGATCTCGCCCTTGAACACCCAGACCTTGACGCCGCAGATGCCGTAAGCCGTATTCGCCTCGGCCGTGCCGTAGTCGACATCGGCGCGCAGCGTGTGCAGCGGCACGCGGCCTTCGCGGTACCATTCCATGCGCGCGATTTCGGCGCCGCCGAGACGGCCCGAGCAGTTGATGCGGATGCCTTCGGCACCGAGGCGCATCGCCGACTGCACGGCGCGCTTCATGGCGCGGCGGAACGCGATGCGGCGCTCGAGCTGCTGGGCGATCGACTGGGCGACCAGGGTCGCGTCGATTTCCGGCTTGCGCACTTCGACGATGTTGAGGTGCGTTTCGGACTTCGTCATCTCCATCAGCTTCTTGCGAAGCTTTTCGATGTCGGCGCCCTTCTTGCCGATGATCAGACCCGGGCGCGCGGCATGGATGGTGACGCGGCACTTCTTGTGCGGACGCTCGATCACGACCTTCGAGATCGCGGCCTGCTTGAGTTCCTTCTCAAGATACTTGCGGATCTTGATGTCCTCATGCAGCAGCTTGCCGTACTCGCCGGTGTTCGCGAACCAGCGCGAATCCCAGGTGCGGTTGATGCCGAGGCGAAGACCGATCGGATTGACTTTCTGGCCCATTATGCGGCCTCCCCTTTTTCTTCGACTTCACGAACGACGATCGTGAGGTGCGAGAACGGCTTCTCGATACGGCTGGCGCGACCACGGCCACGAGCATGGAACCGCTTCATGACGATCGACTTGCCGACATAAGCTTCCGCCACGACCAGCGCATCGACATCGAGGTCGTGGTTGTTTTCCGCGTTGGCGATCGCCGACTCCAAGGTCTTCTTGACCGTGCCGGAAATCCGCTTGGCCGAGAATTCGAGGTCGGAAAGCGCTGTCGCGACCTTCTTGCCGCGGATCAGCGCGGCAACCAGGTTCAGCTTCTGCGGGCTGATACGGATCGTGCGCAGAACGGCGCGCGCTTCGTTGTCAGCAAGACTGCGCGGAGCTTTGGCCTTGCCCATGATTATTTCCTCTTCGCCTTCTTATCCGCGCCGTGACCGTAGTAGGTCCGCGTCGGAGCGAATTCACCGAACTTGTGACCGACCATGTCCTCGTTCACGGAGACGGGAACATGCTTCTGGCCGTTGTAGACACCGAAGGTGAAGCCGACGAACTGCGGCAGGATGGTGGAGCGACGGCTCCACATCTTGATCACCTCATTGCGACCACCTTCACGAACCTTGTCCACCTTCTTGAGAAGGTAGCCGTCGATGAAGGGGCCTTTCCAAATCGAACGAGTCACTTGGCGTTACCTCTTCTTAGCTCTTGCGCTGATGGCGCGAGCGCAGGATGAACTTGTCGGTCGCCTTGTTGGACCGCGTCTTCTTGCCCTTGGTCGGCTTGCCCCACGGGGAAACCGGATGGCGACCACCGGAGGTGCGGCCTTCGCCGCCGCCGTGCGGATGGTCAACCGGGTTCATGGTCACGCCGCGATTGTGCGGACGCTTGCCGCGCCAAACCGTGCGGCCTGCCTTGCCGTCGTTGATATTGCCATGGTCCGGGTTCGACACGGCACCGACGGTGGCCATGCAGGAGCCGTGAACGACACGCTGCTCGCCCGAGTTGAGGCGTAGGATCGCCATGCCCTGGTCGCGGCCGACGAGCTGGGCGTAACCGCCAGCCGAACGGGCAACCTGGCCGCCCTTGCCCGGCTTCAGCTCGATATTGTGGACGATCGTGCCGACCGGCATCGAGGCCAGAGGCATCGCATTGCCCGGCTTCACGTCGACCGCTTCGCCGGCCACGATCTTGTCGCCGGCGGCAAGGCGCTGCGGAGCGATGATGTAGGACAGCTCACCATCGTCATACTTGATCAGCGCGATGAAGGCGGTGCGGTTCGGATCGTATTCAATGCGTTCGACCGTGCCGACGACGTCGAACTTGCGGCGCTTGAAGTCGATGATGCGGTACGAACGCTTGTGACCACCGCCAATAAAACGGGCGGTGATGCGGCCGTAGTTGTTGCGGCCGCCCGACTTGGTCAGGCCTTCGGTCAGACCCTTGACGGGCTTGCCCTTGTAGAGGCCCGAGCGGTCGACGATGACCAGCTGGCGGGTGCTCGGCGTTACCGGGTTGAATTTTTTCAGTGCCATGTTCTTGTCCTCGCGGCCTTGCTCAGAGACCCGTCGCGACGTCGATCGACTGGCCGTCGGCCAGCGTCACAACCGCCTTCTTGACGTCGCTCTGGCGGCCGATCGTGCCGCGGAAGCGCTTGATCTTGCCCTTGCGGACAAGCGTGTTCACGGCCATCACCTTGACGCCGAACAGCGCTTCGACGGCGGCCTTGATTTCCGGCTTCGACGCCTTCTTGGCGACGTTGAAGACGACCTGGTTCTGCTCGGAAGCCATGGTCGACTTTTCGGTGATCGCCGGGCTGACGATCACGTCGTAGTGACGAAGGTCGGTCATTTAAAGCGCTCCTCGAGAGCCTCGACGGCGGCCTTGGAAAGGACCAGCGTGCCGCGGCGCAGAATGTCGTAGACGTTGATGCCCTGGATGGGCAGCACGTCGATGTTGGGGATGTTGGTCGCGGCCAGCTTGAAGTTCTGATCAAGCTCGGCGCCACCAATCACCAGGGCGTTGGTCAGGCCCAGCGTCGCGAAATTCGCGACCAGTGCCTTGGTCTTGGCCTCGGTCAGCTTCAGCTCGTCGATAACGATGATCGAAGCGCTCTTGGCCTTGGCCGAGAGGGCGTGCTTGAGGCCAAGCGCGCGAACCTTCTTCGGCAGATCGTGCTCGTGGCTACGGACGACCGGGCCGTGGGCCTTGCCGCCGCCGCGGAACTGCGGAGCGCGTGCCGAATGGTGACGAGCGCGGCCCGTACCCTTCTGCTTGTACATCTTGGCGCCGGTGCGCGCGATTTCGGCGCGGCCCTTGGCCTTGTGTGTACCCTGCTGCTTCTTGGCAAGCTGCCAGCGCACGACGCGCTGGAGGATGTCCTCGCGCGGATCAAGGCCGAAAATCTCCTCGGAGAGTTCCACCTTGCCGGCGTCCTTGCCGCCAAGCGTTGTGATCTTGAGATCCATTATTCCGCTCCCTCTGTGGCCGGAGCCTCATTCTTCGTGGCGACGCGGACCGCGGCGGGCTTCGGCGCATTGGCCGGAAGCGCGACCTTGGCGGCATCGCGAACCAGGATCCAGGCGCCCTTCGACCCGGGAACCGCTCCGCGGATCAGGATCAGGCCGCGATCGGCATCGGTCGAGACGATCTCGACGTTCTGCGTGGTGACGCGGGTATCGCCCATGTGGCCGGCCATGCTCTTGCCCTTGAACACCTTGCCGGGGTCCTGGCGCTGGCCGGTCGAGCCGTGCGTACGGTGCGAAACCGAGTTACCGTGGGTCGCGCGGCCACCACCCATGTGGTGGCGCTTGATGACGCCCTGGAAACCCTTGCCGATCGTCGTACCGGTGACATCGACCTTCTGGCCGGCGACAAAGTGCTCGACCGTGATCTCGGCGCCGACATCGATCATGTTGTCGGCGGAGACGCGGAACTCGGCGAGCTTCGCCTTCGGCTCGACGGAAGCGGTCGCGAAATGGCCGCGCATCGCCTTCGACGTGTTCTTCACCTTGGCGAGGCCAACGCCGAGCTGAACGGCGGTGTAGCCATTCTTCTCCTGCGTGCGCTGCGCCACGACCTGGCAGTTCTCCATCTGGAGAACGGTGACGGGAACATGTTCCCCGGCATCGTTATAGATGCGGGTCATTCCCACCTTCTTTGCAATCACACCTGAACGCATCGGTTCAATTCCTTTAGAGTTCCGGGCCAGGGGCACCGCCCCTTACCGCGCTCTCGTTCCCTTAGAGCTTGATCTCGACGTCGACGCCGGCAGCCAGATCGAGCTTCATCAAAGCATCGACGGTCTGCGGGGTCGGATCGACGATGTCGAGCAGACGCTTGTGCGTGCGCATCTCGAACTGCTCGCGGCTCTTCTTGTCGACGTGGGGCGACCGGTTCACCGTGAACTTTTCGATCCGCGTCGGCAGCGGAATGGGGCCGCGGACGTTGGCGCCGGTGCGCTTGGCCGTCGACACGATTTCGCGCGTCGAGGCGTCGAGCACCCGGTGGTCAAACGCCTTCAGGCGGATGCGGATATTCTGTCCGTTCATGCGTCACTTCCTTGTTCTGGCGCGGCGCGGGCAACTACCGCGCCCGCGACAGATCGGTTTAAGTCCAAATTACTCTTTGATGGTGACGACGATGCCGGCACCGACGGTGCGGCCGCCTTCACGGATGGCGAAGCGCAGCTTCTCTTCCATGGCGATCGGCACGATCAGCTCGACATCAACGGTGATGTTGTCGCCAGGCATCACCATCTCGGTGCCGGCCGGCAGCGACACGATGCCGGTCACGTCGGTCGTGCGGAAGTAGAACTGCGGACGGTAGTTGGTGAAGAACGGCGTGTGACGGCCACCCTCGTCCTTGGTCAGGATGTAGGCTTCGGCCACGAACTTCTTGTGCGGCTTCACCGTGCCGGGCTTGGCCAGAACCTGGCCGCGCTCGACGCCTTCACGATCAACGCCGCGCAGCAGCGCGCCGATGTTGTCGCCGGCCTGGCCCTGATCGAGCAGCTTGCGGAACATCTCGACGCCCGTGCAGGTCGTCTTGGTCGTCGGACGGATGCCGATGATCTCCAGTTCCTCGCCGACCTTGACCACGCCGCGCTCGACGCGGCCGGTGACGACCGTGCCGCGGCCCGAGATCGAGAACACGTCTTCGATCGGCATCAGGAACGGCTTGTCGAGCGGACGGACCGGCGTCGGGATGTAGGCGTCGACCTGAGCCATCAGCTCGCGGATCGCGTCCTCGCCGATCGTCTTGTTCGAATCCTCGAGCGCGGCCAAAGCCGAGCCCTTGACGATCGGAATGTCGTCGCCGGGGAATTCGTTCTTCGACAGAAGCTCGCGCACCTCGAGCTCGACCAGTTCCAGCAACTCTGCGTCGTCGACCTGGTCGACCTTGTTCAGGAACACCACGATCGACGGCACGCCGACCTGACGGGCGAGCAGGATGTGCTCGCGGGTCTGCGGCATCGGGCCGTCGGCGGCCGACACCACCAGGATCGCGCCGTCCATCTGCGCGGCACCGGTGATCATGTTCTTCACATAGTCGGCGTGGCCGGGGCAGTCGACATGCGCGTAGTGGCGGTTGGCCGTCTCGTATTCGACGTGAGCCGTCGAGATGGTGATGCCGCGCGCCTTCTCTTCGGGCGCCGCATCGATCTGGTCGTAGCGCTTGTACTCGCCAAAATACTTCGTGATCGCCGCCGTCAGCGACGTCTTGCCATGGTCAACGTGACCAATCGTGCCGATGTTCACATGAGGCTTAGTGCGCTCGAATTTACCTTTTGCCATGTGATGTCTCCATTTCCTGCTCGCCCATGCGGGCTTTGAATTGCGTTATCGCGGCAGCTCTTTCGAGTTACGCGTATTTCTTCTGAACTTCCTGGGCGACCGCGGTCGGGACCGGCTCGTAGTGGTCGAACTGCATAGTGTAGGCCGCGCGGCCCTGGCTCATCGAGCGCAGGTTGTCGACGTACTTGAACATGTTGGCGAGCGGCACCATCGAATTGATGACCACAGCCACGCCACGTGCTTCCTGACCCTGGATCTGGCCACGGCGGCCGTTCAGGTCGCCGATGACGCTGCCGACGTAATCTTCCGGCGTCACGACCTCGACCTTCATGATCGGCTCGAGCAGCTGCACGCCAAGCTTGGGTGCGGCTTCACGGAAGCAGGCACGGGAAGCGATTTCGAAGGCCAGGACCGAGGAGTCGACGTCGTGGTAGGCGCCGTCGATCAGCGTCGCCCTGACGCCGATCATCGGGAAGCCCGCGAACGGACCCGCGCCCATGACGCTCTGGATGCCCTTTTCGACGCCCGGAATGTATTCCTTCGGCACCGCGCCGCCGACGATCTTGGACTCGAACACGAAGTCCTCGCTCTCCGAATTCGGCTCGAACACAACCTTGACGCGGGCGAACTGGCCGGTACCGCCGGTCTGCTTCTTGTGGGTGTAGTCCTGCTCGTGCTTGCGGGTGATCGTCTCGCGATACGCCACCTGCGGCGCACCGACATTGGCCTCGACCTTGAACTCACGGCGCATGCGGTCGACGATGATGTCGAGGTGCAGTTCGCCCATGCCGGAGATGATCGTCTGGCCGCTTTCCTCGTCGGTCTTGACGCGGAAGGACGGATCCTCGGCAGCCAGGCGATGCAGCGCGAGGCCCATCTTTTCCTGGTCGTTCTTGGTCTTCGGCTCGATCGCGATCTGGATGACCGGATCCGGGAATTCCATGCGTTCGAGGATGACCGGATGCAGCGGATCGCACAGCGTATCGCCGGTGGTCGTGTCCTTGAGGCCCGCCAGGGCGACGATGTCGCCTGCGAAAGCTTCTTCGACGTCGGCGCGCGAATTCGCATGCATCTGCAGCATGCGGCCGATGCGCTCCTTCTTGCCTTTGACGGTGTTGTCGACCGAGATGCCCTTCGAGAGCTTGCCCGAATAGATGCGGGCAAAGGTCAGCGAACCGACGAACGGGTCGTTCATGATCTTGAAGGCGAGCATCGACAGCGGCTCGTCGTCGACCGCATGACGCTCGATCTCGGCATCGGTCTTGGCGTCGACGCCCTTGATGGCAGGCACGTCGGCCGGCGAAGGCAGGTATTCGACAACGGCGTCGAGCAACGGCTGCACGCCCTTGTTCTTGAAGGCCGAACCGCAGAACATCGGGAAGAACTTGACCGCGATCGTGCCCTTGCGGATTAGCGAGCGGATCTCGTCATTCGACGGCATCTTGCCTTCGAGGTAGTTTTCGAGTGCCGTCTCGTCCATTTCGACGGCGGCTTCGATCATCTTCTCGCGATATTCCTCGGCACGATCCTTGAGGTCGGCCGGGATCTCGACGACGTCCCAGGCAGCGCCCAGGGTCTCGTCGCGCCAGACAAGCGCGTTCATCTCGACGAGGTCGACCACGCCCTTGAACTCGGTCTCGGCGCCGATCGGCAGCTGCATGACGACAGCCTGCGCACCGAGGCGCGAGCCGATCATTTCGACCGAGCGGTAGAAGTCAGCGCCGATCTTGTCCATCTTGTTGCAGAAGATCATGCGCGGCACGCGGTACTTGTCGGCCTGGCGCCAGACGGTTTCCGTCTGCGGCTCGACACCGGCGTTAGCGTCGAGCAGCGCGATGGCGCCGTCGAGCACGCGAAGCGAACGCTCGACCTCGATGGTGAAGTCGACGTGTCCGGGAGTGTCGATGATGTTGAAGCGGCGCATCTTGCCGTCACGGCCCTTCCAGAAGGTCGTGGTCGCGGCGGATGTGATGGTGATGCCGCGTTCCTGCTCCTGCTCCATCCAGTCCATGGTCGCAGCGCCGTCGTGCACTTCGCCGATCTTGTGCGACTTGCCCGTATAATAGAGGACGCGCTCGGTGGTCGTCGTCTTGCCGGCGTCAATATGCGCCATGATACCGAAATTGCGGTAGTCTTCGATTTTGTATTCGCGGGCCATCGTAGCTGCCTCTCAGTCCTGTTCGCGCTTTACCAGCGGTAGTGTGCGAAAGCGCGGTTGGCTTCAGCCATCTTGTGGGTGTCTTCACGCTTCTTGACGGCCGTGCCGCGGTTGTTGGCCGCGTCCATCAGCTCGCCGGAGAGGCGGTCGATCATGGTGGTCTCGTTGCGGTTGCGAGCAGCCGCGATCAGCCAACGGATGGCCAATGCCTGGCGGCGCTCTGGACGCACGTCGACCGGAACCTGGTAGGTGGCGCCGCCGACGCGACGCGAACGCACTTCCACATGCGGCGCGACATTGTCGAGCGCCTGATGGAAGACGGTGACCGGCTCCTGCTTGGTCTTCGACTGGACCTGGTCGAGCGCGCCATAGACGATGGTCTCGGCGACCGACTTCTTGCCGTCATACATAACGGCGTTCATGAACTTGGTAACGATCAGATCGCCGAACTTCGGGTCCGGATTGATCTCACGCTTTTCTGCACTGTGACGACGGGACATGGCTTTTGTCTCTCAATCTCTCATAGCCTGGCGCGGTCAAAACAGCGCCGAAGCCGGAAAACCTTACTTCGGACGCTTCGCACCGTACTTCGAACGGCGCTGCTTGCGGTTCTTCACACCCTGCGTGTCGAGCACGCCGCGGATGATGTGGTAACGGACGCCCGGAAGGTCCTTGACGCGGCCGCCGCGGATCATGACCACGGAGTGTTCCTGAAGGTTGTGACCTTCGCCGGGAATGTAACCGATCACCTCGAAACCATTGGTCAGGCGGATCTTGGCTACCTTGCGCAGCGCCGAGTTCGGCTTCTTCGGCGTCGTCGTGTAGACGCGCGTGCAGACGCCCCGCTTCTGCGGGTTCTGCTGCATGGCCGGGACCTTGTTGCGCTTCACCGGCGCAATGCGCGGCTTGCGGATCAGCTGGTTGACGGTAGGCATTAAACCCTCTTGTCTCTCAATTCCGTGTCTCGTGCCGGTCAAGGCTCGCTCAAAGCGTGATTTCCATACGCAAATTCGGGCCACAAACCGCGCCTCGCGGTCCTGCCCGAACAAATCGCAGAGGAAGCGGAAGCCGCTTCATGCACGCCGGAAATGTCTTTTCGCTCGTAAGATGAACCCTGTTTGAGGCAAACTCCAAAGCGTGTCGCTTCGGAAGGGAGAGCCTCACATCGGTTCTGACTGGCCGGCTTCTACTCGCAAGCCCGCGAAGCGTCAACCCCGCAACGGCAAATATTGCATTGAAGCCGGAGCTTGGCAGCCATGCGAAAACCGCATGTAATTTTCTTTCGCCAATTTGCAAGGGTGAGGAAGAAAGTGACCGGCTTCCGGCTGTCGCGCGGCCCTGCTTCATGCGAAAAGGCCGCCTGAGCACTCAAAGTCCCCTCACACCGCCCTTGCCAGGAGGAATCAGCCCGTGAACGACAATGAAGAACGCCCGGTCACCATCATCACCGGCCGGGTGTGGAAGCGCAAAGGCGGCAAGGCGGAGGGCGTGCACGTCATGCTGGTCGCTCCCGATGACGATTCGGCGGTGCGCCGCGCTCTCGAATCGCTTGCTGCGGAAGGCTATGCCGAAGCCGAGCTCGACCAGATCGGCGACATGGACGGCGTACCCGACGACGAGCCGCACCTTTCGGCCTACCAGGGCGCGCTCGAAGGCGAAGTGTCGATCGTTACTTTCGACGAGCCAATATGAGAATCAAGTCCGGACGCGGCTGACGTCGGCTGGACAGACGCTCTACCTTCCGCAAGTTGCCCGGCCGTCTTTTCGCGCATAGAAAAATCTGCCATTCCCATTCCGGAGCACACATGTCCTCGACCAATAATCCCATCAAGCTCGGCATCATCGGCGTCGGCAAGATCGTGCGCGACCAGCACCTGCCGGCCCTGGCGAAGGACCAGGCCTACCGCCTCGCCGCCGCAGCAAGCCGGCATGGCAAGGTCGACGGCATCCCGAATTTTCCCTCCATCGAGGCGATGCTCGACGCTGTGCCGGAGCTTGACGCCGTATCACTCTGCATGCCGCCGCAATTCCGTTACGACGCAGCGCGCACCGCGCTCGAAGCAAAGAAGCATGTCTTCCTGGAAAAGCCGCCGGGCGCCACGGTCAGCGAAGTCGAGGATCTGAGGGTGCTGGCTGCAAAGCAGGGCGTGTCCCTCTTTGCCAGCTGGCATTCGCGCTATGCACCGGCGGTTGAAGCGGCACGCGGCTTTCTCGCATCAACTCGAATCCGCTCGGCAGCGATCGTCTGGAAGGAAGATGTCCGTCGCTGGCACCCGAACCAGGACTGGATCTGGCAACCCGGCGGTTTCGGTGTCTTCGATCCCGGCATAAACGCGCTGTCGATCGCGACCTACATCCTGCCGGCGATGCACATCACCTCGGCGGCACTCGACTTTCCAGAGAATCGTCACGCGCCGATCGCGGCCCAGGTCGCCTTCCGCGCGGCCAACGGATCGCAGGTTACGATGGACCTCGACTGGCTGCAGACCGGCCCGCAAAGCTGGGACATTCTCGCTGACACGGATGCCGGCAAGATGGTGCTTTCCGGCGGCGGCTCGAAACTAGCCATTGATGGGCGAGTGGTCCATGAGGAGCCGGAAACGGAGTACCCGATGCTCTACAGGCGGTTCGCCGAAATCGTGCGCGCGGGTGTCTCCGACGTCGATCTCGCCCCACTGCAGCATGTCGCCGACGCCTTCATGCTCGGCAAGCGGAATGTGGTCGAGGCGTTTTTCGACTGATTGCTGCTCAACTCCTGCCAGGGTCGACGTCTGCAATCTCAGATGGCTGAGAACAGGACTAAAGGCGCTCGTACATCCAACTCCGGTGGTTGCCTTCAATCGACAATCGCGATGGCAAAGCCGTCGTAGCCCTTGGCTCCAACGGTCTGGATGGCGGTGCCGTCCAGCCGTTTGTCACCGCCGATGAATGAAAAGGCCGCGCGTGCGCCTTCGACGTTGGCGTCGCGGCCATCTTCGTTCACGACGGCGCCGTCGCGGATGACGTTGTCGCAGATGATGACCGTTCCGGTGCGCGACAGCCGCATGGCCCACTCCAGATAATTCGGATTGTTCGGCTTGTCGGCGTCGATGAAGATGAGGTCGAACGGGCCGGCATTCTCGTCACTCAGCTCGGCGAGCGATTGCAATGCGGGGCCGACGCGCAAGTCCACCTTGTCCGAGACATCAGCCTGCTCAAAATTCGAACGCGCGACCTTGGCATGGTGCGGATCGAGTTCGAGCGTCACGATCTTGCCGCCGGCCGGCAATCCCCGCGCCATCCAGATGGTCGAATAGCCGCCCAGCGTGCCGATCTCGAGTACCTTCTTCGCACTGCCGATGCGCACCAGCAGCGAGAGCAGCTTTCCCTGCGCCGCCGACACGTCGATCGCCGGCAAGCTGTGATCGCGGTTGGCGGCAAGAACCGCGTCGAGAACCGCATCCGCCTCGAAGAGCGAGGAAACAATATAATTGTCGACAGCTGTCCAGGTCTTCGTGCTCATCTCTCTTCCTCGATCGATTGTCGAAGCGAAAAGGCCGCCGGGTTGCCCCGACGGCCCTGTTGCCTGAGATCTTTGCCGCCGCGCTTACTGCGCGGCGGTTGTCATGTCGGCCAGCATCGGCTCGGCCACTTCCACACCGGAGGCCTTGCGGCGCTCGTCGATGATGAGTTCGTCACGCGAGGTGGCGATGCGCCGGATCTGGCTCATCGTGCCGCCGGTACCGGCCGGGATCAGCCGGCCGACGATGACGTTTTCCTTCAAGCCCTGCAGCATGTCGGTCTTGCCGGCGACGGCTGCTTCCGTCAGCACCCTGGTCGTCTCCTGGAAGGAGGCGGCCGAGATGAAGGACGGCGTCTGCAGCGAGGCCTTGGTGATGCCGAGCAGCACCGGCTGGCCTTCGGCCGGCTTCTTGCCGTCCTCGATCAGCCGCTCGTTGACCTCTTCCAGTTCGATCACGTCGACATGGTCGCCCGGGATATAGGTCGAGTCGCCCTGCGTGGTGATCTCGACCTTCTGCAGCATCTGGCGAACGATCACCTCAATGTGCTTGTCGTTGATCGACACGCCCTGCAGACGGTAGACTTCCTGGATCTCGTTGACGAGGTAGGAAGCAAGCGCTTCCACGCCCTTGATCGCCAGGATGTCGTGCGGCGCGGGATTGCCGTCGAGGATGTAGTCGCCCTTCTCGATGACGTCGCCGTCCTGGAGATGGAACGGCTTGCCCTTCGGGATCAGGTATTCGACCGGCTCAAGCGTCGAGTCATGCGGCTCGATGATGATGCGACGCTTGTTCTTGTAGTCGCGGCCGAAGCGGATCGTGCCGTCGATCTCGGCGATGATGGCGTGATCCTTCGGACGACGGGCCTCGAACAGTTCGGCAACACGCGGCAGACCACCGGTGATGTCCTTGGTCTTGGCGCTTTCCATCGGGATACGCGCCAGCACGTCGCCGGGACGAACCTGCGCACCCGGCTCGACCGAGAGAATGGCCTCGACCGAGAGCAGGAAGCGGGCATCGCCACCCTTCGACAGCTTGCCGACCTTGCCCTTGGTGTCCTGGACGACGATCGCCGGCTTCAGGTCGTTGCCGCGCGGCGTCGAACGCCAGTCGATGACCTCACGCTTGGTGATGCCGGTCGACTCGTCGGCCGTTTCCTGCACGGAAATGCCGTCGACCAGATCCTCGAACGCCACCTTGCCCTCGATTTCGGTGAGGATCGGGCGGGTATAGGGATCCCATTCGGCGATACGCTGGCCGCGCTTCACCTTGTCGCCATCGTCCACGAAGATGCGCGAACCATAGGTGACGCGGTGCGTGGCGCGCTCCTTGCCGGCTTCGTCGAGGATCAGCACCGCCATGTTGCGGCCCATGACCATCTGCTGGCCGTCGGAGTTGCGCACCACGTTGCGGTTGCGGATCTCGACCTTGCCCTCATAGGAGGCTTCAAGGAACGAAGAGTCCACCACCTGCGCGGTACCGCCCATGTGGAAGGTACGCATGGTGAGCTGGGTGCCCGGCTCGCCAATCGACTGCGCCGCGATGACGCCGACGGCTTCACCCTGGTTGACCGGGGTGCCGCGGGCCAGATCGCGTCCGTAGCAGACCGCGCAGACGCCGACCCTGACCTCACAGGTCAGCGCCGAACGGATGCGGACCGACTGGACGCCGGCCTTTTCGATCTGCTCCACATCGCGCTCGTCCATCAGCTTGCCGGCCTTGACCAGCAGATCGCCGGTCACCGGATGGTTGATGTCGTCGAGCGCGGTGCGGCCCAGCACGCGCTGGCCAACCGAAGCGACAACCTGGCCGGCATCGACGATCGGCTGCATGGTGAGGCCCTTGTCGGTGCCGCAATCCACGGAGTTGACGATGCAGTCCTGCGCCACGTCGACCAGACGGCGGGTGAGGTAGCCCGAGTTCGCCGTCTTCAAGGCGGTGTCGGCCAGACCCTTGCGGGCGCCGTGGGTCGAGTTGAAGTACTCGAGCACGGTCAGGCCTTCCTTGAAGTTCGAGATGATCGGCGTCTCGATGATTTCACCCGACGGCTTGGCCATCAGGCCGCGCATGCCAGCGAGCTGACGCATCTGGGTGGGCGAGCCACGCGCACCGGAGTGCGACATCATGTAGATCGAGTTCATCGGCTTCTGACGGCCATTGTCCTCGAACTCGACCGCCTTGATGCGGGCCATCATCTCGTCGGCGACCTTTTCCGAGCACTTGGCCCAGGCGTCGACGACCTTGTTGTACTTCTCACCCTGCGTGATCAGACCGTCATTGTACTGCTGCTCGTATTCCTTGGCCAAAGCCTCGGTATCCGACACCAGCTTGACCTTGGTATCCGGGATCAGCATGTCGTCCTTGCCGAACGAAATGCCGGCACGGCAGGCATGGGCGAAACCGAGCGCCATGATGCGGTCGCAGAAAATGACCGTCTCCTTCTGACCGCAGTGGCGGTAGACGGTGTCGATCATCTTGGAGATGTTTTTCTTGGTCATCTCCTGGTTGGCGGTTTCGTAAGGCACGTTGACGTTCTTCGGCAGAAGCTCGCCGATGATCATGCGGCCAGGCGTGGTGTCGTAGATCTTCGACACGACCTTGCCTTCGGCGTCGACCGTGCGGAAGCGGCCCTTGATCTTGGCGTGCAGCGTCACCGCCTTGGTCTCGAGCGCGTGCTGGAGTTCGCCCATATCGGCAAACACCATGCCCTCGCCCGGCTCGTTCTGGTTGACGATCGAGAGATAGTAGAGACCCAGAACCATGTCCTGCGACGGCACGATGATCGGCGCGCCGGAAGCCGGATGCAGGATGTTGTTGGTCGACATCATCAGCACGCGGGCTTCGAGCTGCGCTTCCAAGGACAGCGGCACGTGAACGGCCATCTGGTCGCCGTCGAAGTCGGCGTTGAAGGCCGTGCAGACCAGCGGATGCAGCTGGATTGCCTTGCCTTCGATCAGGATCGGCTCGAACGCCTGGATGCCGAGGCGGTGCAGCGTCGGCGCGCGGTTCAGCAGCACCGGATGCTCGCGGATGACCTCGTCGAGGATATCCCAGACTTCCGGACGCTCCTTCTCGACCAGCTTCTTCGCCTGCTTGACGGTCGAGGAGTAACCCTTGGCGTCGAGGCGGGCATAGATGAAGGGCTTGAACAGTTCGAGCGCCATCTTCTTCGGCAGGCCGCACTGGTGCAGCTTGAGCTCCGGACCGGTCACGATGACCGAACGGCCGGAATAATCGACGCGCTTGCCAAGCAGGTTCTGACGGAACCGGCCCTGCTTGCCCTTCAACATGTCGGACAGCGACTTCAGCGGGCGCTTGTTGGCGCCGGTGATGACGCGGCCGCGGCGGCCGTTGTCGAACAGCGCATCGACGGCTTCCTGCAGCATGCGCTTTTCATTGCGCACGATGATGCCGGGGGCACGCAGCTCGATCAGCCGCTTCAGACGGTTGTTGCGGTTGATGACGCGGCGATAGAGGTCGTTGAGATCGGACGTCGCGAAACGGCCGCCGTCCAGCGGGACGAGCGGGCGCAGGTCCGGCGGGATCACCGGAACCACCTTCATGATCATCCATTCCGGACGGTTGCCGGATTCCATGAAGTTCTCGACGACCTTGAGCCGCTTCAGATACTTCTTCTGCTTCAGCTCGGACGTGGTCGAAGCCAGCTCCGAACGCAGGTCGCCGGCGATCTTCTCCAGGTCCATGCCGGCCAGAAGGTCATGAATGGCCTCGGCGCCGATCATGGCGGTGAAACTATCCTCGCCATACTCGTCGACGGCGATCATGTACTCTTCCTCGCTGAGCAGCTGGTGCTCCTTCAGCGCGGTGAGGCCAGGCTCGGTGACGATATAGTTCTCGAAGTAGAGGACGCGCTCGATGTCCTTCAGCGTCATGTCGAGCAGCGTGCCGATGCGCGAGGGCAGCGACTTCAGGAACCAGATGTGGGCGACCGGAGCGGCGAGCTCGATATGGCCCATGCGCTCGCGGCGCACGCGCGACAGCGTGACTTCGACGCCGCACTTTTCGCAGATGACGCCCTTGTACTTCATGCGCTTGTACTTGCCGCACAGGCACTCATAGTCCTTGATCGGGCCAAAAATGCGCGCGCAGAACAGACCGTCACGCTCCGGCTTGAAGGTGCGGTAGTTGATGGTCTCCGGCTTCTTGATCTCGCCGAACGACCAGGACAGAATCTTCTCAGGGCTGGCAAGCGAGATCCGGATGGAATCGAACACCTGCGCAGGCGCCTGGGGATTGAAGAGATTCATGACCTCTTGGTTCATGCCGTTCTCCTTTTCGGGGTCCTCGAAAACCCCTTGCATCTAACGCGGGCCGAATGCCCGCTGAGTGGTCGGCCCACCGGCCGAAGAATTGATGCATCCGGTCGCGGGAGCCCTCTCCCGCGACCGGATGTCTTGTTTACTTCCTATTCGGCAGCATCGGGCAGCCGAACCGGTGCTTCGTCGAGCTTGGTGTTCTCCAGCTCGACATTGAGGCCGAGAGACCGCATTTCCTTGACGAGCACGTTGAAGCTCTCCGGGATGCCTGCCTCGAAGGTGTCGTCGCCTCTGACGATCGCCTCGTAGACCTTGGTACGGCCGGCGACGTCGTCCGACTTCACCGTCAGCATTTCCTGCAGCGTGTAGGCGGCGCCGTAGGCTTCCAGCGCCCAGACCTCCATTTCGCCGAAGCGCTGGCCGCCGAACTGCGCCTTGCCGCCCAGCGGCTGCTGGGTGACGAGCGAGTACGGACCGATCGAACGCGCGTGGATCTTGTCGTCCACGAGGTGGTGAAGCTTGAGCATGTAGATATAGCCCATCGTCACCTTGCGATCGAACGGCTCGCCGGTGCGTCCGTCATAGAGCTGCGACTGACCGCTGGTGTGCAGGCCAGCCTGCTCCAGCATGGTGTTGATGTCGGCCTCGTGCGCGCCGTCGAACACCGGGGTCGCGATCGAGACGCCGCGGCGCATCTGCTCGCTGAGGCGAACAATGCTCTCGTCGTCATACTCGCGGATCGGCTCGTTGCGGTCGTTGGACGGCATGAAGCTTTCCAACGTCTTGCGCAGCGGCTTGATGTCGCCGCCCGCCTTGTAGGCATCGATCAGTTCGCCGATCTTCCGGCCCATTCCCGCGCAGGCCCAGCCCAGATGCGTTTCCAGGATCTGGCCGACATTCATGCGGCTCGGCACACCCAGCGGGTTGAGCACGATATCGGCATGCGTGCCGTCCTCGAGGAAAGGCATATCCTCGACCGGGACGATGCGCGACACGACACCCTTGTTGCCGTGACGGCCGGCCATCTTGTCGCCCGGCTGCATCTTGCGCTTCACCGCCACGAAGACCTTGACCATCTTCATGACGCCCGGAGGCATTTCGTCGCCGCGCTGGACCTTCTCGACCTTGTCCATGAAGCGCTGTTCGAGCGCCTTCTTGGAGTCGTCATATTGGCCACGCAGGGCTTCAAGTTCGCTCTGGAGCTTTTCGTTCTCCACGGCAAACTGCCACCACTGCGAACGCGGATACTCGTCGAGCGTATCCTTGGACAGCGTCGAGCCCTTCTTGAAGCCCTTCGGTCCGGCGATCGCTTCCTTGCCGACGAGCACGTCGGAGAGGCGGGCGTAGACGTTGCGGTCCAGGATCGCCTGTTCGTCGTCACGGTCCTTGGCGAGGCGTTCGATCTCCTCGCGCTCGATCGCCATGGCGCGCTCGTCCTTCTCCACACCGTGGCGGTTGAACACGCGCACCTCGACGACGGTGCCGAAGGTGCCCGGAGGCATGCGCATTGAGGTGTCGCGCACATCCGAAGCCTTTTCGCCGAAGATGGCGCGCAGAAGCTTCTCTTCCGGCGTCATCGGGCTTTCGCCCTTCGGCGTGATCTTGCCGACCAGGATGTCGCCCGGCTGAACTTCCGCACCGATATAGACGATGCCGGCTTCGTCGAGGTTCTTCAGCGCTTCTTCCGAGACGTTCGGAATGTCGCGCGTGATTTCCTCCGGACCAAGCTTGGTATCGCGTGCCATGACCTCGAACTCCTCGATATGGATCGAGGTGAAGACGTCGTCGGCGACGATGCGCTCGGACAAGAGGATGGAGTCCTCGTAGTTGTAGCCGTTCCACGGCATGAACGCGACCAGCACGTTGCGGCCGAGCGCCAGATCGCCGAGCTCCGTCGACGGACCGTCGGCGATGATGTCGCCCTTGTTGACCCGGTCGCCCATGCGCACCAGCGGACGCTGGTTGATGCAGGTGTTCTGGTTCGAACGCTGGAACTTCATCAACCGGTAGATATCGACGCCGGACTTGCCCGGATCGAGATCTTCCGTCGCGCGGATAACGATACGGGTAGCGTCCACCTGGTCGACGATGCCGCCGCGGCGAGCACCGATGGCGGCACCCGAGTCACGGGCGACGACCGGCTCCATGCCGGTGCCGACGAACGGCGCCTCGGCGCGCACCAGCGGCACGGCCTGACGCTGCATGTTCGAGCCCATCAGAGCGCGGTTGGCGTCGTCGTTTTCCAAGAACGGGATCAGGGCCGCGGCCACCGACACCATCTGCTTGGGCGACACGTCCATCAGGTCGACGTTTTCGCGCGGCGCCATCATCACTTCGCCGGCACTGCGGCAAATGACGAATTCGTCGACGAAGCCGCCATTCTTGTCGAGCTCGGCGTTGGCCTGCGCGACATGGTGCTTGGCTTCTTCCATCGCCGAGAGATAGACGACGTCATTGGTCAGCTTGCCGTCGACGATCTTGCGGTACGGGCTTTCGATGAAGCCGTACTTGTTGACGCGCGCGAAGGTGGCCAGCGAGTTGATCAGACCGATATTCGGGCCTTCCGGCGTCTCGATCGGGCAGATACGGCCGTAATGCGTCGGGTGCACGTCGCGCACTTCGAAGCCGGCGCGTTCGCGGGTCAGACCGCCCGGTCCAAGCGCCGAGAGACGGCGCTTGTGGGTGATCTCCGACAGCGGGTTGGTCTGGTCCATGAACTGCGACAGCTGCGAGGAACCGAAGAACTCGCGCACGGCGGCGGCCGCCGGCTTGGCGTTGATCAGGTCCTGCGGCATCACCGTGTCGATCTCGATCGAGGACATACGCTCCTTGATCGCGCGCTCCATGCGCAGCAGGCCGACGCGGTACTGGTTCTCCATCAGCTCGCCGACCGAACGCACGCGGCGATTGCCGAGATTGTCGATGTCGTCGATCTCGCCCTTGCCGTCGCGCAGTTCGACCAGCGTCTTGACCACGGCCAGGATGTCCTCCTTGCGCAGCACGCGAACGGTGTCCTCGGCCTTGAGTTCGAGGCGCATGTTCATCTTGACACGGCCGACAGCCGACAGGTCATAGCGCTCGCTGTCGAAGAACAGCGAGTTGAACATGGCTTCGGCGGTCTCAAGCGTCGGCGGCTCGCCGGGGCGCATGACGCGGTAAATGTCGAACAGCGCGTCCTGGCGGCTCTCGTTCTTGTCGACGGCGAGCGTGTTGCGGATGTAGGCGCCGACATTGACATGGTCGATGTCGAGGATCTTGATCTCCTGCTCGCCGGTGCCAAGCAGCACCTTGAGCGTCTTCTCGTCGATCTCGTCGCCGGCTTCGAGGAAGATCTCGCCGGTGGCGTAGTTGACGATGTCCTCGGCGAGATAGTTGCCGAGCAGGTCCTCGTCGGTCGCCTTGATCGCCTTCAGGCCCTTTTCGCCGAGCTGACGCGCCTGACGGGCGGTGATCTTCTTGCCGGCTTCGACAACGATCTCGCCCGTATCGGCATCGACCAGGTCGCCGACAGCCTTGAGGCCGCGGAAACGTTCGACGTTGAACGGAATGCGCCAGTGGTCGCCGGCGCGCTTGTAAGTGATCTTGTTGTAGAAGATCGACAGGATCTCTTCGCCATCCATGCCGAGCGCCATCAAAAGCGACGTCACCGGGATCTTGCGGCGACGGTCGATACGGGCGTGCACGACATCCTTGGAATCGAACTCGATGTCGAGCCACGAGCCGCGATAGGGAATGACGCGCGCGGCAAACAGAAGCTTGCCCGACGAGTGCGACTTGCCCTTGTCATGGTCGAAGAAGACGCCCGGCGAACGGTGCATTTGCGAGACGATGACGCGCTCGGTGCCGTTGACGATGAAGGTGCCGTTCAAGGTCATGAGCGGCATGTCGCCCATGTAGACGTCCTGCTCCTTGATGTCCTTGATCGACTTGGCGCCGGTATCCTCGTCGATATCGAACACGATGAGGCGTAGCGTCACCTTCAGCGGCGCGGCATAGGTCAGGTCGCGCTGACGGCATTCGTCAACGTCGAATTTCGGTCCTTCGAACTCGTACTTCACAAACTCCAGCATCGAGGAGCCGGAAAAGTCGGAGATCGGGAAGACCGACTTGAAAACAGCCTGCAGTCCCTCGTCCGGACGGCCGCCCTTGGGCTCGTCCACCATCAGGAACTGGTCATAGGACGCCTTCTGAACCTCGATGAGGTTCGGCATCTCCGCAACTTCCGGGATCTTTCCGAAGAACTTGCGTACGCGTCTGCGGCCATTGAAAGTCTGGGTATGGGCCATCGTCGCTCCTTAGCTCTAAACTCGGGGCGAACCTCGCCGCGGTTCGCCTTGCATTCCGAGCCACCTGGGCGGCGGCTCTCTGTCTGTTCTCCAGCCTCCCGTCGGCGGCCGGCTAAAACGGGAGAAAACCCGTTTCCTGAAGGCCGCTTCCAGGCCCTCAGGAAAGAGGTTCTCGTACATCTCGCGTTACGCGCCCTCCCTTCCAGGCGAAGGGAGTGGCGGACGGCGCGAGGCCGCCCGCCGCTTTATACGCTTACTTCAGGTCGACCTTGGCGCCGGCTGCTTCCAGCTGGGCCTTGAACTTGTCGGCGTCGGCCTTGGAAACGCCTTCCTTGACCGGCTTCGGAGCCGCTTCGACCAGATCCTTGGCTTCCTTGAGGCCAAGGCCGGTGATGGCGCGGACTTCCTTGATGACGTTGATCTTCTGAGCGCCGGCCTCGGTGAGGACGACGTCGAATTCGGTCTTCTCTTCGACCGGAGCAGCAGCAGCGGCAGCGCCGCCAGCAGCGGCAACCGCCACCGGAGCAGCAGCCGAAACGCCCCACTTTTCTTCCAGAAGCTTCGACAGCTCAGCCGCCTCGAGGACGGTCAGCTTCGAAAGGTCGTCTACGATCTTTGCGAGATCAGCCATTGTTGTATTCCTTCGTTAGGTTCGAACGTGTGTTTGTGATAGCGAGGAACGGCCTCATGCCGCCTCGTCCTTCCGGGCGTAAGCGCCGATGACGCGCGCGACCGAAGCCGCGGGTGCATTGACGATCTGGGCGATCCGGGTTGCTGGCGTGGCGATCATGCCAACCAGCCTGGCGCGCAGCTCGTCGAGCGACGGAAGTGTGGCGAGTGCCTTCACACCGTCGGCGTCAAGCGAGGTCGTGCCCATTGCGCCGCCGAGAATGACGAGCTTGTCATTTCCCTTGGCGAAATCGGACGCGACCTTCGGCGCCGCAATCGGATCCTCCGAATAAGCGACCAGCGTCTGTCCCTTGAACAGGTCGATGATCGATGCGGAGTCCGTGCCCTGAAGAGCGATTTTGGCGAGACGGTTCTTCGCGACTTTAACGGTGCCACCGGCGGCGCGCATTTTCGACCGAAGGTCGTTCATTTGCGCGACGGTGATACCGGCATAGTGGGCCACGACCACTGAACCTGCGCCCGAGAACGCATCGTTCAGGCCCGTGACGAGTTCGCGTTTTTCCGCTCTGTCCACTGCCTATCTCCAGTTGACCCCCATCCTGTTAATGGGAACATCCCATTCACAAAGACAGGCGTCGGGTTGCCTTTTTGCCGGCCGGGCCATCCAGTAACGGATCTCCCGAACGACGCTCGAGGATCCTGCCCCCTTTCGCCACATCGACGGCCAAGCCGGCGATGCGCAGACAAAAGGCAAACACGGTTCGAACCTTTCATTGGAGCTTGTCGCTCCGTTGTCGGGTCTTCACCCGTCTCATGCAGGCCAACATGAATTAAGGCTTTTGGGCCGCCTGCAATCTCGGACAGGATGTCCGGAAACCTTCCGGCTTCCGGTACCGGGCCCAGGATAAATCCAAGGCCCGGAATTCACTTCAAAGGTCAGCCGCTTGCGGCCGGCCCAAAAATTCGATCAGGACGCGGCGAGCGTCGAGACGTCCAGCTTGAGGCCCGGCCCCATCGTCGAGGTGACCGACACCTTCTTGACGTAATTGCCCTTGGCGCCAGCCGGCTTTGCCTTGGTCACCGCGTCGGCGAAAGCGCGGACGTTCTCTTCCAATGCCTTGACATCGAACGAGACCTTGCCAACGCCGGCATGCACGATGCCCGCCTTCTCGACGCGGAACTCGACCGCGCCGCCCTTCGATGCCTTGACGGCGGCGGCGACGTCGGTGGTGACGGTGCCGACCTTCGGGTTCGGCATCATGCCGCGCGGGCCGAGCACCTTACCGAGACGGCCGACCAGCGGCATCATGTCCGGCGTAGCGATGCAGCGATCGAAATCGATCGTGCCCTTCTGGACGATGTCGACCAAATCTTCCGCACCGACGATGTCGGCGCCAGCGGCCTTGGCTTCCTCCGCCTTGTCGCCACGGGCGAACACGGCGACGCGAACCGAGCGGCCGGTGCCGTTCGGCAGGTTGACCACGCCGCGGACCATCTGGTCGGCATGGCGCGGGTCGACACCCAGGTTCATGGCGACTTCGACGGTCTCGTCGAACTTGACCGACGAACGGTCCTTGAGCAGCTTCAGCGCTTCACCCAGGGCATAGGCCTTGTTGGGATCGATGCCTTCGCGGGACTTGGATACACGCTTTGCAATTTTTGCCATGATCTTAGCCCACCACTTCCAGACCCATCGAGCGGGCGGAGCCCTCGACCATACGCATGGCCGCTTCGACGTCGTTTGCGTTCAGATCCTTCATCTTGGCGGTAGCGATCTCGCGAACCTTGTCGCGCGAAACAGTACCGGCCTTGACCTTGCCGGGTTCCTTCGAACCGGACTTCAGGTTCGCAGCCTTCTTCAGGAAGTAGCTCACCGGCGGCGTCTTCATGACGAAGGTGAACGACTTGTCCTGGTAGTAGGTGATGACCACCGGAACCGGCGATCCCTTTTCCATTTCCTGGGTCTGCGCGTTGAACGCCTTGCAGAATTCCATGATGTTTATGCCGCGCTGACCAAGCGCCGGGCCGATCGGGGGCGACGGCGTAGCCGAACCCGCGGAGACCTGGAGCTTGAGCTGGCCTGCAATTTTCTTAGCCATCTCTATTCCTGCCTTTGTCTATGCCGGCTCCACGACCTGGGAAACACCGGCGGTTGCAGTCTGGTGGTGCGGTTTCTGCGACAGGCTAACGCCGCATTCGCCTCCCACCGTCGTTAAAGCCGCGCGTTTCCGCGCCGCCTCCCCTGATCGCCGGACCGGCGAGCCGGTCCAACATCGGGGATTTCGGATCAGCCCTTTTCGACCTGTCCGAATTCCAGATCGACGGGCACGGCGCGCCCGAAGATCGAAACTTCCACCTTGAGCCGCGCCCGCTCCTCGTCCACTTCCTGGACGAAGCCGTTGAACGACGCGAAGGGACCGTCAGAGACGCGGATCGCCTCGCCGATCTCGAAGGTGACCGAGGGCTTCGGCCGCTCGACGCCTTCCTGCACCTGATTCAGGATGCGCTGCGCTTCCGCCTCGGTAATCGGCACCGGCTTGGAATCGCCGAGAAAACCGGTGACCTTCGGCGTGTTCTTCACCAGCGAGAACACCGCATCGGTCAGATTGGCCTTCAAGAGCACATAGCCCGGGAAGAACTTGCGCTCGGCATCGACCTTGCGGCCGCGACGGACCTCGACGACCTTCTCGGTCGGCACCACGATCTGCTCGATATCGGCGGACAGGCCCTTCTGCTTGGCCTTGTTCTCGATGTCCTCGGCGACTTTCTTCTCAAAGTTCGAATAAGCGTGGACGATGTACCAGCGCGTAGCCATTTTACGACTTCTCCGTAATCGCCGGACTTAGCGTCCAATTCCCAGAATCTGCTCGACCGCGAGGCCCATGAGCTGATCGGCGGTGAAGAAAAAGAGCATCGCGATCACAGCGAAGGCCAGAACCATCACCGTCGAGATCATCGTCTCGCGCCGCGACGGCCAAGTCACCTTGGCTGTCTCCGCGCGCACCTGCTGGAGAAAGACGAAAGGATTTGTGGTTTTCGAAGCCATATGCCGCCTGTCTTCAAGACCCGTTGGCCGGGCCCCCTGGATGATCCCGCTGGCCGGGACGTGCCGCCTGGGTCCATTTTTGCGCCGAATCAGCGCAATCATTTCGCCCATGCAAATCAGACGCGTAAAGCCGGCTTCCCAGCTCCACGCGCCGCGTGTCTGTCCTGTCTACATAAAACCGATTCTTGTTCCACGCAAGTGGCAAGTGTCCGCTTTATGCCCAAACGCCGCCTCGGAACCATCCAGTCGTTCCGTCCCGGCTATACGAGCCTTATGCCCCAATTGTATCAATATGGCAAGCGGGTCGCCGAATTTCAAAGGCCACCGGTAAAAATGTCGTTCTGATAGCCATTTCGAAAATGGCACGGGCAGCAGGGCTCGAACCTACGACCTGCGGTTTTGGAGACCGAATAGCGTTTGTACATCCCGTTGATAATTCAGCGCTTATAGCCGATCTTGGATTTGATGTGCAAGGCTTTGTGTAATTCAGGACGTTCGTTTTTGGCAGAAATCTGTAGACTTCGCGCGCGAGCAATGCTTGGCTTTGTCGACTGGCGGCGATCGTCGGGGCTTTAGTTTGGGAGAGCGAGGAAGACCTCGGCATCGTCGAACAACCCGCTATTCAGCACATGCTTCCGCACGGCGCCCGGGTTGTCGGTATAAGCCACCAACGCAAGGCTCATTTTGGCGCGACTGCAGGTTACGTAAAATAGGCGTCGTGTCCGTTCGATAGTACTGTCCCGTCCTTCTTGCTGGCTCTTTAGGTCGCTCGCGGTCGGCTCTTTTCCACCGAGCAGCTTGTCATAGCCAAACATGAAGCCGCGTGCCTCACTGTCATCCATGAGGACCATCACGCGATCGAATTCGAGCCCTTTGACGCCCTGGTGGGTGTCGTAGGGCGCCTGATGGGCAACATAGGTCGCGTAAGGCTCGATCATGGAAAACGGGCATTCAAGGAAGCGCACGAGCGCCGCCATATCCTCGCTCTGCGGATCGGCTCGCTCGTCTTCCGGCTTCACGTTCTCTGACGACGATGTCAGCACCGCCACGACCGCTTTAAGCCGGTCCGGGATTTCGAAGAGTTTCGTCTCAGCAATGCTTATCAACACCTGACCGCAGGAGGGAGTGCCCATGTCCCAGAGATGCATTAGTTTGCTGATTGCAGACTGAGCTGCAGCGAGCTGGTCGGCCGGTTTTTGCGACGCCTTCAGACTGTCCTTGCTCAGCAGAGGCGATAGTTCCCGTAGGACCCTAGTCGCAGTGAATTTGTCGCCCTTTTGTTGCGCGGTGACCAAAGGCAACACACAGTGTGTGAAGAGCCGGGTGGGTCCGAACGTGCCATCAAGAAAGCTGGTACGAAACTCTTCGACAGAAGCCAGGGCCTCGAACATCTGCTCAAACCCCATCCGACGCGCAGCCATGTGATGTTCCAGGGTAAGGATTTTGCAGTCGTCAATCGTATTCCAAAGCTGATCCTCGGTGACCCCTGCCATATATTCCCGGATTCTCTGTTCCAGTCCGGGCTTGTCCGGCGTAGCCGTTGGAAACACGAACAGGCGGGCCCAACCCTCAATCGCATCGTCGCGGGGCTCCTGCGTATGAACGTCTGCTGATGACCTGATCTTGTTGATCAACCGCACCACACGCTTCGGACTCCGGTGATTGAGTTTCTTTTCAGGGACTTCCCAGCCCTCGGGGATCTCATCCTCAATGCGCTCTTTGCCGTCGGAGTAGATGCGCTGCATGGTGTCGCCGATCAACCCGAGGCTGAAACGCTCGGCGTGCGCCTTTTGAACGGTCAGCAAAGCGTCCACGAGGGCGCCGTGGGTATCCTGGCTTTCATCGATGAAAAGGAAAGGAAACTTTTCGACCAGGAGCCGTTGCATCAGGGGCTTCGACTGCAAGAACGAAGAAAAAATCGAAATGACTTCACTGTGGTTCAGGGCGTTTCGTTCTCGGTTGTCTCCATTCGGGTTGTAAGTGAAGGTCTTGATTTGGTCCAAGCGATCGAGGCGATGCCTCTTGGACTCGATCCGCGCGAGTCGCCCGATCGAGGCCTTGGTCCCCGGCCGACCTTTGGCCTCCTCATCCTCGAGCTCATCGATCTGGCGTCGAAGCGTCTCGCGAAGCCATTCCCGAATGTCGTTGTTTAGACCCTGGATCTGTTGCCAGGCAAAACTGTGAATCGTCCTGACCACCAGAAGCGGATCGTACTTCGTTCTCCGGATGATCTCCTCGCATGCAGCGTTAGTGTACGTGATAACCGCGACCTGGCGCCCGCGCAGGCGAAGGATGTCGCGGAACCTACGTTGAATATGTTCAAGCGCATTGACCAAAGTGCGGGTCTTGCCCGAACCCGCGCCCGCAAACAGGAAAAAACTTTTAGGGTTGTCCATCCGGAGCGCATCGGCAATCGTACCGTCCACATGGTCGTCCATGTTCATGTTGGAGTTGGATTGGAACGGTGCTGTCATGCTGCCACTCCGGCAGGCTGGTCCGCCACATCGGGTACAGGATTTTCGACAACCTTGACAATACCGAGTTCGAGTTGCTTGCGTTGCAGTTGTTCGGCTAGCCAGAGGAGTCCGACACGGATGTAGGCTGGCGGGGCGAGTACGACAGGGTTCTCAATCTCAAGCAGGTCCAACGCAAACTCGGCCTTGTTCCCGCCCTTCAAGTTCTCTTTGAGGGCGGCTGCCAAGGCAGCACTGTCAGCGCTGTCGTTGATGGCTTGGCGGAACTTGGCAATGAGCCCTGTGCCGCCCAGGCCAGCGAATAAGGCTAGGTTCGCATACACAATCGAATCTTCAAGCGTGTAGGCCAGAGCTTCCGTCTCGACGCCTTTGAAGGTGATTTGCACCGGAGACTGATAAGCCACGCAAATTGCGAAGCGCTCATCAGCATAAGTCATAATCTTATCTGCGTCAGGCTTGTCCAGAAGCTCATCGAGCTGAGTGGCAGCCGGACACCAAGTTCGGAGGGTTTGATTGCGGGAGGTATAGTTCTGCCCTCTCACCGGAACTGCCACCTTCCCTTCGGCATCACAAGAGTCGAGATCGGTGATGATAAGCGTTGTCAGACCAATGCGCTCGACAAGCGATTTCATGCGGTGGGCATGACTTCCCCCAATTTCGAGCCAGGTGATGTAACTCTCCGAAAGTTTGGAAAACTCAGGATGCTCGTTCACAAAATGGGGAACAAGAATGCGTTCGGCAGGCCCTTCTATGAAAATGGCAGCATCGGCAAAAAGCAAATCGCAGTGCGTCACCTTCAGGTAGCGGGTCACGAACCGCTTCGTCTCAGGGTCACCCCCAAACGCGTCATTCAGGTTCATAACACAGGAGGTCGGAATACTCGTCGCGTCTCCCGGCAGGCGTCTGAAATACCTTAGCGAGTCAAATTCGCATTCGTGCGCGATGTGGCTTGAATGCGTACTCACCACCATCTGGGTTCGAAAAGGCTCTTTTGCTCCAAGCTCGTCGTGATTGCGGAGAATCTTATAAGCTTGGCGGATGAAGACCTGCTGTACCTGGGTGTGAAGGTGGACTTCAGGTTCTTCGATAAGCACCAGATGCAGTGGCGCGATCACCGTTTCATCCCCTGCTTTTGCTTTCGCTTTGCCGACTTTCATCCAGCTGTCGCGAAACGCCATCAGGCGAAAGACCATCGATATGAGATTTTGGTACCCGAGACCGTTGGAGTCTTCCGGCAGATGAAGCTTGACCTGCTTCTCACCGTCATGGACCGGGATTTCGAATCTCACTGCGGCCTCGTGGTTAAGACCCTCAACAGGTCGCAATCGCGTCGAGATGTTCAACCTTGGATCGGTGACCCCCGGATAACCTAACTTATGCATTTCCTTGAGCGGGCTTTCAAAACCATCTGTCAGACGACCGTCAAAAGCTTTCTGGGCTTGCTCGATCGCCCTTAGCGCATGGAGATCTTTGGCGTCTGGCTTCTCATACGGGTCAAGATGAAGGGCGTAATACCGGCGCAATTGGGTGGAGAGCTTCCGGGAACCGGAAGCCGTGGCTGCCTTGTCGTCCTCAAACCCGTCCTCACCGGACCCGAAGCCCCGTTGAGCGCTAATCTCATCGATCCGAACGAGGCCCTTGAACGGGTCTCCATCAATTGGCTCATAGGCGTTAAGTTGCTGGGGTTGAGCTACCCCGTGGACTGGTTCGGCGATGGCCTCCGGGTCCAATACGTAATACCTGTGGGTGAAGTAGCTCGTGAGCCGCCGCTGGAGATAATCGACCAGGTTTTCGGGCCATAGTTTGACTACAAACGGAGGGGCCGCTGCCCCTGCTCCACCGGCGAGGGCTGCTGCTTCCTTTTGCAAGGCGAGCACGTCGCGACGGGCTGCGAGGTAATCCATTTGGAGTTGCTGGGCGTCGATCGGCTCATACCGCACGCGAACCCCTAAACGGCCGGCTACCCATTCGAGATTTGGCAGCAAGGGCTGGACATAGTGCAGTTCGGTTTCGGGGACTTCAAGCCAGACATCGACTGATGGCAATACCGCATCCCAATTCGGATCGGGCAAGGGTTCCTCTGCCACCAATGCCTGCTCCCACGCCAAGCCCATGGTATTGATGGTGGGCCAATGGCTTAGGGTGAAGTCGTTGAACGCGAAGTTGTTTTTTTCCCGCTGGACCAGGAAGTACCGAAGGGCCGTTATTGCGGACGTTTTTCCGCTGTTGTTGGCACCGACAAACACTGTAGTTTTTTTCGACAGACCGACGCGGGTCGATATCAACTTGCGAAAGTTGGAAATTTCAACGAACTCAATGTGCATGGCTGCCCCCCAGCAGCCTTAATATAACAACTAATCGTACAGGGGTACGCCTTCGGTGATCTTCCCACCGATTTTTGCCCCAAAATTAACAGTAATTTCAGGCCCCAATACAATTTCGGCCTGTTTTGGTGGTAAGCGATGTTCTCAGGCCACGGCCCTGAGTTCAGAGGCGGGGATGTAAGCCCAGGGCAGGAGATCGTCGATCTGG